>JAIRXC010000001.1 GCA_031268515.1 Propionibacteriaceae bacterium
GAGGCATTATAACCGGACTAGGAAACACTCTTACCTAGGGTATTTGACGATCGAGGAGTATGAGCTAGGATACACGCATATAGACCAACTCACGGCATAGCGAGTGTCCACTTTATCGGAAACACTCCAGGTCGCTGAAGCGCTAGAAGGCCTGATTGGTGACGTGTTGGCCGAGTCTGAACGCCACGCCAATACTGAGAAGCGTGCCCTTGAATCCCAGAAAACCAAACTCGAGGACGCTGAACTGAAACTGATCCAAATGTTCTACGACGACATGATCACCCCAGCCGCGTTGAAGAAAGAACAAGGCCGGGTCGCAGCTCAACTAGCTTATATCACTGAACGCTTGGAAGCGTTCAAAGCCGGGAGGGTCGACGCCCGTCTGCGGGTCCGGGCCTACCTCAACCTGGCTGCTAACTGCCACAAACTGTATTCCACCTGCGACGACACCCAGAAAAGGCAGGTCAACCAAGCCTTCTTCACCCGGTTCACCCTGATCGAAGACCATCAGATCGCCACCCAGTACACCGGCACCTACGTCACCATCTTGGACCCCGCATGCCGGCTCCAAGCAGGCTACTGGCAACGCAACAAGCAGATACACCCCGCCGCCCTGGCAGACAACCCGTCCACGACAGACGACCTGGACGGGTCAATGTTTCGAGTAAGCGACCTATGGTGGAGCTAACGGGATTCGAACCCGTGGCCTCTTCCATGCCATGGAAGCGCGCTACCAACTGCGCCATAGCCCCGTGCCGCTCTCGCGGCGACGCCTCATACTACCCAAGTCTCTGACCGCAGCCAAACTCCCGGCCCCGGTTCATTCAGGCTTGCCGTAGGCCTTGCCAAGGGCGAAGGCCCCGGTCCGGGCCCGCGAACGAGCCCAAGGCCGGGGCCTTCATTGAGAAGGGTCCGGGATTAGCCGAACAGGTGGGACAACATGTCGATGATCCGGCGCAGCATGTCGACGATGCGGGAGATCAACTCGCCCAGGGTGGGCGACCCGTAAGGCGAGACGGTGAGCGACTGGGAGGCGCTGGCGCCGTCCGCAGTCGTCACGGTCACCCGGACGCTGTACTGCGGATGGGCGCCGTCGTTGCTCAAACGCTGGGTCGCCGCTGTGCCGCCGGGGATCTCGGCGCCGTTCTTCAACCATTGGTAGGCGACGGTCGCCCCGGCCGGCAAGCCAGAGACGACGGCCGTCATGTCAACGTCAGACGTTCCGGGGATGGTAGCCATTGTCAGGTCGGCGGACCACGAGGTCACCGTGACCCCAGCCGACCGTTGAGTAGCGTCGTTGTAACCGGCCAGATGAGCCGTCGCCGCAACCGACAGTGTGTGGCCACGGTCAGCTTCGACGGCCGTGTAGGTCCGGTCGGTCGCCCCGCCGATGGCGGCGCCGTCGCGATACCACTGCCAGGTGTAGGTCGGCTGAGGCGTCTCCGCGCCGTACCATTCAGCGGCCGGGGAGCCGGCTGTGGCGTTCGTGCCGACGTTGATCGGAGCCAACAGGACCGGTGCCCCGAGGGAGATGTCGCCCTTCACGGGGACCACGGCGGGCGAAGTGGCGGCCTTGTCGTCATAGCCCGGCGCGCTGAGGACGCTCCGGACCGTGATGGATTGCCCCACGTCGTCTGGCTTCAACTGGTACGACTGAGCGGTCGCTCCGTCGATGGCGGCGCCGTTTCGGAACCACTGGTAGTCAAACTGAAGGCCTTCTGCCGGCGCGTAGCTGAAGGCCGCCGCCACCGTAACGCCTGTCCGGGGGGCTCCCGAAACGCCGCTGGCGAGTTCGATCCGGAAATCGGCAATGGAAAGCTCGCCGCCGACGACGCAGTCGTTAGACGTCGCCGCGATGTCGTCGAGGCCGGGGATGTGGGCGGTCACCGTCACCTTCACGGTGTGGCCGAGATCGGCTTGGACGAAGGTGTACGTCTTGTCCGTGGCGCCGGTGATGGGTTTGCCATCGCGATACCACTGGTAAGACAAGGTGGCATTATCCGGCAACCGGCTGCTCAGCCCGATCTTGTCAATCGTGTCGCCCGGCGCCGCGGTGTCCGCGATCTTCACGTCGCGCAGATAGAGGTTTTGGTCCCCTGCCTCTGCCACCGTCATGGGATTCGAAGTCCCGGAGGCGGTGGTGTAACCCGGCATCGTCAAGGTGACGGCGAGCGTCAGCTGATGGCCGATGTCCTCGCTTGCGACCGACCTGTTCTGGGTCGTCGCGCCGGGGATGGCTACGCCGTCGCGATACCACTGGAAAGTCGCCGTCGGCGTCTCCCCCGTGTCGATGTAGCGAGGCTGGTAGCTGGTCTGGAAACCCTCGAGATACCTCACGGTGTCGGGGAGGGTGACCTGGTCGATGGAAAGGTCGCCTGGCTCCACTGTCAAAGACGGGGATGTCAGGCTGGCCTCGTTGTAGCCATCGGCGTGGGAAGTCACCTGGACGGTGACGACGTGGCCGAAATCAGCCCCCAGCAACTGGTAGGTCTGCTTTACAGCGCCGGCGATGAGGCTGCCGTCACGATACCACTGCCAAGTCAAGGCGGCGGGAGTCTGATTGTCGTACGAGCCGCCGCGCGTGCCCAGTTGGCCGCCGACCTGCTGGCCGACTTTGCGGCTGGTCACCTGAGGGCACGACTGCGCGGTGCAGTCGCCCGGGGCAGCTGAGTAAAACACTAAGTCAGCCATGTAAAAAGTGCCCTTGGCCGGTGTCACGGCGACGCTGTCGGCGCTGCCCGGGTCGTAACCGGCGACGGTGTTGGTGACGCGGACGCTGATGGCGTGGCCGACGTCGGCGGCCACAAGGATGTAATCGCTGTTTGCAGCGGCGGCGATGGGGCTGCCGTCCCGGAGCCACTGATAGGAGATGACGCCGCAGCTTGGCAGGCAGCCGCCGTAGCCGGCTCGTAGCATTTCGCCGGTTGCGACCGGCTGATTGCCGGCGACGACGACCGTTGGAGTTTGGATGGAGGCTGCTTCGACAGTGACGGCGCTGGCGAGCCCTCCGCCTTGCCAAACAGCAAGGCCGACGAGCAGGCTGGACAACAGCGCCACGACGAAGGTCAACCGGCGGCGCAGGTAGGCCCGCGCGGGAGGCCGGACAATCCTCATGGGAGTCCTTTCATGATGGTCTGTCCCAGACACGGAGGGCGCCTGGTTCCCGAGAGACGGGGCCAAGCTTAGCAAGCCCAGACGCTGGCTGCTCGCAAGCCGAGCAGCCAGCTTTTGACGATTACGGTTGCCTAGTCGAGCAAGCAATACGATGACAACTAGACAATCACATCTGTCAAAGGAGAGCGCCTACGAGTAGGCTTCGCCGCGCCGGTGCAGCACGGGGCGCCCGAGATGAAAACTTAAGGCTCCTAGGCAAACTCATCTGGCAATCAAAATATTTTTTAGCGGTCCAAGCGGTGTTCCGCTTCGCTGAAGACCCGAAGGGAGAATCCAGCTCTCGCGCCAAAAGTTTCTGCCGCTGCAAAGACGCCAATCGCGCCTAGTCACAGCCGCGGGCCGCAACGGCCGCCGCAACATCTTCGGAGCGGCGTCAAGGCGGTCCCAGACGCGAGCGCCCTGACAATCCTGGCTTCCTTAGCCGGAGCGCTCGATCCCCCGCTGGCGGCTCCCGTAGGCGTCCGGGATCACGGCCTCTTTGGCCGGTCGGCTCGACAAGGCCAGTCTCAGCCGCGGCTGTCCTGCCGGCAGCCGCGGCTGCCTAAACGCATTCCCCGCCCCCGTTCTAGCCGTCAACGGCCGCCGCCGGCGCCGGCAACTCCAAGTCGATACGGGGACAGTCGCCCCACAGGCGCTCTAGGGCGAAGAGAGTCCGCACTTCGGGCAACTGGACGTGGACGACGAGATCGCCGAAGTCGAGCAGCGTCCAACGGGACTGCTGCGCGCCTTCACAGGCGATCGGCTTGGCGCCCTCGGACCGTAGGCGCTCTTCGACGGCGTCGACGATAGCTGCGGCCTGGCGTCCGACCGCGCCCGTCACGATGAGGAAGACGTCAGTCACAGACAGGCGGCCGGAGACGTCGAAGGCGACGATGTCCTGGCCCAATTTGCCGGCGGCCGCTGCCGCCGCCGACCGGACCCGGGCCAAGGCCTGGGCGCTGGCGCCAGGACCTAAAACGGCGCTGGCCGCGACCTCGGTGAGCGCCTCCTTCGCCAAGACCGTCTTCACGCCACCGCTTCCTGCTCGCGATACAAACCACGCTTGCTAATGTACTGGACGATGCCGTCGGGCACCAGATACCAGATCGGCAAACCCTCCCGGACCCGGCGCCGGCAGTCGGTCGACGAGATCGCCAGGGCCGGCACTTCGAGCAATGCCACCTTGTCTTTAGGCAACTGTCCTAAGGTCGCCGGGTCGATGCGCGCGCCCGGCCGGGAAACGCCGACGAAGTGGGCTAGGTCGAACAGGTCGGCCGCCCCCCGCCAGGAAAGAACCTGGGAAAGAGCGTCGGCGCCGGTGATGAAGAAAAGGTCAGTGTCGGCCCCACGGATGCTGCTCAGGTCGCGCAGGGTGTCGACGGTGTAAGTGTCGCCGCCCCGGTCGATGTCGACTCGGCTGACGGAAAAGCGGGGGTTGGAGGCCGTCGCGATGACTGTCATGAGATAGCGGTCTTCAGCCGCCGAAACTTGCCGATGGCTTTTTTGCCAAGGCGTTCCGGTGGGGACGAAGGCGACTTCGTGCAGTCCGAAACGCGCCGCCACCTCCGAGGCGGCGATCAAGTGGCCGTGGTGGACAGGGTCGAAGGTGCCGCCCATGACCCCTAGCCGGAGGCGCTTGACAGTGGGATCGCGGAGCAACCCTTGCTCGGTCGCCGCGACGGGAGAATGCATGCCCGCCATCGTAGTGGGCCGCTGCGGGAAGCGCGGCCAAAGCGGGCGGCCAGCCCCCCGGCCAGCGGCCGGGAGCGATCGCGCTGGAACGAGGTCCCATTGCCCAGGGACAGCCCTCCGGCCAGCGGCCGGGAGGCCTGGCGCCAATCTGGCTGGACAGCGCTCTGACGCCGGCGCCTTCAGACGATGGCCGGAACAGAGAGCCAGCCGGCGCGTCGGCTGACGTAGAGAGCCACGTTGGCGGCGATGGCGCAAGCCGTGGCGGCGGCGCACCAGGTGGTGGCGCTGTCAACGGCCAGGAAGCTCCAGCGCAGCCAAAGGATCTGGACGAAGAGATTGGTCAAGAGGTAGCCGGCGGAAACGCCCTGGATGTCCGGCTGCCGCAGCAAGCTGCGGGACTGGACGGCCTGGCCCATCACGGCCGGAGCCAGGCAAAGCAGGCCGAAGACGAAGCCCGGCAGGCCGGCGTCGGCCAAGCCGAGGGCCAAACCGGCCAGGCTGGGCGGGCCGAAAACACGGCTCCGGCTGAGCCGCCGCTGCCGTTGGACGCTGATCAGGACGGCCAAAGCGGCCGCGACGACGACGAGGTTGGAACTGATCATCTGCATACGGCCGCCGTGTGCCCCGTGGAGCGCCCAAGCGATGCCCGTGCAAAGTGTCATTTGCCAAAGAGGCAGCGCCACGCCCGTCGTCCGCCGCGTCCTGTGAATCCGCCACAGCTGAGGCAGAGCCGTGCAAGAACCCGCCGCCGCCGCACACCAACCCAAAACCTGCACGCCCACGCTCCGACTCGCCTCCTGGTTGTGAATCACCACGAACCGCAAATACCAATTAACATTGCTTTTCTGGTTAAGGCCGAGTTTCAGCAGGCCCGAGAGGGGATGGTACCTAGGGAAGCCAAGTCCCAAGCCAAGCGAAGCGCCAGCCCGGGCAGGCGCCGCCGGGACCGGAACCGGGAATCGGCTTGGGCGCAAAGCAACCGGACGTAGGTTCAGAGCGTTCAAACCGTAAGGTGAAGCGTCTCAGTTGGGCGTGAGCGCTTGGCCCTCGTGGGCGAGGGAGTCCCAAGTCTTTGCTGGCTCAGATCGCCGACGGGGAAGCTTGGCCCTCGTGGGCGAGGGAGTCCCCCCTCGGCATGGCCTTGGCTTTGGTCTTCACGAGCTTGGCCCTCGTGGGCGAGGAAGTCCCGCGGCGGCCCGCAACTCGGCCAACGGGGTGTCGGCGTGGCCCTCGTGGGCGAGAGCGGAGTACCAGCCTGGGGGCGGGAGGACGTTCACGTGTCGGCGTGGCCCTCGTGGGCGAGAGCGGACATGGCGCTGGGCGCGGATCACGGCCGTAGTGTCGACGTGGCCCTCGTGGGCGAGAGAGTCCCGTTCGGGGAAAGCGTCCCGATTGGGCGCGGGCGCTTGAGTCTGAGAGGCGCTTTTCACACGGGCGCCTCGGCCCTGTCTGAACACAGAATGACCGGGGGAAATCAGCGGTTTTCCAAGGGCCGGTGACGATGACGCCTCGGGCTCTGTTTGGGCACAGGACGGCCGAGCGGCAGAGCCGGCCGGGTTAAGCGCGAGGCGGTCTCGGGCGGCCGCTTCGGATCACCATCTGATCGCGGTGGACGACAACGCGGGAGAAGCGCGGCCCCAGGCGGCGGGCCAATTCTTGGGTGCCCTGGCCGAGCAGCGTCGGCAACACGTCCGCGTCGTAATTGACGATGCCGCGGCCGTAGGACTGCCCCGCCTCGTCAACCAGCCGGACGACGTCCCCGGCTTCGAAACGACCCCGGACGGCCAGCACGCCAGCCGGCAAGACCGAGGCCGCCGTCGTCGTGACGGCGCGTATGGCGCCAACGTCGAGGACCAGTTCGCCAGCCACCCGGGAGGCGCCAGCCAGCCAGGCCAGCCGGGCCGGGCGACGGTCGGCCGAGGCCAGGAAATAGGTCCCGACGGCCTCGCCCGCCAAAGCCGGGCCAACCTGGTCGCCGCGGGCCAAAACAACTGGAATGCCACCGCCTAAGGCGATCCGGGCCGAGGCCAGTTTCGTCGCCATGCCGCCGGTGCCGACATCGGACTGGGAACGGCCGGCCGACCGCGCCGCCAGGTCGTCCAGGTCGTCAAAGGAACTCACCTCGGGCACGAGGCGGGCGTCCGGAGCGCCGGGCGGCGCCGTGTAAAGACCGTCCACGTCCGACAATAAAACCAGCGCGTCGGCCCGGACCAGCTCGGCCACCAAAGCGGCCAAGCGGTCATTGTCGCCGAAGCGGATCTCGTGTGTGGCGACCGTGTCGTTCTCGTTTACGACAGGGATGGCGCCGAATTCCAGCAAACGGTCAAAGGTGCGCCAGACATTGCCGTAGGTGCTGTGTTGGGTGGTGTCGTCCACCGTCAACAAGACCTGTCCTGCGATCAGGCCGTGGGCGGCGAAATGACCGGCGTAACGCTCCATCAAAAGACCTTGCCCGACGGAGGCGGCCGCTTGCTGGCTGGCCAAGTCGCGCGGGCGGCTCGTCAAACCGAGCGGCCCGAGTCCGGCGGCGATGGCGCCAGAGGAAACGAGGACGATCTGGCGGCCTGACAACTGAGCGGCGGCTAAGGCGTCGACGAGAGCCTCGACCCGGCCAGGGTCGATACGGTGGCTAGGAGTGGTCAGAGAACTGGAGCCGACCTTGACGACGACGCGGCGGGCAGCGGCGACACGAGGCCGGGCCGGGTTGCCAGATGCAGCCTTAGAGCCGTCCGACGGCCCTAAGCCGACAGCGTCTGGTTGTCCGCTCTTCTGGTTCATCCGTCAGGCTCCGCCTCGTCTGCTTCGCCCTCCGACAGGCCGGGGTCGTAGCCGTCCAAAGCTTGCCCGACGGCTCGTTCCGCCTCCCGGCGAGCCTGGAACTCCGCGTCTTTGGCCCGCCGCCGCCGGGCGGCCGGACGCAACTGCTGGAGCCGGTTGTCGTCGCCCCGGCGGCTCAACAGCTCAGCGCCGATGTCGACCTGGGGAGCGAAATCGAACAGGACCGCGTCGGCGCCGCCGATGGCGACGGTGTCGCCTGGCCCCGCGCCAAGAGCCAGCAATTCGCTCTCGACGCCGAGGCGGTTGAGCCGGTCAGCCAGATAGCCGACCGCTTCCCCGTTGGCGAAATCAGTTTGCTTGACCCACCGTTCGGGTTTGCTGCCGCGGACACGCCAGATCGGCTGGCCGGCGTCGTCTTTCTCCTGCCTGACTGTGAAGTCCGGGCCGTCGGCGGCCGGCGGCGCCAAGGCGATCCGGGCCGGCGCGGGAGGCGGCTGAACGGCCCGGTGTTCCGCCACAAGCTGCGCCATAGCAAAGACAAGTTTTTTAAGGCCCTCGCCGGTCTTGGTTGAAACCAGGTAGACGTCAAGGCCCCGCTCCCTCAAGTCGGGCAAGACGATGTCGGCCAAGTCGCGGGCGTCGGGGATATCGACCTTGTTGAGGACGACGAGCCGAGGCCGGTCTTCCAGGCCGCCGTAAGCCGCCAACTCGGCTTCGAGGGCGTCGAGGTCGCCTGACGGATCACGCCCCGGCTCCCAAGTCGCGCAGTCGATGACGTGGACGATCCCCTGACAACGTTCGATGTGGCGGAGGAAGTCGTGGCCGAGGCCGCGGCCCTCGGCGGCCCCGGGGATGAGGCCTGGCACGTCGGCGGCCGTGAAGACAAAATCTCCCGCCCGGACGACGCCGAGGTTGGGCACGAGAGTCGTGAAGGGATAGTCAGCGATCTCGGGCCGGGCCCGCGAGATGGCGGCGATCAGCGAGGATTTCCCGGCGCTGGGGAAGCCGACAAGGCCGATGTCGGCCAAGATCTTGAGCTCAAGGCGGATGCGGCGGTCCTCGCCGTCCTCGCCTAGAAGAGCGAAACCCGGAGCTTTACGGGCCGCCGTCGCCAGGGCTTCGTTGCCGAGGCCGCCACGCCCGCCCGCCGCGACGGTCAACTCGGCCCCGCTGCCGACGAGGTCGGCCAAGACCGCGCCCGTGCTGACGTCGACTACGACCGTGCCGTCGGGCACGGCCAACACGAGGTCGGACCCGTTGCCGCCATCTTGATAATTTCCCTTGCCGGGTTGGCCGTGGCCGGCCTTGCGGTGGGCGTGGCGGTGATAATCGACCAGGGTTGTGACAGACGGGTCGACCCGCAAAATAACAGAACCGCCATTGCCGCCATTGCCGCCGTCGGGGCCGCCCAAAGGCTTGAATTTCTCCCGCTTGACCGAGGCGCAGCCATGGCCGCCGCGGCCTCCTGTGACCTGAAGGGTGACGGTGTCCACGAAGGAAGGGATGGGCATGTCAGTTCTTTCCCTGGCCGGAAACGCGTATGGGCGGCCGCAACGGGCCGCCCATGGCGTTTGCTCTGTTTGCTCTGCGAGCGGTCACTCCGCCAAGGTCACATTGACAACCCGGCGTCCACGCTTGGCGGCGAACTCGACCTGGCCGTCCGCCAAGGCGAACAACGTGTCATCGCCGCCACGGCCGACGTTGGCGCCGGGATGGAAGTGGGTGCCACGCTGGCGGACGATGATGTCGCCGGGGCCGACCTGCTCACCGCCGTAGCGCTTTACGCCGAGCCGCTGCGAATTGGAATCGCGGCCATTCCTAGAACTTGACGCGCCCTTTTTATGTGCCATGTCAGCCTCGCCTCACTGGATCCCGGTGATCTTGACCTGGGTGTAGCGCTGGCGGTGGCCTTGGCGCTTCTTATAACCTGACTTGTTCTTGAACTTGATGATGCGGATCTTGGGGCCCTTGGTTTCGGCCAGCACCTCGGCTGTCACGCTGACGGCGGCGAGCCCCTTGGCGTCCGATGTCACCTTCTCGCCGTCGACCAGGAGGATCGGGGCCAAGGAAATCGAATCGCCGACCCCGGCTTCCAACTTGTCGATCTCCAAGACATCGCCTTCGGCGACCTTATGCTGCCGACCGCCGCTTCGCACAATCGCGTACACGCTTGACTCACTCTCGTCTCATAGCTCTTGGCAGCCAGCCCGCGTCCTTGAACTGGGTTCCCGCGGGGGATGCCACGCGCGCAGCGCGATCTGGCCGCGCTCGACGCCGACGGCTCATCCTACGCGATCCCCTGGCAGCCGGCAAACGCCAATCAATTTTCCTGGCCTGGCGGTTTCAATGACGGCCGCGGCCGCGCTGGCGTTCGCCGCCGTCAGGCGGGGTCGGGTTGTCGATGGGCTCGGACACGCGGTGGTAGCCAAGGCCACCGCATTGCTCGCAGGGCCGCGTGAAAGCCTCCGCCAAGCCCGTCCCGACCCGTTTGCGAGTCATCTGGACGAGCCCCAGCGAGGTCACCTCGGAGACCTGGTGGCGCGTCCGGTCACGGCCCAGGCACTCGACCAGGCGGCGCAGCAAGAGATCCCGGTTGGCCGGCAGGACCATGTCGATGAAGTCAATGACGATGATGCCGCCGACGTCGCGCAAACGCAGCTGCCGGACGATCTCCTCGGCCGCCTCCAAGTTGTTCGACGTCACGGTCGCCTCCAAGGTGCCGCCCGAGCCGGTGAACTTGCCCGTGTTGACGTCGATGACCGTCATCGCCTCCGTCCGGTCGATGATCAAAGTGCCGCCTGACGGCAAATGGACCTTCCTGTCGAGGGCCTTGGCGATCTGCTCGTCGAGGCGGTAGAAGGCGAAGAGGTCGCCTTGCCCGCGGTCCCAGCGCCGCGTCCGGTCCGCCAGCTGAGGGGCGACATGCTTGAGGTAGGCCTGGACAGTTTCGTAGGCGTCCGTCAGCCCGCCGCCGCCGTCGACGATCAATTCCGCGAAGTCCTCGGTGAAAAGGTCGCGGACGATCCGCATCGTCAGATCGGGCTCGCTGTAGAGCAACTGGGGGGCTGAACTCTTGGCCGCCTTCCGCTCAATGACCTCCCACTGGGCCTTGAGGCGGTTGATGTCGTGGACCAACTCGTCCGTCGAGGCGCCTTCCGCGGCCGTCCGGACGATGACCGAAGCCTCAGCGCCGACAAGGTCGTCGAGAATGCTTTTAAGGCGGTTGCGCTCGGTGTCGGCCAGCTTGCGGGAAATGCCGGACAGGTGGCCGCCAGGAGCGTAGACGACGTAGCGGCCCGGGATCGAAACGTGCGAGGTGAGACGGGCGCCCTTGGCGCCGACCGGGTCCTTCGTCACCTGGACGAGGACAGATTGGCCGGAGCTGAAAATCTCCTCGACGCGGCGGTTTTGGCCCTGGACCCCGAAGGCGTCCCAATCGACCTCGCCGGCGAACAAAACAGCGTTACGGCCCCGGCCGATGTCGAAGAAAACAGCCTCCATCGAGGGAAGGACATTCTGGACGCGACCGAGATAAATGTTGCCGATCAGCGAGGTCGCCTCGGCTCTGTCGACGTAGTGTTCGACCAAGATGCCATCTTCGAGGACGGCGATCTGGGAGTAATCCTCGCCTTGGCGGATCACCATGGTCCGGGCGACCGACTCGCGGCGGGCTAGAAACTCGGCTTCTGAGATGACTGGCGCGCGGCGGCGGCTGGCGGCCCGGCCTTCGCGGCGGCGTTGGCGTTTGGCTTCGAGACGGGTCGAGCCGGTGATGCCGGTGACCTCGTTGGCGGAACGCTGAGAACGCGGTTCCCGGACCCGTTCGCCGTCACCTGTCTCGTCGTCGGACGAGGTCTCCTCGCCCCGGCGGCGGCGCCGACGGCGCCTGTGGCCATCGCTCTCGCCCTCGTCCTCGGCGGCCTCAGGGGCGTCAGAGACATCAGGGGCAGTTTCGCCGTCGCCAGCCTCGGCGGCGTCTTCATCGCCTGCGCCCTTGCGATGGCGGCGGCCGCCCCGACGACGACGGCGGCGGCGGTTTTCGCCGGACCCGGCGTCAAGGTCGTCCACGTCGAGGCTTTCGCCGATAGGGCCGGACTCGGACTCCTGGGCGATGGCGGCGGCGAGATCGCTGAGCGATTCCGCGACGGGCGGGACTGGCCGGTCCCGGTCCTGGCGGCGGCGAGCCTGGCTGAGTTCGTCGAGGGCGGCGGCTATCGGATCGGCGTCGCCGGTCGGCCAGGGGTTCTCGAGAGGCGGCTCGTCGTCCACGGCCGCGCTAGCGCGGTTGCGGAGACGGCGGCGGGCGCCGCGCGGTTCCGCCGCCTGCTTGGCCGTCGGAACGCTATCTGGAGAAAGCGGCAGAGCAGGAGCGGCCGCGTCTGAGTCTGGGTCCGGTGACACCGTGTCCACGGCTTGCGGTCTCGTGTCCGCGGCTTGCGATCCTGTGTCCGCGGCCGGCGCTTCGGGCAGCGAAACAGGCGCGGGGGCGGCAAAATCGGCCACAGGCGCGGCGGCGGGCGTTTCCGCTTCAAGAACCACGGGAACGGGGTCAGCCTCGCTTTGAGCGGCGGTCTCGGCGGCGACGCTTCCCGTGCGAGCAGCGGCGGCGCGGCGGGAACGCCGAGCCGGAGCGGCGGGCTGGAGGACGGGCGCCGGCGAAGCGGAAGCAGCGGACGGCTCGGCGGCCGTGGCGGCGTCGGCGGGCGAGTCGGGAAGAACCGGGTGGGCGTCTAAGACGGCAGGATTCTCCGCCGGGCTGGCGGCGGCGGAACGGCGGGCCCGGCGGCGGGGAGCCGGTTCCTCGGCCGCGGGCGAAATCTCATCCCCGTAAGCGGCGGCGGCTTGGGCGGGCGGGCTCGCCGGCGCCGCCTCCGCCGCAGCATCGGCCGCCGTCTCTCCGCTTTCGGCGGTTGCGGCGCGACGGCTACGGCCGGATCGGCGCGTCTGGGCTGTCGCAGCGGCTTTGGGGACCTCGGGAGCCTCGGACGGCGTTTCCAGCGGCGCCGGCTCGGCAACCGCGCTGGCAGCAGCGCGGCGGCGGCTGGTTTGGCGTGACATGGTCGCAGCCGCCTGTGGCGCCGTCGCGTCAGCGGGGATGTTTGCCGGCTCGGCAGAGTCCTTTTCAGTTTTCGCAGCCCGCGCCGAACGACGGCGGACAGGCGGGGCGGCCGCCTCCGGCGCATCATTGGCGCTGACTGTGACGTTGTTTTCTTGATCGAGCATGTGCGCTCCTTCACCGGTCGCAGGACCGGAATCGCGGTGGCGGCGGGGCAGCCCGCTCGCGCATGAAATCTGCGGCTGAGCCCGACTCGCTGGCGTCTGGCTGCCGCGGTCGCCCATCAAGGGCGCCGCGGCTAATCCAAGAGCTCGACGCGTCGGACGAGAACCACGGGACCGCGGCTCTCACCTGCCGCTCAGTATGACATATGGCTCATCACCCGGCCGGATTACGCGACACAGCCCGCTCCGGCCCGACCCGTAGATTGCCGTAAAGCCGGAGTCCCCGACGCGCCAGGATGAGAAGAGGCCACGCCGGCCCGGACAATCGCCAAACGGCAGAGTCCTCGACACGCCAGGATGGGAAACCGCCGGCCGTCCCGCCCCGCGCCCCGGCAACGGAGCCCCCGGCATGACAGGACGGGAACGGATCGGCGCCTTCGCGCAGCTGCCGGGCCGCCGGAGCCTCAGGCACGACAAGATGGAAAGAGGTGAGCCGAAGCGGCAGCCCCTCGGACGACGCGTAGGCGGTCCCTTCGGCAAGTCCACCGCCGAAGCCGAAACGACAGCCCCTCGGACGGCGCTCTAGGCACGACAGGAGGGGGAAACCTGGTCGTCGCCGAAGCGCAAGCGCCCCAAAGTCCCAGCCCCGGCAAGGCACTGGTTTCCCAACGCTGTCTTCACCCGCTCCCCCGCGCAAAACCCCAGCCGCGGCGAGACGGCGGCCGGAAACGCTTGAGCGGCCAATCTGAAAACGAACCGCCGCCTGGAGCGCTAAGCGCCAAAGGGGTCTTCAACCCGTCCACCGGCTCCCAAAGGACCTTGGACAAGGCGGCGCAGACGAGCGGGCGGACCGACGGCGAGAGCCGGTTCGAGCAGGCGCAAGGCGGTGACGACGTCATCGGGGCGGACAAGCGGCTCGCTGTGACGCAGCGCCAACCACAGTGACGACGACGCAGCGCTCTCGCCGCCGCGTCTCCGCCCCTGCGCGGAACGCGTTTCCGCTTCATCCTGGCTCTGCCAAAACGGCCTGTCCGCATCTTCCTTTCCAAAGCCGGCGGGCCGGAGCACGGAAAACCCGTCACCGCCGGACTGGTCCGGCGACGGCTCTTCGGCCCGCCCAGCCGCCGGCGGCAGAGCGGACGAGATGGCTTCCCCCGGGCCGGCGCCCAGGGTCGCCGCTGCGACAGCCGCGCGGGCGTCGAACACACGCTCGCCATTCTTCGTCAGCCGGGAAACGCGGGCCTCGGCGGCGGCCAGAAAACGACCAAGGGCCGAGGCCAAGGCAGCCGTCGGAACCGGACCAAGGCCGATCTCCCATTCAGAGGCCGTCAGCGGTGTCGTCCAGGCGCCACCGGGCGACGGCACGGCGGCCAAGACGGCGAAACCGGCCGGCAAAACCTGGTTGAGAGCCGCTGCCGCTACCGCCGGGGAGATCCGGTCGGCCAAGCCGATCTCGACGTATTCAGCTTCTGACTCCGCCCCTGTCGGGGCCGGATTGGCCCAGGAAATGCGGGGATGGGGATTGAAGCCAGAGGAATAGGCCATGGGCAGAAAAGCCCGCCGGAGCGCCCGTTCGAAAGCGCGGGCGAAGTCTCGGTGGGAGGCAAAGCGGGCGCGGCCACGCTTGGCGTAGCGGAGGACCAGCCGCTGTACGGGCGGTGGCTGCTGGGGCGGCTGCGCCCTAGGCTTTGGCGCCTCTTGCCGGGTCCTCCCTCCTGCCGGGTCCGGCCTGGCGGCCGGCGCGCTTTCCCCCGCCGCCAGGCTAGCCGCGTCTTTGCCTTCCCCGGCTGGCCCTCCGGCCGACCGGACGGCCACGCCTGACTTCGCCGACACGAGCGGCAGGCGCGGGGGCGCGAGCGGACGGCCGCTCGGCCCGATTTCGACACACGTGCCCAAACCAGGGCAAACGCCGCAGTCGGAACAGCCTTCCCAGCGGCAGTCTGGGACCTCCACTTCGGCGGCGGCGTCTTGCCAGTCGTCCCAGAGCCAGTCGCGGTCGAGGCCGACATCGAGGTGGTCCCAGGGCAGGACCTCAGAGCGGTCACGCTGACGGACTGTGTACCAGTCGAGACTGAGACCCTGGCCGGCCAACTCGGCTTCGGCGCAAGCGGTCCAGCGCTCAAAGGAGAAATGCTCGCTCCAGCCGTCGAAACGGCCGCCGGAGCGCCAAACCGCCTCCACGACCCGCCCGACCCGCCGATCGCCCCGCGCCAACAGCCCCTCGACAAGGCCAGGGCGGCCGTCGTGGTAGCGGACCTTGACAGCTTGGCCACAGCGCTTGTCTTGGCGAACCGCTTCCTTGAGCAGACGCAGGCGCCGGTTGACCTGGTCGGCGGAGGCTTGAGGGGCCCACTGGAAAGGCGTGTGGGGCTTGGGGACAAAACCGCCGATGGACACCGTGCAGCCGATGTCGCGCCGCCCTGTCTCCTGCCGGCCCGTCTCGATGACTCGGAAGGCGAGGTCCGCGATGGCCAAAACGTCGTCGTCGGACTCGGTCGGCAGGCCGCACATGAAATAAAGCTTGATCTGGCGCCAGCCTGCCTGGAAGGCCGCCTTGACCGTCGCTATGAGATCGTCCTCGCTGACGTTCTTGTTGATGACACGGCGCAGCCGCTCTGAGCCGCCTTCGGGGGCGAAGGTCAGACCAGAGCGGCGGCCGTTGCGGGACAGTTCGCCGGCCAAGTCGATGTTGAAGGCGTCGACACGGGTCGATGGCAGCGACAAAGAAACATTTGTAGAATCGAAACGGTCGGCCAGGGAACGGGTCAGCGGGCCGATCTCCGAATGGTCGGCGCTCGACAAGCTGAGCAGCCCGACCTCTTCGTAGCCGGTCGCGGCCAGCCCCTGCTCGGCCATCTGGCCGATGACGTCAAGGCTGCGTTCGCGGACCGGCCGTGTGATCATTCCGGCCTGGCAAAACCGGCAGCCCCGTGTGCAGCCGCGGAAGATCTCGACGGAATAACGTTCGTGGACGGTCTCGGCCAAGGGCACGAGGGGCCGCGCCGGGTAGGCCCAGGCATCGAGGTTCGACAATGTGTACTTGTGGACGCGGGGCGGCGCGGAGGGCCGGTTGGGGGTGACAGAAGCGATACGGCCGTCGCCAAGGTAGGAGACGTCGTAGAACTGCGGCACGTACATCTGCCCCGTCCGCGCCAACACGTCGAGCAGGCCGGTCCGCCCGTCCGGCCGGCCCGCCGCCTGCCAGTCGGCGAAGGCCCGGCTGAGGTCGAGGACCGCCTTCTCACCGTCCCCGAGCACGGCCACGTCGATGTAGTCGGCGATGGGCTCCGGGTTGGCCGCGACGTGCCCGCCGACGACGACGAAAGGGTCATCGTCGGTCCGGCTGGCCGCCTGCAGCGGTATCCCTGCCAGGTCGAGCGCTTCTAGAAAATTCGTGTAGCCGAGTTCGGAGCCAAGGGAAACGCCGAGGAAGTCGTATGCCTTAACGGGCCGGTGCGATTCGAGGCTGAACTGCGGCAGGCCGTGCTGCCGCAGCAGGCGGGCAAGATCGGGCCAGACGGCGAAGGAGCGCTCAGCCAAGATGTCTTCTTGCTCGTTGAGGAGTTCGTAGAGGACGGCAAGGCCCTGATTGGGCTGTCCGACCTCGTAAGCGTCCGGGTACATGAGGCACCAGCGGACGGCCGCCTGCGACCACGGTTTGACGACGGCGTTAGCCTCGCCGCCGACGTATTGGACGGGCCGGGCGACCTCGGCCAGCAAAGGCTCAAGGCGGCTGAACAACGACTCCGGGGCTTCCGCGTGTCTCCTCATCTCGGGACGCAAGGGTAGCCGAGGCCGTCAGCCGCCGCCTCGGCCGGAGCCGGACCAGGCCGCGCCGAAACCTGGCATACGGCCAGACAAAAAACCTGCGGCCGGGCCAAGCTTTCACCGTCTAGGGGCTGGCCGCGCCGGCTTGGCGCTGGAAGACTCAGGGGCATGAAAAAACTCATCAACGACGCTGACGCTGTCGTCGCCGAATCGCTCGTCGGCTTCGAAGCGGCGATGGGCGGCCTCATACGCGTCGACCATGAAAATAAGATTGTTTACAGACTGGACTCGCCGCGTCTCGGCAAGGTCGGCCTCGTCTCTGGCGGCGGTTCTGGGCACGAGCCCCTCCACAGCGGTTTCGTCGGCCTCGGCATGCTCGACGCGGCCTGCGTCGGCGAAATCTTCACGTCGCCGGTCCCCGGCCAGGTGGCAGCGGCCACCGCAGCGGTCGACGGCGGCGCCGGGGTGCTCCACATCGTCAAGAACTACACGGGCGACATCATGAACTTCGAGATGGCGGCCGAGTTGGCAGCCGACAGCGGCAGCCGGGTCGAATCAGTCGTCGTGGACGACGACGTGTCCGTCCAAGACTCCCTCTACACCGCCGGCCGGCGCGGCGTCGGCCTGACCGTCCTGCTGGAAAAGCTCGTCGGCGCGGCCGCCGAAGCCGGCGCCGACCTCGACGCCGTCCTCGCTTTGGCCCGCCGGATCACCGCCTCGGGCCGCTCCATGGGCCTAGCCCTGACCTCTTGCACGACGCCCGCGGTCGGGAAGCCGACCTTCGAACTCGGCGAGGACGAGATGGAAGTCGGCATCGGCATCCACGGCGAACCGGGCCGGGAACGCCGCCCGCTGGCTTCCGCCGCCGAGGTCGCCCCGTTGCTTTGCGAACCGATCCTGGCCGACCTCGACTACCGCGGTTCCGAGGTCATCGCCTTCGTCAACGGCATGGGCGGCACGCCTCTCATCGAGTTGTTCGTCATGTACGCCGAGACAGCCCGCTTCCTCGAAGCCGCCGGCGTGCGGATCGTCCGCAATCTTGTCGGCAACTACATCACGAGCCTCGACATGGCCGGCTGCTCGATCACGCTGCTCAAGGCGGACGACGAGCTGATCCGCCTCTGGGACGCCCCCGTTGTCACGCCTGGTTTGAGATGGGGCGCTTGACATGCCGCTGAACCGCGCCGGCGCCGCCGCCTGGCTGGCGGCTTGGGCCCAAAAAGCAGAGGCCAACGTCGATTACCTGACCGACCTCGACCGCCAGATCGGCGACGCCGACCATGGGGCCAATCTGAAACGGGGCCTCGCAGCCGTCACGGCTCTCGACCCGGACGGCTTCGCGGGGCCGGCCGATTATCTCAAGAAGACCGGTTTGACGCTCGTGTCGACGGTCGGCGGGGCTTCGGGGCTGCTTTATGGGACGTTCTTCCTCCGGGTTGCCGCAGCTTGGCCGTCACAGGAGGGAGACGCCGCCGGCTTGGGAGCAGCGTTTAAGGCCGGCCTGGACGACATTCAAAAACGTGGCAAGGCGGTCCTCGGCGACAAGACAATGGTTGATGCTTTGGTTCCGGCCTTCGCCGCCTACGACGCCGCGACGGCGGCTGGCCAAGGCATCGGCCCCGCCTTGGCGCAGGCGGCCGCCGCCTGCGCCGCCGGGCGGGATGCCACGGTCCCTCTGATCGCCCGGAAAGGCCGCGCCTCCTACCTCGGGGAGCGTTCGGCCGGCCACCTGGACCCCGGCGCGGCCAGCGCCACGTATCTTGTCGAAGCGGCGGCCTCGACGCTGCCTTGAGGCTGAAGCGGGGACGAGGCCGCGACGGCCGTCCCCCAAGCCCTAAGGCCCCGCCCGTCCCGCCAAATCCCCCGTAAGGCCCCAGCTTCGCCGTGACGTTTGGCTTAAGGCTGTGGCCGCCTTGAGAAAACTCGATTACTCTGTCGCAGTTATAGCCCCTAAGGCGTTCTGGGCACGGTATCGTGCCCAGGGCAGACAGGTTGGCGCGCC
This sequence comes from Propionibacteriaceae bacterium, assembly GCA_031268515.1. Lineage (GTDB taxonomy): Bacteria > Actinomycetota > Actinomycetes > Propionibacteriales > Propionibacteriaceae > WQYJ01. Next base: position 18,614 of record JAIRXC010000001.1, read on the forward strand.
CGGTCCGGCAAGCGGTTCCGGCGGCCTTCCCCAGCCCGCGTGTTCCAACAAGGAGAGCTGTACATGATCGGTATCGTCGTGGTCTCCCACTCCTTGGCCTTGGCCGAGGCGGCGGTCGATCTGGCCAGCCAGATGGCCCCGCCTGAGAGGCGCCCCGTCATCCGGGTGGCCGCCGGCCTCGACGGGGGCGGCTTCGGCACCGACGCGACAGCCGTGGCGGCGGCGATCAGGGGAGCGGACTCCCCCGACGGCATCCTCATTCTGGCTGACCTGGGTTCGGCTGTTTTGTCGAGCGAATTGGCCTTGGAACTTGTCGAGCCCGACATCGCCCAGCGCGCCCAAGTCTGCCCCGCCCCTCTGGTCGAGGGCCTCGTCGCGGCGGTCGCCACGGCGAGCGCGGGCGGCGACCGTGCCGCCGCCGCCGCCGAAGCCAACGCCGGTTTGGCCGCCAAGGTCGAGCACCTCGGCCCGGGCGACCTTCCCGCCGGCGTCCTCATCCCTGGCGCCGCCGTGGCCGGCCCCGCCCCGGACGCCGCAGCCCTCGTCTGGCAGGGCGCGATCGAAAACGAGCACGGCCTCCACGTCCGCCCGGCCGCCGCCCTCGTGGCCAATCTCGGCCCCTTCGACGCCCAGATCCAGTTGTCCAACCAAACCTTGGGCAAGGGGCCCGTCCTCGCCAGCAGCCTGGCCGGGATGACGACTCTGGGGCTGCGCCGCGGGGACGTCTTAGCCGCCCGCATCACCGGCCCTGAGGCCGCCGCCGCCTTGGCGGCGCTCCGCGAGTTGGCCGCCAACCGCTTCGGCGAAGGCAAGAAGGGGGCCGCCGCCTCGAAAACGGCTGACGCGGACGACGCGGCCGCGCCGGAAGCCGCCGACTCGGCCCAAACCGGCCGCCAGATCGTCGTCGGCCCGGCTCAGCATTTGGCGGCTGTGATCGACGTCTCCGGCTATCTTCCAGGCGACGCGGCGGCCGAGCGGACACGCTTGGACGAGGCTGTGGCGGCCGTCCTCGCCCGCCTCCAAGCGAAAGCCCGCGAACAGACCCGCCACTTTGGCATCTTCGCCGCCCAGGGAGCTTTGCTCGAGGACCCCGAACTGGCTCAAACGCTCCACGCTGGGATCGCGGAGGGGCGTACGGCCGTCGCCATCGTAGAACACGACTTTGCCGCCTTGGCCCACGAGCTGGACGCCCTCGACGACCCTTACCTGCGCGAGCGGGCTCAAGACATCCGCTCCCTGGCCCGCCAGCTGACCGCCGAGTTGACCGGCGCCGAGATCGACGTCTCCGAGGCCGAAGGCATCCTCATCGTCAGCGAACTCGACCCCTTCGTCGCCTCGTCGCTCAACCCGTCCCGCTGCCTCGGCGTCGTCACCTGTTCTGGCGGCGCGACCGGCCACGGCGTCATCGTGGCGGCCGCCCGCGGCATCCCCGTCGTGACTGGCCAGAAGGAGGCCGCCGACATCCCCAACCGGACCATCGTCGGCCTCGACCCCGTCCACCAGCGCCTCTGGGTCAACCCGACGATGGCTGAGTTGGCGGAGATCGACCGGTTGGCCGTCGAGCGGCGCAACGAGGCGACTCTGGCCGCCGAATTGTGCCAGGAGCCCGCCGTGACGCAGGCGGGCCGCCGTATCCTCGTCGAAGCCAACATCGGCTGCCTCGACGACGCCTTGACCGCCTTAGGCAACGGCGCCGACGGGGCCGGCCTGGTCCGCACTGAAGTCTTGTTCGCGGATTGGGACCACGCCCCGACGGCGGCCGAGCAGGCCGATTCTTTCCAGCGCCTCGGCCAGGCTTTGGGCGGGCGGATGTTGACGATACGCACCTGGGACCCCGGCGGTGACAAGCCCTTGGCATTCCTTCCCCAAGCGCCGGAGGCCAACCCCATGCTGGGCGAACGCGGTTTGCGGGCCATGCGCCGGGCGCCGGAGCTGTTCCACACGCAGCTTGAGGCTGTCGCTCTGGCGAGTCGGCGGACGCCGGTGCGCGTCTTGTTCCCCATGGTCTGCGAACCGGCGGAATTGCGCTGGGCGGCCGACAAATTAACGCAGGTCCTCGGCCGGACCGGCGGCCATGTCGCCGTCGGCATGATGGTCGAGACTCCGGCCGCGGCGCTGCGGGCCGCCGATTTCGGCCCTCTTGTGGACTTCATCTCGATTGGCACGAACGATCTCACGCAATACGCCATGGCGGCTGACCGCGGCAACAGCGCTGTCGCCCACCTCGCCCAAGGCGAACATCCGGCCGTGTGGGATCTCATCCGCTTGGCCGCCAAAGCCTTCGCGGGCCGGCCTATCGCCGTTTGCGGCGACTACGCCTCGCAGCCGGAGCTGGTCCCCCGCCTCGTCGCGGCGGGCGCCACGGAACTGAGCGTCCGCCCGCCCCTCGTCGGCCTCGTCAAGCTGGCCGTCCGGACCCGCGCCTAAAGGGCGCCGCGGCTTCGCGCCGTCGATCCGGCGCCGGAGGCGACAAGGTCAGCCGAGGTCGGACAACGGTTTGTCCGGCGCCAGGAAGTGGCGGGCCTGTCCGGCCAGGATGACCGAACCGGCCACGAGGATGCCCGCGGCGGGGCCGGCGGCGTCGGCCAAGGCGACAGCCCGGTCGAGGGCGTCGGCCAGGTCCGGGGCCATGACCACCCGGTCGTCCCCGAAAACCGCTGCCGCCTTGGCCGCCAGTTCGGCGGCCGACAGGGAGCGGGGCGAGTCGGCCTGGGTGGCGACGAAGACAGCCGCCGCCGGTTCGAGCAACCGCAGCATCGTGTCGATGTCCTTGTCCGCCATGGACGCCCAGACGGCGATCTGGGGCGCGAAGGCGAAGGCCTCGTCCATCGTCGCCAGGGTCGCCGCGACAGCGGCCGGATTGTGGCAGGTGTCGATGACGATGGGCGGCCCCGTGTGGACGACTTCGGTCCGGGCCGGGGCGACGACGGCGCCAAAGCCCTCTTCGAGCACAGCCGGTTCCAGGCCGCGCCAGCCGTGGAAGGCTTCGACGGCGGCCGCCGCGACAGCGGCGTTTTCCGCCATGGCGGCCCCGTGCAAAGGCAGCCAGAACTCTCCGGCCGGCCCGGCCGCCCCGGTCAGCTTGACGACCTGGCCGCCGGCGGCCAAACGGCGGTCGAGGAGGCCGAAATCGACGCCTTCGCGCAGCGGCACGGCGCCGACCGCCGCGCAACGTTCCAGCAAAACGGCCGCCGCTTCGCCCTCTTGGCCGGCCAGGACGGCAAAGCTGCCTTCTTTGATGATCCCTGCCTTCTCGGCCGCGATGGCCGCCGTCGAAGCGCCGAGCTTGTCCACGTGGTCGAGGCTGATGGGAGTGACGACGGCCACGGCGGCGTCGGCTACGTTGGTGGCGTCCCAACGCCCACCCATACCCACCTCGGCCACCATGACATCGACCGGCGCGTCGGCGAAGGCGGCGTAGGCCATGGCGGTGATCAGCTCGAAGAAGGTCAGGGGGACGCCGTCTGCAGCCTTGGCGTCGACGATGTCTGCGTAGGGGCGGATCTGTTCCCAGATCTCGTCGAAGCGCGCGGGGCTGACAGGCTGGCCGTCAATGGCGATGCGTTCGGCCGGGTCCACGAGGTGAGGCGAGCTGAAGCGGCCTGTCCGCAGGCCCTGGGCGCGCAGGAGGGCGTCGATGATGATGGCGGTCGAGCCTTTGCCGTTCGTGCCCGTGATGTGGATCAGCGGGGCCGAATTCTGGGGAGAGCCGAGGAGGTCGAGGAGAGCTTCGACTCGGGCCGTCCCCTTGGCCACCTGGTCCTCGGGCCAGCGGGCGGTCAGGGCGGCAACTGTCAGTTCATGTGAATCAGGCTCATGCGACACCTGAGGAAGCATACGGCGGACCGGTCGTCGGCCGTTGGAACGCCGCCGACCCGCCGCCGGCCGGTATGCTTTCTGCCGTGACTGCCCCCGGACGGCTTTGGACCCGCGATCCCAAGAACTGGATCGGTGTCGCGTGCCGCCTCATCATCGGCGGCGCGCTCTTGTGGGCTGGCTTGGCCAAGGTCGGCGATCTCCAGTTGTCGGTCCAGCAGGTCCGCGACTACGACATCCTCCCCTTCGGCCTGACCCGCTTCGTCGGCTCGGCCCTCCCAATCGGCGAGCTTGTCGTGGGCGTCCTCATCGTCAGCGGAGCCTTCACCCGCGTCATGGCCGCGCTCGGCAGCCTTCTCATGGCCGCTTACATGGCCGCCATCGCCAGCTTGTGGGCGCGCGGCTTGGTCCTCGACTGTGGTTGTTTCGGGGCTCCGGGCGAGGTGGCGGACTTCGCGGCGGCCCGCGCCGGCTACATCTGGGACCTCCTCCGCGACCTTGTCTTCCTCGCCGCCGGCGTCTGGCTCGTCTGGCGGCCGGCCGCCAAGCCCAGCCTCGACCAGTGGCTGTTCCAACCATTAGAAACCGACGTCGAAGCGATCCCACCGCGCTGACAGGCGCCCGTCCCGCCCGAGCGCCGCCCGGGCCCGTTTTTCCAACCTGACCCGAACGTATGTAAGGAGACATTGTGGCCCGGCCTCACCAGCCCTCTGCCGAACCGACCGAAGCGGC
>JAIRXC010000132.1 GCA_031268515.1 Propionibacteriaceae bacterium
GCTTCCGTGACAAATGCGACATCTTCCGCCAAGCGGGCCAGGCGGGCCGTGTGGCGTTCCAAAACGGCCAGCGTCGCCTCGTCGGCTTGAGCCACCCCGTCCGCGATGGCCTCGTGCCAGGCTCGTAAGGCGCTGACCGGGGTGCGTAACTCGTGCGCGAGGTCGGACAGGACACGCCGCCGGGTCGCCTCGACCGCTTCAAGGTCTTGGGCCATGGCGTTGAAAGAGTCCGCCAGGGCCGTGAAATCCGCGCCGAGGCGAAGATCGGGGATACGGGCCCCGTAATCCCCGGCGGCCACGGCCCCGGCCGCCGTTTGGGCCAGATCGAGGGCCCGGCCGACCCAGCGGCCCAGCTGCAAGCTGGCGGCCGCGGCGGCGATGAAGCCGGCGGCCAGACAGGCCGCGAGGGTGATGAGGTTGGCGTCTCCGAAGGCGGCGGCGACATGGGCCACGACGCCTGGGTCCGTTTCGCCGCTTTGGGCCAGGTGGTCGCGGAAAACACGGGGGCCGAGGCTGAGATTGGCGAGCGCCGCCGCCGCTCCGCCGGCCAAGACGACCCCGCCGGTGGCCAGCCCGACGCGGGTGGCGAAACGGCGCCGGGCCCACCAGGCGGCCGGCCTGCTCACGAGACGGGTCCGAGTCGGTAGCCGACGCCGTGGACCGTGCGGATGTGGTGTCGGCCAGCGGGTCCGAGTTTGCGCCTGAGATTGGCGATGTGCACGTCGGCGGTGTGAGAGCCGCCGACCCATTCTGTCCCGCCCCAGAGGGAACGGAGAATGGTTTCACGGCTGACGGCCATGCCCGGACAGGCGGCCAGAAGAGCGAGGATGTCGAACTCGGTCCGTGTCAGCTCGACCGGCCGCCCTGCCAGTTCGACGGCGCGGGCCGCCAGGTCGATCCTCAGTTCTCCGACCGTCAGAGCCGCTCTGGCGGTTTGGAGGACGCGAGGGCGGCGCTGGAGGACACGGACCCGCGCGACGAGCTCTCGGGGGCTGAAGGGCTTTGTCACGTAGTCGTCCGCGCCCAAGGCGAGCCCGGACAATTTGCCGGCTTCGTCGGCGCGCGCCGTCAGCATGATGATGTAGCAGTCGGAGAAAGCGCGGATCGCGCGGCAGACCTCGATGCCGTCGAGGCCGGGCAGGCCGAGGTCGAGGATGACGAGGCTGGGGTCGAAGCGGCGCGCCTCGTCGACCGCCTGCGGCCCGTCGTAGGCGATGGCTGTCGCAAAACCCTCGCGGCGCAGATAATCCGCGACGACCGCCGCGAGATCACGCTCATCGTCTACGACAAGCGCGCGCTTGATCCCCTGGCCGGCCGGGGCTGTCAGATCCACGGGACAACTGTAAAGGCGGCCGCACGGCCGTCGGACGCTACGATGGCCCGCGTGGACTGGATCATCTTCTGGATAATCGCCGGTGGGGTCGCCGCCGTCATCGTGGCGGCCGCGATTGTCATCACGGTCAGCGGACGGCGTCAGAAAGCCGTGGGCGCAGGCCTTGGCCGTCAAAGCGAACTGGACGGCGCTGCCCCGGCCGGACCACCGTCAGTCGGACCGCAGCCAGCTGCCGTTCCAGCGGAGGCTGTGGCGTCTCAACCGGCTGCCGTTCCAGCCGCCGCCGAACCGCCGTCAGATGCCGCGACCCCTCCGGCCGAAGCGGTCCCCGAGGCCCCCGAAGCTGGCCTGTCACGCCTCAGCCGCTTGCGCCGCCGACTCGCGTCTAGCAATAACTCTTTAGCTCGCGGCTTGGCCGGCCTGCTCGCTTCGGACCGGCTGGGCGAGGAAACCTGGGAAGATTTTGAAAGCACCCTCATCACCTCCGACCTCGGCGTCGGCCCGACGGGCGAACTCGTGGGACGGTTGCGCGAACGCTTCGGCCTCGACGGGTTAGCCGACCCCGCGAAAGCCAAAACCATTCTCCGCGACGAGCTCGTCAACCTCGTGGGACCCGGCCTTGAGCGCCAGCTCTGCCTTGACCTGACGCCGGGGAGCGACGGCCCCGCCGTCATCCTCCTGGTCGGCGTCAACGGCACCGGCAAGACGACGACAGCCGGCAAGCTGGCCCGTCTCCTCGTGGCCGAGGGGCGCAGCGTCGTCCTCGGCGCCGCCGACACCTTCCGCGCCGCCGCCGCCGACCAACTCCAAACCTGGGGCGAGCGGATCGGCGTCGAGACGGTCCGGGGAGCCGATCAGGCCGACCCCGCTTCCGTCGCCTTCGACGCGGCCAAACGGGCCCGCGCGGCTGGCGCGGACATCCTCATCGTGGACACGGCCGGCCGCCTCCACACCAAAGTCGGCCTCATGGACGAACTCGGCAAGGTCAAACGCGTTGTCGAGAAAGTGGCCCCCGTCACGGAATGCCTTCTTGTCATCGACGCCACGACCGGCCAAAACGGACTCGTCCAAGCCCGAGTTTTCGCAGAGTCCGTGGCTGTCACGGGCCTCGTCTTGACCAAGCTCGACGGCTCGGCCAAGGGCGGCATCGTCGTCGCGGTCCAGCGCGAACTCGGCGTTCCCGTCAAATTCATCGGCCTCGGCGAAGGCGCCGACGACCTCGCGCCCTTCGACCCCGGCCAGTTCGCCGACGGCCTGCTAGGCGATTGACCCCGGCCGCGCCCTCGTCTGCCGTCTGTAGGCCCGGTTTTCCCCTGCGGTCCGCCCGCCTGGCGGCCTAGGGGGAGCAGAGCACCGGCGTAGGCCAGTGGAAGCTGCGGTCCGCCCGCCTGGCGGCCTAGGCCCGTAGCCGTCGGCGGCGCTCGCGCCGCAACCAGTCCAGTACCCTGGGAGGCGCCCATCGCAGCCCCAGGAGGACGCCGCCAAAGTGTTCGACACATTACAAGACAGCCTGTCTCAGGCGTTCCGCTCCCTGCGCGGCAAGGGCCGCCTGTCCGACTCTGACATCGACAAGACCCTCAAAGACATCCGCATCGCCCTCCTCGAAGCCGATGTCAACCTCGATGTCGTGCGGGGTTTCATCTCCGCGGTCCGGGCCGAGGCGAAGGCGGTGGAACTGTCGAAGGCCCTCAACCCCGGCCAGCAGATCGTCAAGATCGTCCACGGCGAACTCGTGCGCGTCCTGGGCGGCCAGGCCCGTCCCCTCCAGTTCGCCAAGAAACCGCCGACCGTCATCGTGCTGGCGGGCCTCCAAGGCTCCGGCAAGACGACCCTGGCCGGCAAGCTGGCTCTCTGGTTGCGCGGCCAAGGACACTCGCCGCTCCTCGTCGCAGCCGACCTCCAACGCCCCAACGCCGTCACCCAGTTGCGCGTCGTCGGCGAGCAGGCGGGGGTCGCCGTCTTCGCCCCACAGCCCGGCAACGGCGTCGGCGATCCGGTGGCCGTGGCCCGCGATGGCCTCCAGGCGGCCGAACGCCACCTCCACGACGTCGTCATCGTGGACACGGCGGGCCGGCTTGGCGTGGACGAAGCCCTGCTTCAGCAAGCCGCCGACATCAAGGCCGTCGTCAATCCCCAAGAGACGCTGTTCGTCGTCGACGCCATGATCGGCCAAGACGCCGTGGCGACGGCTAATTCCTTCAAAGAAAAGGTCGGTTTTACGGGAGTCGTCCTCACCAAACTCGACGGCGACGCCCGCGGCGGCGCCGCCTTGTCGGTCGCCCAGGTGACCGGCCAGCCCATCATGTTCGCCTCGACGGGGGAGAAGCTTGAGGACTTCGATGTCTTCTACCCCGACCGAATGGCGAGCCGCATCCTCGACATGGGCGACATCCTCACCCTCATCGAACAGGCCGAACGCCACTTCGACGCCGACGAGGCGGCCAAAGCGGCATCTTCTCTGCTGACGGGCGGCCGCTTCGGCCTCGACCAGTTCCTCCAGCAGATGCGAGCCATCCGCAAGATGGGGCCGTTGTCGCAGATCCTCGGCATGCTGCCTGGCATGGGCCAGCTGCGCGGCCAACTCGACGCCATCGACGAACGGGAGATCGACCGCATCGAAGCCATCATCGAGTCCATGACCCCAGCCGAACGGGCCGATGTCTCGATCCTCAACGGCTCGCGCCGTTCCCGGATCGCCAAGGGCGCCGGCGTCACCGTGACGGATGTCAACAGCCTCGTCAACCGCTTCAACGAGGCCCGTCAGATGATGAAACAGATGGGCGGGGCCCCCGGCGGCCTTCCCCGCGGCCTGGGCCGTCCCCGAGCTCAGCCGGCCAAGAAAAAGAAGGGCTCCAAGGTCTCCGGCAATCCGGCCAAACGCGGCAGCGCGGCCCCCCCGGCCTCGACCCCGGCTCCGCCCACGCCGGGCGCCGCCTTCGGCTTCGGTGAAACCCCTTCCGAGGACATCGCCTTACCGCCCGACCTGCAACGCTTCTTGGACGCCCAAGACCGCTGAAATTTTATTTGCCGGACGGGCTAGGGGAGTGCTCTTTTTCAGTTGGGACCGCCAAGGGGGAAGTCGGCTTAGCCGGCGAAGTTCTGGCAGCCTGATGCCATGGTTTTTCGCGAGAAGGCAGACAGCGTCCCCCGGCTCCACGTCCGCGGCGCCGTCTTGCCCGACGCCGAGACACGGTCGTATTGGCTCGCCGACGGGGTCATCTCGCTGGAACCGGACCGAGGCGCTCAAACGGTGGCGGCCGCCTGGATTCTGCCCGGCCTCGTGGACGCCCACTGCCATATCGGGCTGGGTCCGGCCGGCGCCGTTGACGCTACCGCCGCGGCAGCCCAGGCGATCGCCGACCGGGACGCCGGCTCGTTGCTTGTCCGCGACGCTGGCTCGCCCGCCGACACCCGCTGGATAGACGGGCGGGACGATCTGCCCAAACTGATCCGGGCGGGCCGCCACATCGCGCGCCCCCGCCGCTACATCAAGGGTTACGCCCGCGAGATCGACCCCGCCGGCTTGGCCGCCGAAGTCGTCGCCCAGGCTCGCAATGGCGACGGCTGGGTCAAATTGATCGGCGACTGGATCGACCGGGCCGCCGGCGACCTGGCTCCCCTTTGGCCTTCGGACATCGCTCAGGG
>JAIRXC010000140.1 GCA_031268515.1 Propionibacteriaceae bacterium
GTTGGGGCTTGCCGAGGCCCCGCTGCGCATCGAGTGCTACGACATCTCCCATCTGCAGGGCCAGCACACGGTCGCCTCCATGGTCGTGTTCGAGGACGGTTTGGCCCGTCCTTCCCAATACCGCCACTTCCTTATCCGCACCGTGGCGTCGAACGATGTCGGCGCCATGCGCGAGGTCCTGAGCCGCCGCTTCGCCCGGCTGCGGGACGAGGAAGCCCTCCTCCGCGGCGGGGGAGCGGCCGAACCGCCCCCAGAGGCAAAGGAAGTCCTTATCCGTCCACTCTCGACCCCGTGTCCAACCCGGGGAGCGGCCGAACTGCTTCCAGAGGCAAAGGAAGTGGCGGCGGCCGCCTCCGTCCCCCCGGTCGGCCAGGCGGCCGCTCCTGCCCCCACGGCCGCGTCCCCGGCCTCGGCTGCCCTTGTCCTCCCGGCTGCAGACGATGAGCCCGGTCCGGCGGCCGGACTCATCGACGCGTCCACCCGGGCGCCGCGGCGTTTTTCCTACGCGCCTTCGCTCATCGTCGTAGACGGCGCCGCCGGCCAGGTCGCGGCCGCCCAAGCCGCGTTGGACGGCTTGGGCGTCACGGGCGTGGCCCTGTGCGGCCTGGCCAAGCGCCTCGAAGAGGTTTGGCTGCCCGGCCAAGAGTTTCCGCTGATCTTGCCGCGCGCGTCGGAGGCGATGTATTTGTTGCAGCGCTTGCGCGACGAGGCCCACCGCTTCGCCATCGCCTACCACCGTAAGAGACGCGGCCAATCCATGGTCGAATCCATCCTCGACGACGTTTCAGGCTTAGGCGAGGTCCGCCGCAAGGCTTTGTTGCGCCGCTTCGGCTCTCTCAAGAAGCTCCGCGCCGCCACAGCAGACGAGATAGCCCAAACCCCAGGCTTCGGGCCCCGTCTGGCCGAGGCGGTCGCCGCCGCCGTGGCCTCCCGCCCGGCCGGCGCGGCCGTCAACACGGCGACCGGGGAAATCGCGGATCTGTGACCTGCCGAGGCGGCGGGATGGCCGCTTCGTCGGCCGGGAAGAGCGCGAAGCGGCGACTTGCCAGCCCGGCCGCGGCCGCGGCCCCTGTCCGGCGTGCCAAAATGACGGGATGACTGTGAGCGAGCGGATGCGGATAGTTGTTATCACCGGCTTGTCTGGCGCTGGCCGCCGGAGCGCGGCCCACACGATGGAGGACCTCGGCTGGTACGTCGTGGACAATGTTCCCGCCACCCTCCTGCCCGCCTTGGTCCGAGACCTTCTGGGCCGCCAGCTGAGCCGGCTTGCCGTAGTCCTCGACGTCCGCTCCCGCAGCGACCTCGAAGACCTGCCCAATGTTTTGCGGGAGTTGGCCCCGATCGCGGAAGCCCCCCTCATCGTCTATCTGGAAGCCGACGACGCCGTCATCGTCCGCCGCCAAGAATCGAATCGGCGGCCTTTGCCATTGCAAGGCGACGGCACTCTCCTCGACGGCATACAGTCCGAACGCTGGATGCTTTCGACCCTCCGGGCCGCCGCCGACCTGGTCCTCGACACCTCCAGCTTGACGGTCCACCAACTCCAGGACCGCCTTCGCGCCGCCTTCCTTGACGACGGCGACGCCGCTGTCAAGGTCACTGTCATGTCTTTCGGCTTCAAATACGGCCTCCCCCTCGACGCCGACCTGGTCCTCGACGTCCGCTTCCTCCCCAATCCCCATTGGGTGCCCGAATTGCGCCCTCAAACGGGTGCTTCGCGGGCCGTCGGCGACTTTGTCGTCGGCCAGCCGTTGGCCCGCCGTTTCCTTGACGGCGTGAGGCCGGTGGCTAAGACTTTGGCCGAAGGTTACGCCAGCGAGGGCAAGCACCTCGTCGAACTGGCGGTCGGCTGCACGGGCGGCAAACACCGGTCCGTCGCGATGGCCATCGCCATAGGCCGGCTGTTGGAGGAGGAGGGTCTCGCCGTCACGGTCATCCACCGGGATATGGGGCGGGAATGACACGCGACGGCTTGCCCGCCGTCGTCGCCTTCGGCGGCGGCCACGGCCTTAGCGCCGCCCTCCAAGCCCTCCGCCGGGTGACCGACAAGCTGACCGCCGTCGTCACCGTGGCGGACGACGGCGGTTCCTCGGGCCGTCTCCGCCGCGATTTCGGCTGCTTGCCGCCGGGCGACCTGCGCATGGCTTTGGCCGCTCTCTGCGGCGATGACACGGAAGGACGCCTGTGGGCAAAGGTCCTCCAGAGCCGTTTCGAGGGGTCGGGCGACCTGGCCGGCCACGCCCTCGGCAACCTCCTCATCGTCGGTCTGTGGCAGCAAGACGTTGACCCCGTGGTCGGCCTCGACCGGGTCGGGCGGCTCCTCGGCGCCGCCGGCCGGGTTTTGCCGATGTCGACTGAGCCCTTGCTCATACGCGGCCAGGTCCGCGGCTGTGAACAGGACCGCCCCGATGCGGTCGTCGTCGTGGAAGGCCAAGCCAACGTGGCGGTGACCCCCGGCCAAGTCCTGTCGATACAGCTCAGCCCGTCCGACCCGCCCGTCCACCCGGCGGTCCTGGCCGCCGTGGCCGAGGCGGATTGGCTGGTCTTCGGCCCTGGCTCCTGGTTCACCTCCGTCGTGCCCCATCTCCTCGTCCCCCAACTGGCCGAGGCGATCCGCTCTTCGCCCGCCCGCCGCCTCGTCATCTTGAATCTCCAGCGCTCTGGCGAGACCGCCGAATACACGGCCTCTGAGCACCTCGACGTCCTGGCTGGCTACGCTCCCGGCCTGGTTTTCGACGCTGTCGTGGCCGACCCCGCTTTCGCTGTCGAAGACCCGGGTCTGGCGGATCGGGCCGGCCGGCTCGGCGGCCGCCTCATCGTCGCCCCGGTCGGCCAAGCCGACGGTTCGCCCCGGCATGACCCTCTTCTCCTCGCCGCCACCTTGGCCCGCGCCATGGGCCTGTGAGGGGCGTCTGCCGCGGAAAGCCTTCGGCGCTGCCCCCTCACCGGGCACGCTGGGCCTGGACGAGGCGGCTGGATGTGGAACAATTGCCGGATGGCGTTGACCTTGCAGGTGAAGTCTGAACTCGCTGTTTTGCCGATTTCCAAGCGTTGCTGCCGCCAAGCTGAAATTGCCACGTTGCTGCGGTTCGCAGGCGGCCTCCACCTGACCGGTGGCGGCAACATCATGGTTGAAGCCGAGTTGGATGTCGGCGCGGCCGCCCGCCGACTTCGGGTCGCCATCGCCGAGGTCTACAACCTCGTGAGCGAATTCGTCATCGTCCGCGGCTCGGCCCCCCGCCGTGGCCCCCGCTACCTCGTCCGTCTCGTCCAGGCCGGGCCCGCCATCGCCCGCCTGGCCGGCCTTGTCGACGCCCGTGGCCACCCCATCCGGGGCCTGCCGCCAGCCGTCGTCGGCGGCGGCCTCTGCGACGCCGCGGCGACTTGGCGTGGCGCCTTCTTGGCCCGTGGCTGCCTGACTGAGCCGGGCCGTTCGATGTCTTTGGAGATCACAGCCCCCGGCCCCGAGGCCGCCATGGCCCTCGTCGGCGCGGCCCGCCGTCTGGGCGTCATGGCCAAAGCCCGCGAATCCCGCGGCGCCGACAGAGTCAGCGTCCGCGACGGCGACTCCATCGCCGCCCTCCTGACCAAGATGGGCGCCCACGAAGCTCTTCTGGCTTGGGAGGAGCGCCGGGTCCGCCGCGAGGTCCGGGCCTCCGCCCACCGGTTGGCCAATTTCGACGACGCCAATTTGCGGCGGTCGGCCCGTGCCGCCGTGGCCGCCGGCGTCCGCGTTCAGCGGGCCCTTGAAATCCTCGGGGACGAGGTTCCAGGACACCTCCGCCAAGCCGGCCTCCTGCGCCTTCAGCACAAGGAGGCCAGCCTCGAAGAACTCGGCGCCCTCCACGACCCGCCCTTGACCAAAGACGCCATCGCCGGCCGTGTCCGCCGTCTCCTGGCCTTGGCCGACAAGCGGGCCGAGGAACTGCGCATCCCCAACACCGAGGCCGCTCTCAGCCGGGAATTGCGCGAGGAGGCCTGACCCGGCCGCGCTGATCTGGCAACCTTTTTGGCGCCGTCTCAGGCGCGGGCCGGGGCGCCGCTGCCATCGTCTCGCCTGCGCAGTAGGCTGGCCCTGTTTGGCGACGCCGGCTCGTTGATGTCGGGGTGCGCCGCATCCCTCGCAAGGCAAGCAAAGGAGATCTCCTGTATGACCGTCAAAGTTGGCATCAACGGATTTGGCCGTATCGGCCGTAACTACTTCCGCGCCCTCATCGCGTCCGGCGCGGACATCGACGTGGTCGCCGTCAATGACCTCACCGACAACAAAACCCTGGCTCACCTGCTTAAGTACGACTCGATCCTCGGCCGTTTCCCCGGCTCCGTCGACCACGACGAAACCGCTCTTTATGTGGACGGCAAGACGATCAAGGCTTACGCCGAACGCGACCCCGCCAACCTGCCCTGGGGCGAATTGGGTGTTGACATCGTCATCGAATCGACCGGTTTCTTCACCGACGCGCTCAAAGCCAAGGCTCACCTCGACGCTGGCGCCAAGAAGGTCATCATCTCGGCGCCGGCCAAGAACGAGGACATCACGATTGTCATCGGCGTCAACGACAGCCTCTACGATCCGGCCCAGCATCACATCATCTCGAACGCCTCCTGCACGACGAACTGCCTGGCTCCCTTGGCCAAGGCCCTCAACGACGGCATTGGCATCGTCCGCGGCCTCATGACGACGATTCACGCCTACACCCAGGACCAGAACCTCCAAGACGCCCCCCACAAGGACCTCCGCCGGGCCCGCGCCGCCGCCTTGAACATCGTTCCGACGACGACCGGGGCCGCCAAGGCCGTCGCCCTCGTCCTGCCCGAGCTCAAGGGCAAGCTCGACGGTTACGCCCTCCGCGTTCCCGTGCCGACCGGCTCGGTCGTCGACTTGACCTTCGAGGCGCCGCGTGAAACCTCCGCCGAGGAGATCAACGCCATTGTCAAGGCCGCGGCCGAAGGCGCCCTCAAGGGCATCTTGGAATACCAGGACGACCCCATCGTCTCGAAGGACATCGAGACCTACCCGGTCTCGAGCATCTTCGACGCCCCGTTGACCAAGGTCATCGGCAATCAGGTCAAGGTCGTCTCGTGGTACGACAACGAGTGGGGCTACTCGAACCGGCTTGTCGACCTGACCGCCCTCGTCGGCTCGAAGCTCTAAAACAGCCCGTCTGACCAATTCGACGCGGCGAGCCCGGAACATCCGGCTCGCCGCGTCGGGCCGCTTAGGCGGCGTACCCGTTCGGCCGCCTTGGCGGCGCGTAAAGAAAGGCACACATGAAATCGATCGCCGACATCCCCGTCGCAGGCCGGCGGGTTCTCATACGCTGCGATTTCAACGTCCCCCTCAAAGGGGACGCCATCACTGACGACGGCCGCATCCGGGCCGCTTTGCCGACTTTGTCTGCCCTCCGCCAAGCTGGCGCCAAAGTCGTCGTCATGGCCCATTTGGGCCGCCCCAAGGGACAGGTCGATCCGAAATATTCCTTAGCTCCCGTGGCGAAGCGCCTAGGCGAACTCTTAGGCGCCGACGTCAAGCTGGCCGCTGACGTCGTCGGCCCGTCGGCCGAGGCGATTGTGGCAGGCCTTGGCGCCGGCGACGTCGCCTTGCTTGAAAACGTCCGCTACGAGGCGGCCGAGGAATCCAAAGACGACGCCGAGCGGGCTGCCCTGGCTGCTCGCTATGCCCGCTTCGGAGATGTTTTCGTCTCTGACGGCTTCGGCGTCGTCCACCGCAAGCAGGCTTCCGTCTATGATGTCGCCAAACTCCTGCCCAGCGCGGCCGGCTACCTCGTGGCCAAAGAGGTCGAGGTCCTGCGGCGGCTGACGGAGGCGCCAGCCCGGCCGTATGCCGTCGTCCTCGGCGGCGCCAAGGTGGCTGACAAGCTGGCAGTCATCGACAACCTTCTCAAGATCGCCGACACCCTTGTCATCGGCGGCGGCATGGCCTACACCTTCCTCAAGGCCCAGGGCCACGAGGTCGGCTCTTCACTGCTCGACCCGGAGAAGATCGAGGCTTGCGCCGGCTATCTCGAAGCCGCTGCGGCGGCCGGTAAGAAGATCTTGTTGCCGGTTGACATCCGCGTGACCTCCGAGTTCGACTTCGCCGCCCGCACGGTTGGCCCGATTGCCGTCGTCCCGTCTGACGCCATCCCGGCGGACCAGATGGGCCTCGACATCGGCCCGGACACGGAAAAGCTCTACGCTGACGCCATCGCTTCCGCCGCCACAGTCTTCTGGAACGGCCCCATGGGCGTCTTCGAGATCGACGCTTTGGCCGGCGGCACCAAGGCTGTGGCCGGGGCTTTGGCCGCAGCCGCTGGTTTCACGGTCGTCGGCGGCGGCGACTCGGCCGCGGCGGTCCGGACGCTTGGCTACCCTGACGACGCCTTCGGCCACATCTCGACCGGCGGCGGCGCCTCTCTCGAATACCTCGAAGGCAAGACTCTGCCCGGCCTGGCCGTTCTGGAAGGAAACTGACATGGCGACGCGCCTCCCGCTCATGGCGGGCAACTGGAAGATGAACCTCAACCACGTCGAGGCCACAGGCGTGGTCCAGAAGCTGGCTTGGACGCTGGCTGACCTGCGCTACGACCGTCCCAAGTCGGAGGCGGCTGTGATAGTGCCGTTCACGGATCTCAGGACCGTCCAAAACCTCATCGAAGGTGACAAACTGCCATTGGCTTGGGGAGCCCAGGACGTTTCGGTCCACGACTCTGGCGCCTACACCGGCGAGGTCTCGGCCGCCATGTTGGCCAAGCTCAACTGCGCCTATGTCGTCGTCGGCCACTCCGAGCGCCGCGACTACCACTGCGAGGACAATGCCATTGTCAACGCAAAGGCCAAGAAGGTCCTTGGACAAGGGATGACGCCCATCATCTGCGTGGGGGAGAAGCTTGACATCCGCCAGGGCGGGACGCACGTCGAGTTCGTCCTCAGCCAGGTCGACGGGGTCCTCGACGGCTTGACGGCCGATCAGACAGCCGGCCTTGTCATCGCCTACGAACCGGTTTGGGCCATCGGCACCGGCGAGGTCGCCACGCCCGAGGACGCCCAGGAAGTCTGCGGCGCCATCCGGGGCCGTGTCTCAGAGCTCCTCGGCGCCAAGGCGGCGGCGGGCGTCCGCATCCAATACGGCGGCTCGGTCAAAGCTAGTAACATTGTTGAGATCATGGCGCAGCCGGATGTCGACGGGGCTCTCGTCGGCGGCGCCAGCCTCAATCCGGAGGAGTTCGCGCGGATCGTGACGTTCTACGCGGCTTCCTGACTGTCGCTCAGCCGACAAGCCGGCGCGCGCTTCGGCGTATGCCGGCTTGTCGGCTGTTTGCGGTCTTTGCAGCCTACGCCGGCTTGCCGGTCAGCCTGGAGCGGCGTAGGAAAGTTTAGTTGTAGCGAGTGTCGCTGGCAGCAAGCTTGCCAACATGTCGCGGGCTGAACCGGCTTGCGGGCTGGATCGGCGCGAAGTTTTGCGCTGGCCAAGCTGGCGCGCCCCAGACAGCGCGGGGGAGCGGAGCCCTTATGGGCAGATTGCCGTTTCAGTTTGGCCGGCCGGGCCTAAGGCGTAGCAGGCGATGGCCACGGCGGCGGCCACGTTGAGGGAGTCGGTCGAGCGGGCCATCGGTATGCCGACGATGACATCGGCCGCCGCCAGAGTCGCTTCGCTGAGACCAGGCCCCTCACTGCCGCAAAACAAGGCTAATTTGACAGACTGGCTGGCGCGGTGGCAATTGGGCTGAGTTGTCTGATCGGAGTCCTCGCGAAGCGGCGCGTCTAAGACAGGGCGCTGTGCCAGCTCTTCGAAACGGCGGTCGGCGCAGATCCGGCGGAGGGCGTCGAGGCTGAGAGCGCCGGGGCGGGGGGCGAGAGCGGCCACGAGGAAACCAGCTTGTTTAAGGGCGGCGGGGCCGTCCCAGGCGGGCGGAGTGCGGACCCAAGGCAGGGTTAGGACCGCGCCCATGCTCGTCTTGACGGACCGGCGGTAGAGGGGGTCGGCTGAGTCCGCCGACACGAGCAGGCCGTCCCAGCCGAGGCCGGCTGCTGAGCGGGCGATGGCGCCGACGTTGGCGTGGTCCACGAGATCCTCGGCCACGACGAGGCGGTCGACGGCCAGGAGGTCGGCCAGGCGCCAGCGCTCCGTCCGCCGCAGCGCCGCCAGGGCTCCCCGGTGGACGTGGAAACCTGTGATGGACTCAGCCAGACGGCTCGAGACGCGGTAGACGGGGGCGTCGCCGGCCGACCAGACATCGGCCAGTTCCTCGACCCAGTGGGGGGTCAAGAGGAAAGAGACAGGTTTGTAGCCAGCGGCGACGGCCCGCCGTACGACGAGCGGGCTTTCCGCGATGAAGATGCCGCCGTCAACCTCCGGATTCCGCCGTAGCGTCGCTTCACGCAGACCTGTGTAGTGGCGCACGCGCGGATCGTCAGCCGCCTCGACATCGATGATCGGAGCCACCGCGGGACCGTTTCAGCCGTGGTCGGCGGCGGACGGTTCGGCGGCCGCCTCCCGGACCGGGTCGAAGGCGCCTTTCGGGCTGACGGGCCAGTCGGTCGCATAGCGGTAAGCCTGTTGCGAGTGGCGGAGGTCGAGTTCTTGGCGGCGGCGGGAACTCAGCCGGTCGCCGAAAACGAGGCCGCCGAGGTGGTCGGTTTCGTGTTGGAGGCAGCGGGCCAACAAGCCGGTGCCGGTGACTTCGACGGGTTCGCCGTTGTGGTCGAGGCCACGGCAGACCGCGTGGTCAGGGCGGGCCAAAGCGGCGTAAGCGCCGGGGAAAGACAGGCAACCTTCGTCATCGCTGACGAGGTGGCGGCTGCGGCCGGCCGGCGTCTCGACCACAGGGTTGCAGATGACGCCCACGGAGACCAGGTCGTCCGCGTCGGGACAGCGGAAAACAAAAACCGAACGGTCGTCCCCGACTTGGGTGGAGGCAAGGCCTACGCCGTCGGCGGCCGTCATCGTGGCGAACATGTCACGCAGAAAAGCGTGGAAAGCGGGGCCGAAATCGGTCACCGGACGGGTCGGCCGGTGCATGACGGGCTCACCCCAGCGGGTGATGGGCTGGACCTGGCCGCCTTCGAGGAGACTGGCGATGGAAGGCCCGGCCGGCGAGGGGGTCAAGTCGTTTGGCATCCCGACAGGCTAGCCGATCCGGTCAATCCTTATCCTCGGCCAGCGGAAGTGTTGAAACGGGTCTCAACTTGGCGTCTCTGCCGCCGTTTCGGCCGCCGCGGCCGGGTCTCAGCGTCCCGCGGCGCCGGCCGGATTGCCAGCCGAAACTGGCCGGGCGGCGTCGAGAGTCGCCGCGGGAAGCGCCGTAGGCCGCGTGGCAGGCTTGCTTGGCCGGACGGGCAGGGCCAAGCTGACGGCGTGGCGGAAGCGGGCATGACAGAGCTGACCGAGGCCTATCTGGCGTCGCTGGCCGACCGCCGCCTGTCGTCTCAGACCCGCCGGGCATACGCGAGCGACCTCAGCCAGCTGGCCGGCTTTCTGGCCGGCCGCGAACCGGCGGCCGTCCGCCGCCGCGACATCCGGGCTTGGCTGGCTGCCCTGGCCGCCGGCGGGGCGAGCCCGGCCACCATCCAGCGCCACACCGCCGCCGCCCGCGGTTTTTTCAGCTGGGCGCGTCAGCGGGAGTTGCTCCCAGACGATCCGACGGTCGGCCTCCAATCGGCCAAGGTCCGGCGGGCTCTGCCGAAGACTTTGACTCAGGCCGAGGCGTCCGAGGCCATGGCCGCCGTCGGCGCCGCCGCGGCGGAAGACGGGTCAGCGGCGGGGCAGCGTGACGTCGCCATCATGGAACTCCTCTACGCCGGCGGCTTCCGGGTTTCCGAGTTGTGCGGACTCGACCACGGCGGCGTTGACTTTGATCGCGGCCTGCTCCGCGTCCTCGGCAAGGGTGGCAAGGAGCGGTCGGTCCCCATCGGCCGTCCCGCCGAACGGGCTTTGGCCGCCTGGCTCCGCCGCCGGGGCGAGTTGGCGACGCCGGCCAGCGGCGAAGCCGTTTTCATCGGCGTCCGCGGCGGCGGCCGTATCGACCAACGGGTGGTCCGCCGCCTTGTCCACCGCTGGCTGGCCGCAGTTGACGGCGCCCCTGATCTGGGGCCGCACGGGCTCCGCCACGCCATGGCGACGCACCTCCTCGAAGGCGGCGCGGACCTGCGGACAGTCCAGGAGATACTCGGCCACGCCAACGCCACGACCACCCAGATTTACACTCACGTCACATCGGAACGGCTGCGGGCTGTCTTCGAGCAAGCCCACCCGCGCGCCTGAGCAGGCGGTTTCTCCTTCTGGACGGCTTCCGTCTGCGGCTTTGCGCGGCCCGCTGACGCCTACGGGGTCCGCGGTGTCGCCATGTCGAGAAAGTACCTGTGCACGGCCGTGTCGTCGGTCAGTTCAGGGTGGAAAGCGGTGGCCAGCAGATTGCCTTGCCGGACCTCTCGCCGGGTCCTGCCGGCGGCGATGAGATTTGGACGGTTTGGAGGTTGCGGCAGCCGGCGGGCTGAGAAGCGCCTGACTCCAAAACTTCATGGTGGATTATCGTGGGACAATTCACTTCGGAGAAGCCTGCTTGAAGACTCGGCGTCTGTGAATAGCGCCGAGCGAAAGCCCAGGCGATTCGCGCTTGCGACGTTGGCTGGCCGATCGTCGAAGAAGAAGACGTTGCGCGGCGGTACGCCCAGCGACCGCAGCGCTTTGTCAAAGATAGCCTTATCCGGTTTACGGCTGCCGACGTCGCCGCTGATCGTCCAAGAGGCGATCAAGGCGTCGAGGGCGAACCGTTGGCGGAGCAACCTGGACCATTCCGACACGTCATTGCTGATGACAGCGACCGTGAGACCAAGCGCCTGGCAGTCGCAGATGAACTCGCGCATTCCTGGCGTCATCGCATGATGCGAGCAATACTCGGCATCGCTTCCCGAAACGCCGCAGCGCCTCCAGAATTCAGCGGAAGAAAACTGCCCCAGGCTGCAAGCGCGGTATAGCCGATTTATCTCGTTCGGGCTGGACTCGCAGCCCTTGGACCGAAGATACGGCAGGAGAAGATGAGAAACATCGTCGGCCGCTTCGTAGATGACCCCCATCGCGTCCAAGGCGACAACTTCTATGGCCATACGCACGTCCCATCTCCCGAAACCCCTAATCGACTGTCAGATATGCGCTTTCGTGCGCCATCGTAAATACAATCCAGACTCCTTGAGGTCGAGGCGCCGACGCGATGTGCCGCTGTCGCATTCCGCTTTGCGATAGCTTAAACCACCTGCCGGGCCATCATTTGCCGCCCTTTGCGCCGCTCTCAGCCAGCCGAAGGAATAGCTAATGGGATATGCGTTAAGCAATTTTTTGTCTGGTCAGGGCAACTGGGTCATCGGATCGACCAGGGCGCCGTTGGCCCAGACCATGAAGTGGAGGTGGCAGCCTGTGGACAGACCAGTCGTTCCCACGTAGCCGATGACATCGCCTTGCGCCACTGTCGCGCCGACGGACAGCGCGAAGGCCGACAGATGGTTGTAGGAGGTGACGAATTGGCTGCCGTCGGCAGAACCGTGGTCGACGAAGACGCGGTTGCCGTAACCGCCGCCATCGTATTGCTGGGTGATGATTCCGGCGGCGGCAGCCCGGATCGGCGTGCCGCAGGCCGCTCCGAAATCGGTTCCGTCGTGGAGTTCGGAAGACCCGGTGATGGGATTTGTCCGGTAACCGAAGGGCGACGTGATGACAGCTTCCGCCAGTGGCCGGATCAGCCCGGCTGACTTGTGCGACTGTTCCCACAGAGCCTGTTCTTCCCGCAGCCGCGCCACGGCTTCGACGGGGAGGAGACGGACGGCTTGAGAAGGCAGGAGCGAGCGCGGGTCGAGATAATTCTCCGGCCCGTCTTTAAGACCCCAGTGAAGGCAAGCCTCTGGCAGGCAATGTCCGGCTTCGAGCCGGCCGATGGGGGCGCCGGCTGTCACCGTCTGGCCGACGGCGACGAAGGCCGTGACAGGCTCGTAGGTCGTCACGAGACTGCCGTGGCTTATGGAAATGACGGGTCGGCCGGCCACCGGGCCGGCGAAACTGACGACGCCGGCGGCGGCCGCGGTGACTATGTCGCCGACGTGGCCGGCTAGGTCGAGGCCACGGTGCCCAGCCAGCCAAGGCTGGTCGGGCGGGTCGAATTCGCGGACGACGGCCCCGGACAAGGGCCAGACTCCGCGCGGCGCCGTGGCTTGGGCGGGGCTGGCCGCCCCGGCCCACAAGGCGGCTGCGAGCGCGATGGCTGAAAAGGAAGCGAGAGTCCTGCGCATGATCGGACAGTGGGCCGCCGCGGTTCTTCCTGCCGTTTGTCCACCTTGCTGTTTCCGACGCGCCGGACAGCCGGGCCGCCTGTGGACAATCCCACGCCGTTCCTTGCCAGTCGAGACCATAGCCTGAGGCCGCGGGCGGACGGATTGAGCAAACCTTAGGACCCGTATACAATCAACCACTGGTCTGCGTCACGAGCGCGGGCACATCGCATGTCGATCCATCGCCTTGTTCGGCGAGCCGGTTCCCGAAGTCCTGCGGGTGGGGCCGGCGTCGGCATCAGGCGGCGCCAAAGCGGCGCCGGACAACTTGCTTAGGGCCGTGCGCCCTGCGAAGAAAGGACAGCCATGGCCGTCGCCACCGTCCGTCAACTGCTTGAAAACGGCGTTCACTTCGGACACCAGACACGCCGCTGGAACCCCAAAATGAAGCGCTACATTTTCACTGAGCGCAACGGCATCTACATCATCGACCTCCATCAGACCGCCTCCCTCATCGACGAGGCTTACGCTTACATCAAGGAAACCGTCGCCCACGGCGGCCAGATCCTCTTCGTCGGCACGAAGAAGCAAGCCCAAGAGGCTGTGGCTGATCAGGCGACCCGCGTCGGGATGCCCTACGTCAACCAGCGCTGGCTGGGCGGCATGTTGACGAATTTCCCCACCATGATGAAGCGGATCCAACGCCTCAAGGAACTGGAAGCGATGGATCTGGCCAACATCGCCGCTTCTGGGCTGACGAAGAAGGAACTCCTCGGCCTCAGCCGGGAACGGGACAAGCTGTCCAAGTCTTTAGGCGGCATCCGTGACATGGCGAAGCTGCCGGCGGCGGTCTGGCTCGTGGACACGAAAAAAGAACACTTGGCTGTGAACGAAGCCCGCAAGCTCCACATCCCCGTCATCGCCATCCTCGACACGAACTGCGACCCGGACGAGGTCGACTATCCAATCCCCGGCAACGACGACGCCATCCGGGCCGTCTCTTTGCTGACCCGGGTCGTGGCTGACGCCGTGGCCGACGGCCTCTTGGCGCGTTCGCAAGCCGTCCCCGCCGGCCTCGAAGCCGAGGCCGAACCGATGCCTGATTGGGAACGCGACCTCCTGGTCTCTGGGACCGCCGCCCCCGTTGACGCCGACGCCGCCGCTTTGGCCGACCTGGCTCCCGCCGCTCCTGAAGCTCCAGTTGCCGCTCCGACCGCTGTTCCGATTGAGTCTGCTCCGGCCGACCTGGCCGCTGCCGCCCCGGCTGCTCCGGCTGAACCTGATCCAGTTGCCGCTCCGGTTGAACCTGCCCCGGTCGCCCCGGCCGTCGCCGCTGAAGAGCCGGCCGCTTCGGCCGCCGCCGAGGCCTGAGCCCTGGTTTCCGACACACCCCACGAGAGAAAGACACCCACATGGCGATCACTGCCGCTGATGTCAAAAAACTCCGCGACGCCACGGGCGCCGGGATGATGGACGCCAAGAAGGCCTTGGCCGAGTCCGACGGCGACCATGACAAAGCCGTCGAATTCCTCCGCATCTCCGGAGCCGTCAAAGCCGCCAAACGGTCCGAGCGCGATGCCGCCAACGGCATCGTGGCCGCCGCCGGCCACGCCCTCATCCGGCTCGGTTCCGAAACCGACTTCGTGGCCAAGAACCAAGAGTTCATCAGTTTGGCCGAGGCCGTGGCTGAGGCAGTCGACGCCGCCGGCGCCGACACGGTCGAGTCCGCCTTGGACGTCAACCTGCCGACCGGGGCGACCGTAGCCGAGGCTGTCGCCGCTTTGTCCGCCAAGATCGGGGAGAAGCTTGAGCTGTCTGAGGTAGCCCGCTTCGGCGGCGACACGCACGTCTACCTCCACCGCCGCTCCCAGGATCTGCCGCCCCAGGTCGGCGTCCTCGTCGAATACACAGGCGCGGACCCCGACATCGTCCACCACGTGGCGTTGCAGATCGCGTCGATGAACCCCCTCTACATCGAGCAGGGCGACATCGACGAGTCCGTTCTGACAAGCGAGCGCAATCTGGCCGAGGCGGCGGCCCGTGAAGAGGGCAAGCCCGAACAGGTCATCCCCCGTATCGTCGAGGGCAAGCTCAAGGACTTCGTCAAGGATGTCTGCCTCCACGACCAGGCTCCGATCGCCCACGATGAGCCCTCGGTCGGCGCCTTGTTGGCCAAAGCCGGGGTCAAAATCACACGTTTCGCCCGTTTCTCGGCTGGCCCCGACCCGGCTCGCCGCTGAACCTGGCGACGGCGGCGGCTAAGACTGCGTCAGCCGTGGAGGCCCAGCGGGGCGCTTCGGCTTCGCTGGGAGCGCGGGGGACTCGGCGTCTTCCAAGCAAACGCGGCTCAGCGGCCGAGGTCCTGGCCGCCAGGGTGCTCTAGAGTGGTGCGCCGTGG
>JAIRXC010000144.1 GCA_031268515.1 Propionibacteriaceae bacterium
GAGTACATCGCCGGGGCCGCCATGATCGTCGCCGGCGGCGCCCTCATGGCCACCGGCCTAGGCGGCCCCATCGGCGTCCTGCTCATCGGCGCCGCCTCCGGCGCCCTCATGAGCGCCGGAGCGTCAGCTGTCAATCAGAAAGCCGCCACCGGCACTGTCGACTGGGGCCAGGTTGGGACCCAGGCCATCGCCGGAGCTGGAGCCGGGGCCATCGGCGCCGGAGTCGGGGTTCTCGGCGCCCACGCCCTAACTGCTGTCAGCGCCCGGATCGCTAGCCGCGGAGCCACCGCAGCTAGCGGTGCTGGCGCTGAAACTGTTGTCACCGGTGCCACTCAAACCGCCACAGACGACCTTGCTGTCACGGGCGACCGACTCCTCGGCGAGACACCGGTTAGGACTGTAGTTCCGAAGCCAGGTAATGAAATTGTCACCTATTACCCTACGAATAACGGGTTCTTGGGGCCAACGAGTCAAGAATATCTCTATACGGGGCAACGAATAGACCGTTTTGGCGGCAGTGACTATTCTAGGTTCTTTGCTCCGCAAGGGACGCCCGCGGCGATGCGCTCACTCCCGTCTGGGGTGGCCGAGGAGCCACTGCGCACGTTTGAGGTAGTCAAGCCATTTCCTGTACAGTCCGGCACGGTCGCCCCGGCTATCGGCCAAATGGGACTCGGAACTCAATACGTGACCCCTGTTCCTTTAAGGACGCTGTTGGAGCACGGGGTGCTGAGAGAGGTCGGGTAGGCATATGCAAAGTCGAGTCGGAGTCCCCGGTTGGAAGTTCCGCGTTGACGAACAATCCGTCGGGGTGTCTCGCGTGGTTGCGGTTGATGGCTGTGGGCGTCGGTTCGAGTCAACTGGCACAGATCCAGACGCCTTGGTGGGAGAGGCTGTAGAGTTTGCGCGCAAGGTCTCCGGCGGCAACTCTCGGCCGGGTTGATGAGTTTGCGCGTGGCGTTGGGGGTGAGAGGTTTTTAGGCTAATGCAACTCCATGTCGCAGTGGGTGATTCAGAATCCATTGTTGAATTGTCTGTCCGCCGCTTGTCGGACGAGTGGGAACTGCAGATGGTCGCTGACGGGTTGGCGGCCGCTGGGAATGGTTCGAGCGCTTGGGCGGCTTTACGGGATCTCAGGCGCGCGCTCGAGCCGTTGGGGTATCGGCTCTGCTGCAACGGGGCCCGGCTCGATGTTTATTCTTCAAGAATGTCGATGCAAATGGGCAGTGGGAGGCGGGCGTATGTGTTGACGCCAGGAAAGCAGGCGCTTTCCGATGATCTAGTTGACATCTTTGTTTATGCTCCTTCGTCAACGGTCGGCACAATCGAACAGCAGGACGAGGCTTTTCGTCGTTGGCTTGACAGCCTGGGGTAATGGTCGCGTCCTGGCGTTGACGCGAATAGCAAGGATGTAGATTATGTTCATCCGGCCGGCAAGTTGACGAGAGAGGTTCTGCTCCCATGCCCGCATATGTCTGCTGATGATTATTGTTCATAGTGAGATTCGATCACCGGCGCCGTCGACTGGGGCCAAGTCGGGACCCAAGCCATCACCGGCGCCGGGGTCGGTGTCCTCGGCGCCCACGCTGTGACCATGATCGAAGCCGTCGCCCCGGACCGTGTCGGCTTCATCCGCTCAGCGCTGGTCGGACCATGGCGCCAGTCTGCCGTGTGAACCTGCCCGGCAGTTTGGAATCCGGTTCAACTGGCGGGCTGGGCGGTGGCTGGTCGGACGAGGCCGCGGGAGAGGCGGTCCGCTCTGGCCAACGCGTCCGGGATCCGGTGCGGCCCTGCCATCGCCGCCACGATCCGCGCCGCCACAACGGTCTCCAGGCCAACGGCTGTGATGTAGAGGGGCCGGGTCGCGGCGCCGCGTCTCACTTCGGCGGCGTGTGTCGCGGCGCGGAACAAGGTTTTGGCGACGCCGATGACT
Organism: Propionibacteriaceae bacterium; assembly: GCA_031268515.1. GTDB lineage: Bacteria > Actinomycetota > Actinomycetes > Propionibacteriales > Propionibacteriaceae > WQYJ01. The sequence continues at coordinate 1,934 of JAIRXC010000144.1, forward strand.
GGCAGGCCGAACGCTGCCGCGGCGTGGGCGCCGAGCCCGGGACGGCCTTGCGGGTCAAGCGTGGCGTACCCATCGACGAGCAGCAGTTCCAGGCGAGGGCCGATGGCCAAGACTGCCTGGATGCCAGGGAGTTCCCTTTTGAACAACGCTCCCGGCTCGTATGGCGCCGTCTGGGAGACGACGGCGACATGCTCGGACTCCACTTTTGAGCAAACCAAGCCGCGGCAAACGACTAGGGCCGCTCTTGCTCCTCCCGAGCCGTCGTAGCAGACGTCCACGGCCCCGACTGCCAGGTGGTCCTTGATGGGTGTCTGGCTGGCTTGCCCCGGCCGAGATTCGCCGGGCGCCGCTTGGACCATGTCCGCCGCCTTCCGCCGCCACTCGACGAAACAAAACAAACTGAATTCATTTTAACGGATCCTATTTTAGACCTCGCCTGAAAGAACTCGACTCCGGCGAGGCGGGCGATGCCAAGTTTGGGCGACAAAGGAATCTTCAACTGGTTTGACGCCGCCTACAGCTTTAAACCACCGGGTTTGACGCGGCGTAGGAGAATTCGCTCATCTGACACTCTCTTCATGAGCGCCGGAGACACTCCATCACAACAAGCGTTCAACTCTTCGGAGTGTCTGCCGGTCAAGTTGGCTCCGACCCGGCGACACTCTGCCGTGGGATTAATTTGGCCTCGGAAATGATGATCCACGACGAGGCTGGCCTGCCGATGAGCGGCGCGGCGCGGGTCGGCTACGCCGAAGGCGGTGATTCGGTGACGACAGACGCTGATACGGCAAAGATTTTCGCGGGCCCGGTCGGCTGGGTCTTCACGGCTTGAATCCCCCCGGTCTCAGCTTCTGCCGCGAACACTATCTGGCGCCGGCGATCCGGAGTTCCTTGTCCGGCGCATGTTCGGAGCACGCTGATGACAGGGCACGCTATTAATCTTGAAGGCCGCGCACCGGTCTATTTCGCCACCGGCGCTGTCCAAACCGCCGCTGTTGAGGTCACCACAACAACCGGCACTCTCGCCCATGCCACTGTCGACGGTCAACGGACTGACTTGTGGTGGGACCACGCCGCTGCCCTGCCGACCCTCGCCGGCCTCGGAGGCAACCCCTCCTACCCATAGGTCCCCTGACCGGCCTCCCCGACACCAATGGCGGGGGAACCTGGACGACACCCGGCTGGCGGGTTGGCGCCGCCAGCCAACCAGACGGCCCCTGGAATCCCGCCAACCAAACCAACCTCATCGCAGGCCTCAGCGTGACCGCCGACAGCGTCCTCACCCTGGAATATCCACTTTATCGGGAACACTCCACGTTGGAAGATTGGCATCGGGCCGAGGTGGAACCTGATGCCCAAGGGGTCAAGGCCAGGCCGATCGGACATCCGGCTAAAAGCCTCAGAGCATCCTCGCGCTTTCTTGGCTGAGGCTCAGACTGGGGTTTCAGCCGCTGAGCCGAGGGTCTGCCTCATGGCGGTGAAAGGCCGCCCGGCGGTAGGGTGTCTTGGAGTTTCTCTGGCCGGGGGAGGGCATGTGACGGAACTATTGTTGGTGGAAGATTCAGACGATCTGCGGGAGACCCTGGCGTATCTCTTGGGCCGCGAAGGCTACGCCGTCCGTCAGACGGCAGACGGCGCCGCCGCCCTTGCGGCCGTGGCCGAACGCGAACCTGACCTCATCCTCCTAGACCTCATGTTGCCTGAGTTGTCGGGCGCGGAGGTCTGCCGCCGGGTGCGGGCTGCCAGCGACGTCCCCATCATCATGCTGACGGCCAAGAACGAGGAAGGCGACATAGTGGTCGGCTTGGAGCTGGGGGCGGACGACTATGTCACGAAGCCTTTCTCGACCCCGGAACTGCTGGCTCGCATCCGCTCAGCCCTACGTAGGCGTGGGCCACGCGGCGAGGGGGAGCCACAGGGGCGTTTGGCGGCGGCCGGCCTCGTCATGGACGTCGACCGCCACAAGGTGACCGTCGACGGGGTCGAGGTGCGGATGCCGCTGCGCGAATTCGACCTCCTCGAACTGCTTCTCCGCAACGCCGGCCGGGTCCTGACCCGCCACCAGATCATCGACCGGGTCTGGGGGGCGGAGTATTACGGTGACACGAAAACCCTCGATGTCCACGTCCGCCGGATAAGGGCCAAGATCGAGGCGGACCCGGCTTGCCCGCGCCGTCTCCTGACGGTCCGAGGCCTGGGCTACCAGTTGGCCGAGTGATCCTTGTCTCGCCGGCCGATGGCCGTATCCCGCAAGTCCGCAAACTGGGCCGCCTGCGGGAAAGGACAGCCTACGCACCGCAAAGGCTAAGCGCCTGCTGTCTTGTTTTACTCCTCGCTGGCCTGGCGCAACCGAGTCTAAGAGGGGGGGACGGGCGCGCCAATATGCGCCACCGCCGTTTCAGGTGTTTGTCCACAAGCAGGGGCTTTTAATTGCGGAATAAACGTCCCCGGCGGCAGGCGACAGGTTCAAAATCCCAGGCTGCGAGCCGTGTCACAGGGCGCCTGACAACTCGAGTGCCGCAAACGTGGTCGTGTCAGCTGCTAGCTTCCTCAACTTATCGGGTCGGTCGGCGCGACTCGCTCCCACAACGAAGACGGAAAGCACATTGCCAGTGCGGCGGAGCGGCCCAAAGGAGTCTTGCAGTTGCATTCGTTGCATTCGTTGCAGTCGTCGGCTACGCTTGGCCAAGGAAAGGAGCAGCCATGGCGAGCGTGATCACGGTACGAAACCTCGATGAGGGCGTCCAGCGCATCTTGCGGCACCGGGCGGTGGACCACGGAGTGTCATTCGAGGCGGAACTGCGGTCCGTTCTTGAGCGGGCCGCCCGCGATCCAGTCCATTCCGAATCTACGGGTCTGACGGTCCTACTGGCCGCTGCGGCGGAGTTCCGCGCGGCGGCCAAGGGCTTAGATTTCAGCGTCGAGCGCGTTCAGGAGTATCCCGGCGATTCACCGTTTGACGATCCGGCGTTTCAATGATCGTCATTGACACCAATATCGCTTCAGTGTTGCTGAGCGCCGGACACCCCGATCTTGCTTTGGTCACCGATTGGCTGAAGTCAAGCGCAGATCACGATATTCGCACTAGCGTGATCACCCGAGCCGAAGTCTGCTACGGCATCGCCATCCTCCCTGAGGGCTCGCGCAAGCGAGCGTTGAGCCAGCACGCTAACGCGTTTTTCGCGGCTTACGAGGAGCACATCTTGCCGTTCGGCTCAGAAGAGGCCGATTCCTACGCTCAGATTGTGGCGATGCGCCGCCGCCTGGGTCGCCCCATCGGCATCCTGGACGCGCAGATAGCGGCCATCGCCAAGGTTGCTGGAGCCATAGTGGCCACAAGGGACACCGACGATTTCCTGGACTGCGGAGTGGCCGTGGTCAACCCTTATGTGAGAGCGAGCCACGCCTGACGGCACGCGCACTCCGCCAAGCCGGGGTGCGCTGCCTCTTAGCCCTGGCGGTGGACGGCCGCGAGCGCTTGCACAAGCACGGGGGTGACCAGGCCGCGCTGCCAAGGACGGGCGCCAGAGTTTTCGAGTTGCCGGTTAACCGCCTCGGCGTCAAGGCCGGAAGGCGCCCAAGCCAGACGGCGGAGGGCGTCCGGGGACAAGAGGTTTTCCGGCGGCAGGCAAAGGCGTTCAGCCAAGTCGTTGACGGCCGGGCGGACCGCGGCCCAGCGGGCAGCCGCGGCGGGGTCGAAGGAGCGCCAAGAGCGCGTCGGCGGCGGACCGTCGTAGGGCAGCCGGGGGAGTGGCCAGTCGGCCGGGGGCAAGGCAGTGGCGCGTTCTAGGGCTGCCGCCCAGACGGCCCGGAAACGCGGCGCCGGGCGGCGGGCGAACCAGGCGGAACGGTCCAGGTCGGACGGTTTGACGTTCATGGAACTGTCGGTGGCGTGGCGGGCCAACTCGGTCAGGCCGGCGTCCTTGAGCACGCGGCCAGGAGCAAGGTCAAGTTGGCGGGCTGTCTTGTCGCGGGCCTGCCACAGCTCCCGGACCAAAGCGAGGCCGCGGGCCGAGCGGACCTCGTGGATTCCGGCGGTCCGCCGCCACGGCTCTTCCGGCGGCGGCGGTGGAGCGGCGGCCCAGTCGATCCAATGCTGGAACTCCTGGCTGGCCCACTCGCGTTTGCCGGCCGCCGTGAGTTCGGCGTCGAGCCGGTCGCGTAGTTCGACGAGCAACTCGACGTCGAGGGCGGCGTAGTCGAGCCAGCTGTCCGGCAGCGGCCTTGTCGACCAATCGGCGCTGGAGTGTTGTTTGAGCAGGCGGAGGCCGAGGATGTCTTCGACCAAAGGGCCGAGGCCGACGCGGGGACGGCCGGCCAAGCGAGCCGCCAGCTCGGTGTCGAAAAGCCTGGTCGGGCGTAGGCCCACCTCGGCTAAACACAACAAATCTTGGCTGGCGGCGTGGAGCACCCATTCGCGCTCGGCTAGCGCGCGGCCGAGGCGGCTGAGGTCGGCGGGCGGGTTTGCGGTGAAGGCGACCGGGTCGATGAGGGCGATGCCAGTGGAGGCGGTCTTGAGCTGGATGAGGTAGGCCCAGCTGTGGTAGCGGAAGCCAGAGGCGCGTTCGGCGTCGAGGGCGACTGGCTCGCTGTCGCCGGCCAATGCGTCGGCCAGCGTGTCCAGAGCGAGCCGCTCGGTGATGACAGGGCCGAAACCGTCGGCGGGGGTGGCGAGAATAGGGAGGTTGGCGGCCGGATCGGGAGTTTCGGGGCCTGGTTGGCTGGGAGATTCAGAGTCTGGCTGGTCGGGAAGCCCGTGATCGGGCCGGTCGGGAAGCCCGTGATCGGGCCGGCTGCGGCGCCGCATCAGCGGAGAGGCCGTAAAAGGGGGACGACCTCGGCCTCTTCAAGGGGCAGCCCCGAAGCCAGGCGGAGGAAGTCTTGCCAGGCGGCAAGGTGGGCGGCCAAGCCGGCGCCGTCCGGCAGAGCGGGCGTCCAAGAGGCCCGCAACTCGATCTCGGCTGAGGACGGCCGGTCGGCCAGTTCGCCGAAGTGCCGGTTCGCGCTCGCCGTCACCGTGCCCCCGACAGCCCGCGCGTCGGCCTCGTGCTTGGCGAAGGCGTCAAGCAGCCAAGACCAGCCGACCGCGCCTAAGCACTCGTCGAAATCCCCGTAGTCGATCGCGGCGGTCACGTAGGTGACGCAGCGGAAAGGGCCGCCCCAAGCCGGTTGCCCGGCCGGGTTGCAAAATAAAATGAATTTCCCGGAAGTGACTGTGACGTCGTTCGCGGTGATTTCCGCGATGACGGCGGCGCCGTGTGGGGCGACTCGCCGGGGCGGGTCCAAAGGAGACGCTTCGATGGGATACGACCAGCGGAAAGCAGCCAAATCGGCGGCGGCGGCGGAGAAGGCGGCAGGGACGGCCTCCACCGGTATGGCACTCACGCGGCTTAGGCTAGGCGGCTCGTCCGGCCGGGGCGCGGCGGCGCGCCGAGACGGCGCCGGGGCAAGCGGCTGACCCTCGCTGTGCCGAATTGGACACCAACCGTCTAGCCGCATAGTCGATTGTCATCGGCTGACCCCCGCTGTGCCGGGGCGGACAAGCCGTTCACCCTGTCGGGTCGGACAAACCGGTCACCCAACGCCGGAAAGCCGCCGCCGTCAAAAGCTCCAGTCCGATGGCTGTCGGGTCGGACAAGCCGGGTCCGCCCAGTGTAGGGCCGGACGGCCAGTTCGCCCAGTGTCAGGTCAGACAGCCGGCTCACACGGTGATGGCGGCCAGAGGACGGTGGGGGTTGGGTTCTTCGAGCTCGAGGAGGTCCATGGCGGCGAAGGAGTAGCGGGCCAAAACGGCGTCGAGGACGGCTGGGTCGGCGCCGATGGGAGCGGATACGGCGACGGCTCCGAGGCGGATGGATTGGCGGGCTTGGGCGTCGAAGAAGTGGTCGCCGGTCAGATAGAAGGAGCCGACGGCGATATGGCGGCGGCCCTGGTCCCGCAAGCCCGTGATGGCGGTCGCCACGCCGGCGCCGGGTTCATCGCCGAGAGCGGTCACGCAGGCCAACCGGTGATGGGCGCCCCATTGGCGGGCGCGGCGGGCCAGGAGGGCGGCGCCGCGGACGTCGGCCGGCCCGGCGGCGGACAAGACAAGGCCGTCGAGTTCGCTGACGCGGACATTGGCGAGGACAGAGCGGAGGCGGGCGTCGAGGACGCTGAGAAGCCGGGCCTCCGGGCCAATCGGCCGGGCCACGGCGAATTTGACGTCGGGATGGGTGGCGCGGACCCCGGCCACAATGTCGTCGATGGCGAGGTCATGGTCGATGGCGCTCGTCAGATGGAGGGGCACGAAGACGACTTCCCGGACGCCGCGGGCGACGAGCTGGGAGACGACTTGGGGGCCGGTCGGCGGGCAACAGTCAATGAAGGCGGCGTTGACCTCCAACTCGGGCCGGAGGCTTTGCAAGCCGACCCGGATGCGGTGCGTCACCTCGGTGACACGGTGGTCGGAGCTGCCGTACGACAGCATGACGAGCGCCGGAGCGGTCATCTAGGACCCCTTTCCCACGGATGCGGTTGTCGGGACGGCCCATCGGCGGAGGTGGACGCCTGGAAGGCGGGCCGTCACTTTGGTGGAGGAACGAGGCTGCGGCGTTTCCGCGCCGTCAAGCACGAAAAGCCGCCCTAAGTTTGCTGCTTCCAGCATGTGAGATACAAATCTCATATCCACATGCTGAGACGTGGCTTGTCAGGACGCCCCTTTTGTCCCCTCCTACAGCCCGTCTGATCAGGAGCTGACGAGGTGCGGGCGGCGCTCAGTCAGGCGGGGCGGTTTGGCGGCGCCGTCGCGCGCTCCGCAAAGCGGTCGGCGCTTGGGCGAGGAGGACGGCGGCGAACATGAGCGCGCAACCGGCGCCTTCGCGGACGGTCAGCCGTTCGTGCAAGAGGAGGAAACCGCCGATGGTGGCGAAGACCGCCTCCAGGGACATGATGACGGCGGCGACAGCCGGCGGGGCGCCGAGTTGGCCGAAGGCCTGGGCGGTGAAGCCGATGCCGGAGGACAGGACGCCGACGAAGAGGAGGCCAGGCAGGGCCGCCTGCAGCGCCTCCGGCAACGCGGCCAGGCTGCTGTCGGAGAAGGCGCGGTCGGCCAGAGGGAAAACGGCGGCGCTGAGGACGCCGGCGGCGGCGAACTGGACACAGCACATCCGGAAAATGTCGACGCGCTGGACGAAGTGGTCTATCACGAGGATGTGGACGGCCCAAAAGGCGGCGCTGGACAAGACGATGAGATCGCCGGGCTCGACGGTCAGACGTTCGGTGACGCTCAGCAGGTAGAGGCCGACGGCGCTCAAGCCGACTCCCGACCACGTCGTCCACTGGACGCGATGGCGCAAAGCCAGGCCGAAAACGGGGACGAGGACGATGTAGAGGGCGGTCAGGAAGCCGGCCTTCGAGGCGGTCGTGAAGACAAGTCCAATTTGTTGGAGGTTGCCGGCGGTGAACAAGACAGCGCCGCAGGCGAGGCCGCCTCGGATCGTCGGATCGGACCAGAGGCGCCCCGGGGCGGTCCGAAGGGGCGCGAGGCGGCGCTCCTTGAGGCAGAGGACCGCGTAGACCGTGGCGGCGCCGAGCAGGCAACGCACAGCGTTGAAGAGGAAGGGGCCGATGTGCTCCATGCCGGCCCGCTGAGCGGAGAACGCGAATCCCCAGATCAAAGCGGCGCTGGCGAGCACGAGGCTGGACTTGACCGGAGAATTCATAACCCGTTGATCGTACGGCGCCCGTCCGCCCGCCGCGCCCTGCCGCAATGACCATTGTAAGGGCTGCCTTGTGGCGGTCCGCCGGTTTGGGCCGGCCCGCCAGTGGGGGACTGGCGTTATAAGGCCGATCCGACGCGGCAGATACGGCGGGCCGGTCCGCCAGCGGGGGACAGGCAGCCGGCGTAGGGGCGGCGCCGCAGTCCGCGGGGGCTGGATTTCAAGGCGGCCCGTCAGACAGCTTCGCCACGGGGTCTCGCTCCGGGATGCCGCAGCCCTCAGCGTCATCATGGTCCCGCGCGTCACGGCTCTCCCGCGCCGGAGGCCAAGAGACGCGCCTGCCCCCTCTACACTTTTCTCCATGCGCCTAGGTTTGTTCACCGACCTCAGCCTTCACGGAGACCTCCCGGCTCGCGCCCAGCCGGGCATCGGCGAATGGGGTCCGGAAAGGGTTGTGACGACGAGGAGCAAGCGGCGGGCCCGCGTTCTTTGGCCTCTCGTTTTCACCGTCGTCGCCACGGCTCTCTTTGCCGTCGGCTATGCCATCTTCCGCCTGATCGCCGACGCGGTCGGCCTTTAGCACGCGGCGGCCGCCAGAACTCCAGCAAGTGATCATGTTGTCGCCGGTTTTCGCCGGGGTTGGCGGCTGAACCGCCGAACAGGCCGCCGTCGTCCGGAGCCGCGTCACAGCGTCTTGGGGCCAGGCTTGAGTTGGCGCCGCCTGGGCCGCCCGGCGCATCTGCGCTTGCCAGTTCGGCGAATCGTCTTAAATCATCCGGAAGGCGCGATGAGAGCCGGCGGCGCCGTTTTGAGCGGTCCTACGGCGGTCCCACGGGGTGAGTCAGCGGCCGGCGGCGACCAAGCGGTGGCGCCGCTTTGGGCGGCCGTCCCACGGTGGCAACAGCTCAGCTGGCCAGCACGGTTCAGTTGGCCAACATGGCCAGGTGGCGCAGACGGGCCAACTCCGAGGGCAGATATTCCGGGCCGCCGAGGCGTCCGAGGACGATGACGCGGTCGTCGCCCATGGGGACCACGGCGATGAGGGCTTCGCCCCACTGGGGCAGCCATTCGGAGGGCAGGGCGAAGGTCCGCGCCTCGCTGAGGTCGCCGAGAGCTGCCACACCGTCCGCTTCGAAGTCCGGGGCCTGTTCGCTGGCGGCCAGCACTCGCACAGGGTCAGCCGTCGTGAGCAGCGCCGCCCAGGTCGAATGGAAGACGAG
>JAIRXC010000164.1 GCA_031268515.1 Propionibacteriaceae bacterium
TTTAACATAGCCTTCGTAGGGCATGTAGCATTCCATGATCACCCCGTCGACATGGCCGCCGGTCTGAGCCCACCAAGTCGCCACCGGGTCACGGGTCTCCCAAGGATTAGAAGAAGCCATCTTCGCGTAACACTGACGAGCCTGGTCAAAATAACCGTCATGCATTTGGCAGGGCATGACGTGACCGCTGAAAATACAAGCCACTTGTTCGGCGGCTGACGCTCTCGTGTCGCCGTCGGCCGGGTCCCAGGGTTCCGATGCCGGCACACCATAGAAAGCCGTGACCCGCGCGCTCTCAGGGGAGTGAGGTGAGTTGACGTTCGCGTTAGCAGCCGGGGCAGTTATTCCCGTCAGCAAGATTCCCAGCGCAACGACTGTAACTATAATTCTTTTCAGCATGGCAGCTCCATCCCTTGGGACTGGCCGAATGCCGCCACCCGCCAACCAGCGGCCGCCTCGACCCACTGGACCGTGTAGTGATACTGGACCCGCGGCGCCCCACCCGGCGGCTGCGAGCCATCCGGGTCCACGAAGACAATGGTGGGATTGTCGGCGTCGCATTGGGAGACGCCGATCTGCCGGACGCCGTTGACGGTGCGCTCTTTGCTGACGACCCTGGTCACCGGGATGATATAAGTTCCGTCGCTGAACTCGAAGTGACGGCCGATCTGGACGAATCCGGCGATCAATCTGAGGTCTTCGCCGTATTGAGGGTCGGTTGTGACATCGAGGAGGCGGCGGGTGTCGGCATTGGCCGGGTCGGCGAGGAGTTCGCCCCTGACCTCGATATAGGCGTCCACGACATGGGCGGCGGCGAGTTGGTCGGCGTTCCAAGACGGGTCGTCGGGCGCCGGGACCAGTTCGGTCGGTGTCGGGCTCGGCGCCGGAGTGCGGCTGGCGGTCGGCCGCGGCGGCGGTGACGACATCCAGACCGGCTCCGGCTTGTCGCCACAGCCGGCCAAACCCGTCAGGCCTGCCAGTAAAACGGGTAAGACAACCCAAGCGGCCGCCCGAGGGCGGACGCCAGCCGGGTTTCGCCGCCGCCGCTGTCTCATCGCTGAAAGCAGACGCGAGGGCGAGGCTGGTCGGGTGGTGGTTTTAGGTTGTGGGATCGGGTTGAGCTGATCTGTCATTGCGGCCTCCGGGGGTGCGCCAACTGGTTCGCCGTCCAAAGCACGGCGGGGGGTGTTGCTTGAGGCTTATTCCCGCCGGCCAAGACAGCCGGACAGGAAGCATTCTGCCACAGCAACACTGGCCCTGGCTGCCAACCGACTACTTCCTGTGGACAATTCCTTTGCCACAGGCAGCCAAAACCCGTGACCGTAGAAGCGGGCCGGCCGGCAAACCAACCGCGGACACCGTGGCCAGACAGAGCCCGCAACCGTTTGAAACGAGGCCGGCGACGAGAGCTGAGAGGAAAACTGTCAGCGCCATGGCCTACCGTAGGAGCCATGTCCACGCCAGGGTTCGTTCACTACGCGGGCGCCGATCCGGCGGCGCTGGCCGAGGTCTTGGCGTCCGGCTTGTCCGCCCCAGCGGCCGACCCCTTCTCAGCCGACCTGGTGTGCGCCCCGTCTCGGGGAACACAGCGCTGGCTGGCTCAGGAACTGTCGCGGCGGCTCGGCCGGCGCCGGGGCGATGACGGCGTTTGCGCGGGAGTGCTTTTCCTGACCCTCGGCCAACTGGTGGACAAGGTTTCAGAAGCGGTCGCCGGACCATCGCCGTGGACGGGCGACCGCCTTGTCATAGCGGTGTTGGAGGCCTTCGAAGACTGTCGTGGCGAACCGTGGTTCGAGGTTGTCCAGCGGCACTTGCAAGACCCAGCGGAACGGCCGCTACGACGTGCCCACCTGGCTCGCAAGATAGCGCGCCGCTTCGAGGACTACCAAAGGTGGGACCCTGAACTGGCTCGCCGCTGGAGCGATCTGCCACAAGCCAAGCCGGCGCTGGAAACCACAGACTCTGACGAGGGGGAAGCCCCAAAACCCCAAGCGGAACGCAAGGAGCCGGCGCTCGGCGAAGACCCGGCGCTGTGGCAAGCCGGATTGTGGAAGGCTCTGACCGCCAAACTGGGGCCGCCGCCTGTGGCCGCCGAGCCGGCCTGGACTGCCGCCTGGGCCGAAACCGACCCCCTGCCCGAAATCGGGCGGATCGCCGTGTTCGCTCCGGCCGCGTGGCCACCACTGGCCGGCGACCTCCTCCGGAGCCTGTCTCAACACCACGCTGTGACGGTCTTCAGCCGCACCCTCTCTTTAGACGGAACGCCGCCGGACGGCTTGGCCGGAACACCGCCGAACGACCCCAAGGGATCTCCTGCCGCCGCCTTGGCTTCGGGGACGGCCGGCCGTGTCGCAGCTGGCATGGGCCGGGCCGGTCAATCTGTCCACGAAGCGGCGCGCCGGCTGGCCAGCGAGACGATCTGCATTCCACCGCTGGCCCGCCGGCCGACTGTCCTCGGCGCGCTTCAAGCGGCCCTCGCCGGCGCCGTCTGCGGCGGTCCGCCGCCGCGCTGCGCCGACGGCAGCCTCGCCTTCCACGCCAGTTATGGACCCGACCGCCAAGTCGATGTTTTACGCGATGTCCTCCTTGGTTTGCTGGAAGACGATCCGACCTTGCAGCCCCGTGACATCCTTGTCGTCTGTCCGCGCTTGGAAGCGTTCCAAGGCTGGCTGGAGGCCGCTTTCGGTCCTGCCTCGGCCGACCGGCTCTGGTCTCACCCCGCCCACGGCATCCGGTTGCGCCTGGCCGGGGCAGCCGTTGTCCCGGCCAATCCCCTGCTCGACCTCGTCCGCCAGGTCTTCGACTTGGCCGAGTCCCGGGCCACGGCATCTGAGTTGCTCAGCCTCGTGTCCAACCCGGCTGTCTCCAACCGTTTCGGCCTGACAGCGGCCGACCATGGCCGTTTGGCCAGCCTCGTCGCCGCCTCGGGCCTGCGCTGGGGGATCTCGGCCAAACGACGGTCAGCCTACGGATTGGAGGGCTTCGGCGAGAACACGTGGCAAGCCGGGCTCAGCCGCATGGCGCTCGGCGTCGCCTTGCCGGACGACACTTTGACGGCGGCAGGGACGGCTTTGCCCCTCGAGCGGGTGGGGGCCGATCAGGCCCCCCTGGTTGGCGTGTTGCTTGAGATCACAGGCCGGGCGCGCCGCCTCATCGACAGCTTCGGCCCGCCTGCGCCCGCCGCCGAGTGGGCGGCGCGCGCCCGCTCGGCCATTGATTTGCTGGGCGCTGTCGGCCCCGGCGAAGATTGGCAACGCCACGAAGCCATGAGCCTTTTGGCCGATCTGGGCCAGGCCGCGCAAACGGGACCGGCGCTCACCTTGGCGGACGCGCGGGGCTTGCTCGACGGCCTGGCCGGACGCCGCCGCGGCCGTGACCGTTGGCTGAACGGCGATCTCACGGTCGCCCAGACCGCCGACCTCCACCACGTGCCCCACCGGGTCACCGTGTGGCTGGGCCTGGACGCGGACAGCTTCCCGCGCACGGCCGCGCCGGACGGCGACGACTTGCTGTCCGGCCGAACCGACCTCGCCTTTCCCGACGTCACCTTGTCAGACCGCCAGTGTTTCTTGGATTCCCTCTTGGACAGCCGCGACCGCTTCATCGTCATCTACAAAGGCCACGACCCGCGGACAGGGGCGGCGGCCATGGCTCCCGCGCCCGTCCGCGACCTCCTCTCGTTAGCCAGCCAGGCAGCCGGACCCGAAGCGGCCGCCAGCCTCGTGCGCCATCATCCCGTCCTGCCTTTCAGCCTCGTCGCGCCCCGGCCGAGCCTCGAAGGACCCCTGGCCACCACGCCTGGCCTGCAACGCCCCGACGCCGACAACGGTTCCCGCCCGGCTGCCGCCGGCCCCGCGGATCGCTCTGCCGCCGCCGGGCGGCCCGGAGCTGACAGCCCGGCGTCGGAATCGGAGGTTTGGACCTTTGACGCCGCCACGGTCGCCGCGGCGGTCCAGCTGGCCGCGGCGGCCGGCGGCCAGCCCGCCCAGCCAGACTCCCCCGGCCTAGCCCGGCTTTCGGTTGCGCCGGCGCCTGGCGCCGGACCACCGCGGTCCCAGGCGCCGGCGACCGGCGACGCCAGCTGGCAAAACCTCGTCCTGACAGCTCCTTCTGCTCTCTCAGCGCCGATCGGACTTGACGACCTTGCCGCCGCCCTCGCCCATCCCGCCGCCTACTACCTCCGCCAAAGGGCCGGCTTGACAGCTTCCGTACTGGCCCGCGGAGCCGCTGAAACGGCTCTTGAGCCCGAACTCCCCCTCAGCCTTGACGGCCTAGCCCGCTGGCAGATGGTTGATCGGATGCTTCGCTTGCGCCGCGCCGGGAAGCCGCCGGAAGCCATACGGCTGGCCGAACAGCTACGGGGCACGCTGCCGCCGCGCGCCCTCGGGCTGGCCGTCCTCGACCAGTGTTGGCGCAGCGTCGAGCGCATCCTCGCGGCCGCCGCCGCCTATGAGAGAGCCCCCGTGGCTTGGCACGCCATCGACATCGCGCTGCCGGGGCGCCCCCGCTTGACCGGGCAGATCGCCACTTTCGGCGACGTCCTCTTGAGCGTCCAAGCCGGCCGCCCCCAAGCCAAACATCAATTGGCAGCTTGGATTCATTCCCTCGCCCTCCAGGCCGCCGAACCCGACCGTCCTTGGCGGGCCGTCGTCGTCGGTCCGAGCGGTCCAATCGATTTGCAGGCGACCGACCCCGACGCGGCGGCCGCCTTGCTCTCGGACCTCCTCGGCCTCTACGCCGCCGGCGCCGCAACGGTTCTGCCCGCCCCTCCGGCCGTCGCTTTGTGGGCGGCCCGCTTCCGATCCCGCGGCCAACTGCCCGATCCGACCGGTCTGCAAAGAGCCTGGTTGTCGGAATGGGGTCGGGACGCGGCCTGGCAAACGGTTTACGCCGACCCCGTGGCCCTCTTCGCCGCATCGGGGCAAAGCAACCCTGTCTCCTCCCGCCCGACCAGCCCGGAGCCGCCGGCCGACCGCTTCAAACCCCAGCCGCTGGCTTCCCTGCCCGTCAACAACTATTTTGACACTTTGGTCGACGCTTTCTACGTCCCCTTGTCCCGCGCTGGCGCGACGGTCCCCTTCTCGCCTGGAGGACAACCATGAAAAGTTTTGACAGCCTCTCGGCCCTGCCGCGGCCAGGCAGCGTCCTCAACTTGGCGGCCAGCGCGGGGACAGGCAAAACCTGGGTTATCGCCGCGTTGGCGGCCCGCTATGTCATCGAAGCCGGCTACCCGGTTGACCATGTCATGGCCATCACGTTCTCGCGCGCCTCGACCGAAGAACTGCGCGACCGCGTCCGAAGCCGCTTCGAAGCCTGCGCCGACGCCATCCGGGACGCCTTGGAAAACCCCGGCCCGGCGACAACCAGCCCAACCACCGCCGCGACGGCCGATCCGGTCATCGCCGCCTTGCGCCAGGGCAGCCGGACGCGCCTCGAAGAGCGGCTGGAGAGGGCTGACACGGCGCTGCGCGACTTCGACCGGGCCGCCATCTTCACCACCCACGGTTTTTGCGACGGGATGTTGACCCGGCTTGGGGTTTTGGTCGACCACGATCCAGCCGACCGGCTCCTGACCGACGCGACGGAGTTGGCGCAGCAGGCGTCAGCCGACCTTTACGTCGGCCGCTACGCCGCGACGGGCGCCCCTTTCCCTTTTCCTGCCGCCCTCCGCTGGGTGAAGCAATCTATCTTCAATCCAACGCTCGACCTGGCTTGGTCCGAGGCCGCCGCCGAAGCCAACGATTTCACGGCGGAGGCGCGCCGCCGGGTCGACCGAACCAAGCGCCGGCTCGGCCGCTACACCTACGACGACATGCTGAGCCGCCTCCGCGACGCCCTGGCGGACGAGGCAACCGGCGAAGCGGCCAGCGCCCGCTTGGCCGCCACGTATCCTGTCGTGCTTGTCGACGAGTTCCAGGACACCGACCCCCTTCAGTGGGAGATCCTCCAACTCGCCTTCGTCAACCGCAGCGCCCTCGTCCTCATCGGCGACCCCAAGCAGTCGATCTACGGTTTCCGGGGGGCAGACGTCGAGGCTTACATCGCGGCAAGTGCCAGCGGGCGACAGGCCAGCCTCGACACGAACCGACGCAGCGATCCCCGCCTCGTCCGGGCCGTCCAATCGCTGATCGGCGGGCGCGGCCTCGGCCACAGCCAGATCACGGCCGATCCGGTCCTAACGAGCGACGCGACACCGCGGCTGGTCGGCGCCGAAGGCGCCCGCTGGGAACCGCCATTGCGACTCCGGACACCCGCCTCACCCCAAGACCTGCCGGTCGACGAAGCCCGCCGCCTCATCGACGCCGACTTGGCCGCCGACATCACGGCTTTGCTGACTGGCGGCCCTAGGCTCCTCGAAGCGGGAGCCGCCGAGCCGCGGGCGCTACGCGCCGATGACATCGCCGTCATCGTGTCGACCAACCGACGCGGGCAAGACATACTGGCGAAGTTGACGGCGGCGGGCTTGCCGGCAGTTTTCACCGGCGCCGAATCGGTCTTCGCCAGCCCGGCCGCCGAAGATTGGCTCAGCCTGCTTCGGGCCACGGCGGAGCCGCGCACCGGCCGCGTCCGCGCCGCTGCGCTGACTGATCTCATCGGCTGGACGCTGGCCGATCTCACAGACGCTACCGCCGACCACTTGGCCGACTTGGCGGCGGTGATCCGCCAGGCGGCTGGCCTCTTGGCCGGCCCTGGCCCGGCGGCGACATTCGAGTGGCTGGCCGACCAAACCAGCTTGGCACGGCGGCTGGCCGGCGGCCCGGCGGCGGGTCGGACCTGGACCGATCTGAGGCATCTGGCGGAATTGCTCCAAGGCCAGCACAGCCAAAACGGAGCTGAAGAGCTATTGCCGTGGTTGGAGGCCCAGTTGCGGCGCGCCAGCGGCCAAACCGGCGAGACGCCGCGCCGTGTCGAGAGCGACGGCGGCGCCATCTCCATGCTGACGGTCCACCAAGCCAAGGGGCTCCAATTCCCCATCGTCTACCTCCCCCAGGCCGCTGACCGCCATATCCGCGACCTCGAGCCCGACGATCCCTTCTCCTACCACGACGAAACCGGCCGCCGCTGGCTCGACCTCGGCCGCCCCGACCGCGGCCCCGGCCAAACCGAGCGGGCGCGCCGCCACCAGGCCGACGAAGACGGCGAGTCCTTGCGCCACCTTTACGTCGCCTTGACGCGGGCGACCTGCCAGGTGACGGTCTGGTGGATGCCGACACTGCGCAACACTTCAGCCTCACCTCTACACCGGCTGTTGTTCGCGCCGCTGAAACGACGCTCGCCTTTGCCCGCTGCCGTGCCCCTCGGCGGCAACCCGCGCGACCGGGCAGACGCCGCCGCCGGGGTGGTCGTGCAGACCATGGACGAAGCCCCGCCTACGCCAGCCCCCGCGCTTCCGGCGGCCGGCCAGCCGCCCCATCTGCGCCGTTTCAGCCGCGCCATCGACCTGGTCTGGCAACGGACCTCGTACTCCGCCTTGACCGCCGGCGCCGATCACGACCCCCTCTGGGAAGACGAGGAGGCCCAAGAGGCCGCGGATCTAGCCGCCGCCGCGGCCGAGGAAACCAGCCTTGGAGAGAAAACCCCGGCTACGGCCGCGCCGCTTGAAGCCGCTCCCGCCGCCGACGCCCACGGGAACGTGACGGTGTCTGGCGGTTCCGCCGAACCAACAGCCGAGAGCGGTCCGGGAACCCCGCCAACCGATCCGCTGGAAGCCCTCTCCCCCATGGCTGGTCTGCCGGGCGGCGCCGGGTTCGGCAGTCTCGTCCACGCCGTCTTCGAATACGCCGATCCGGGCCAGCCCGATCAGTTCCGCGACATCGTCACCCAGACGGTGGTCCGCAGCGGCTTGGCCCGGCTCGACCCCGACACTCTCGTGGCCGCCCTCCAACCTGGTTTGACGACGCCGCTCGGCCCCATCGCCGACGGCGCCAGCCTCGCTGGCTTGCCCCTGCGCGACCGCCTGGCCGAACTGGCCTTCGAGATGCCGCTCGCCCTCGACGGCCAGCCACCGGACCTGGCGGCCATCGCCGGCCTCCTCGACCGTCATCTGCCGCCGTCAGACCCCTTGGCGGCGTATCCCGAGCGTCTGCGCCGCCCCGACTTGCCAGGAAATCCCCTACGCGGCTTCTTGACCGGTTCGATCGACGCCGTCCTTAGGATCGGCCAGCCGGCCCGCTACATCGTGGTCGACTACAAAACAAACCGTCTGGCCCCGCCTGACACGCCGCTGCGCCTCCGCCACTACACCGCGCCCCGTCTGGCCGAAGCCATGATGGCCTCCCACTATCCCCTCCAAGCTCTCCTCTACAGCGTCGCCCTCCACCGTTTCCTACGCTGGCGGCTGCCGGATTACGACCCGGGCCGCCATTTCGGCGGCATCGCCTACCTCTTCGTCCGCGGCATGGCAGGTCCTGACACGCCAATCGCCAACGGCACGCCTTGCGGCGTCTTCGCCTGGCGGCCCGCCATCGGACTTGTCGGCGATCTCGACGATTTGCTGGCCGGCAGGTTGCCATGACCGAGCGCCAGCCCCATTCCGAACCGGGGACCGCCCAGTCCGCGCCTGACAACAGTCTTAGTTTGGCGGCAACCGGCTGCCTGGCTGATTTCGAGCGGGCTGGCGTCATCGGCTGTTCGGAGATTCAAATTGCCCGCCACCTAGCGTATCTGCACGGGGAAACCGATGAACTCGTGATCTTGGCCGCCGCCCTCGTCTTGGCCGCCTTCCGGGCCGGCTCGACCGGCCTCGACCTCGCCCTCGCCGACGCGGCTGCGCCAGTCCTCAGCGACGCGGAAACCAACCCTGTCAACGCCGGTCAAACCATTCTGCCTTGGCCAGAGGCCGAGGATTGGACTGGCCGCCTGGCGCGCAGCCGGCTCGTCACGGTCGGAGACGGCAAGACCGGCGAACGCCCGCTCCGGCTCGTCGGCGGCCTCCTTTATTTGGAGCGCTCCTGGGCCGACCAAGAGCGGGTCGCCGCCGCCATCCGGGCGCGCCTAGCCGATCCGGCAGACTGCCTACGGCCGGCCGACGGGCCGCCCGGGCCGCTTTCGCCGAAGCTCGCTCCAGCCGGCCAGGCGGCGCTCCTCGACCGCTATTTCGACCGGACGGGCCTGGGCCCCGGCGAACCCGACCGCCAACGTGAGGCGGCCCAGCTTGCCCTCGCCCGTCGTCTCGTCGTCATCGGCGGCGGCCCCGGAACCGGTAAAACAACTATAATAGCCAAGGTGCTGGCGGTGCTGGCGGACGCAGCCGGCAAGCCACCGCGGATCGCCTTGGC
>JAIRXC010000170.1 GCA_031268515.1 Propionibacteriaceae bacterium
CCCCGTCGAACTGGCCCGGGCCGCCGCCAGGGCCGGCCTCGTCGCCAACCCCTACGCCGCCTATCTCGTCTTGCCGACCGGAGAGATCCGCGGTGTCGTCAAACCTGTGGCCGGCAGCGAATTGAGCTTCATCTCGACCCCGCCGTCAAGCGCCAGCCGGCAGGTGCCCGCGTTGCCTGACGTGGCTGCCGCAGCCGAGGAGCCGCCGGCCGACGCGGCGATTGCCGCCGAGGCTTCCCCGGACGGCGCCGCAGCCGCCGCCGGCGGCGAGGCCGGCCAACCCGTTGAGGACGAGGCCGGCCAACCTGCAGAGGAAGTGCAGTGATGTCCCAACGACCCTCTCATCCGGCCCCCCGCCCTGGCTCCCCGTCCGCCCGCCGCGCCCAGGCCGCCGAGCGCCAAGCCCGGGCCGCCGAGCGCCAAGCTAGGACCGCTGAGCGCGCAGCCGCCGCTGCCCGCCGCAGCGCCCGCGCCGCCCGCCGTTGGCGTGTCTCTCCCGGCCAACCTGACCGTCGTTTCAAGGTCGCTCTCATCGCCTTTGGCCTGTTTGCCTCTCTTCTGGGGGCGCGGGCGCTCCAGGTCCAAGGCCTCGACCCGTCTTCCAACGCGGCCTGGGCCGTCAGCGAAGTGACCCGCGAAGCCGTCACTCCCGCCAGCCGGGGGACCTTGCGCGACCGCAACGGCGAATTGCTGGCCGTAAGCGAGCCGGCTGTCAACGTCGTCGCCAACCCGCACACCGTCAACACGAAAGACCTCGACCTGTCCAGCCTCGGACCGCGCGCCCGCCTCCGGCTGTCCGCCGGCCGCGGCCTCGTCGCCGGTCTTCTGACCGAATACCTCGGAGGCAGTTTCCAGACCTATTACGACCGTCTGGCGCCAGCCAAGACCGACGAAGGCGATGATGTCCAATACGTCGTCTTGTCCCGTCAGGTCCGGGAATACACCTATGTCGTCCTCGACCAATCCGTCAGCCGCCTCGGCTACGCCGGCCTCCAAAGCGAGTCCGCCCCGGTGCGGACGTATCCGAGCGGTTCGCTCGCCGCCAACGTCCTCGGCTACATGGTCTACGACTCTGAACTCGACCAAGAGCGCAAGTATCCTTTCACGGGCGGCGGCGGCCTCGAACAGGCTCTTGACGACCGTCTGGCCGGGACCGACGGCAAGGAGCGCTATGAATTCAGCTCGCAGGGCCGCATTCCGGCCGGCTCGACCGTCGTCACCGAGCCGGTCGACGGCATCTCCTACAACCTGACCATCGACGCGGGACTCCAATACGAGGTCGAGACGCGCTTGCGCCAAGTCGTCGACCAGCACAAGCCCCGCTCCGTCGCCGCCATCGTCATGAACATCAAGACGGGCGAGGTGCTCGCCATGGCGGCCTACCCGACCTTCGACCCCAATGACCTGGCCCAAGCCGACCCTGACAACCTCCGCAATTGGCCTGTGACGGACGCCTACGAGCCTGGCTCGGTCGAAAAGGTTTTGACTTTTGGGGCGCTCCTCGACGCCGGCCTCGTAACGCCTGGCAGCACTCTGGAAGTGCCCGGCTGTGTCTTCAGCGGCGGCAAGAACATTTGCGACTCGGACGGTGGCCACGCCACCTGGCAGCTCACGGCGACCGGCGTCATGGCCTTGTCTTCGAACGTCGGCTCGCTCCTGTTCACCCGCCAGATGGACAAGCAGGTCCTCAGTGACTATTTGAAGTCTTTCGGCCTCGGCTCGGCCAGCGGCCTTGGCCTGCCCGGCGAGGGCAGCGGCGAGGTGCCGGAGGCGTCGATGTCGGACCAGACCCGTGATCAGATCGCCTTCGGCCAGGGACTGTCGCTGACGGCCATCCAGATGGCGAGCGCCGTCGGCGGGCTGGTCAACGGCGGTCTTTACGTGTCCCCGACCCTTGTCAAGTCGGCCGTCCAGTCCGACGGGCGGGCCTGGGAGATCCCCAGCCAGGTGACACGGCAAGTCATTTCCCCTCAGGCTTCAGCCGACCTGTTGTCCATGATGGAGGCGGTCGTGACGGTCAACCATTACGGCATCGAGGGCTACCGTTTGGCCGGCAAGACGGGGACGGCCGAACGCTACGACGAGACTTGCGCTTGCTATCGGGGCTACACCGGCTCCTACATCACCGTCGGCCCGGTCGAGGACCCTGAGATCCTCACCTACGTGGTCGTCGACGACCCGACGCAAAATGGCTATTACGGCTCTCAGAACGCTGTGCCGGCCGCCCTCGACATCATGAAGGTGGCGTTGCCGCGCTACGGAGTGCCGACCTCGTCCTCCGAAGCCCCGGACTATCAGATCCGGTGGTGAGCCGTGTCGTCCGAGCAGCCGGCCGCGAAGGAGACGGCCGCCGCGTCAGCTAAGGCAATCGGCCTGGCCTCTTCCGCCGGCGCCGCGCCGGGCCGCTTTGCCGCGACCTGCCCGATCGCCTTGTCCGACCTCAGCCCGGGCGCTCCGGGCCGTGTCACAGGCCTCAGCCTCGTGGCGTCGGCGGTCCGCCCCGGCGACCTCTATGTCGCTTTGCCGGGAACCCGGACTCACGGGGCCCGTTTCGCGGCGGCGGCGGCGGCGGCCGGGGCGGCCGCCGTTTTGACGGATACGGCCGGGGCCGCCTTGGCCGGCCCGCTCGGCTTGCCTGTCGTCGTGGCGGCTGAGCCCAGGACCGTCTTGGCTGACCTTGCGGCCCGCCTCTTCGGGCGTCCCGGCGATCGTCTTGTCCTCCTCGCGGTGACGGGAACGAACGGCAAGACGACGACGGTTTTCTGCGCCGACGCGATCCTCGGCGGCCTCGGCCTCGACACCGCCACGCTGGGCACCATGGGGCTGCGCCGCCGCGGCCGCCCCCTGCCCTGGGCCAGCACGACTATCACGACTCCGGAAGCCCCGGACCTCCAGGCGGCCTTGGCCTTGTTGGCCGCCGACGGCTGCCAGGCGGTCGCCTTGGAAGTGTCGTCCCACGCTCTCGCCCTCCATCGGGCCGACGCCCTCGTCTTCGCCGCGGCGGGTTTCACAAACCTCGGCGCCGACCACCTGGATTTCCACGGCGACAAAGCCGCTTATTTCGAGGCCAAGGCCCGCCTGTTCGAACCGAACCGGGCCAAGACGGCGGTCGTCCACACAGACGACCAGGCTGGCCGCCGCTTGGCCGAGCGGCTGGCTGGCCGCGGCCAAGACCTCGTGACCGTCGGCCGCGGCCCAGGTCCGGGTTTTGGCCGGACGCACTGCCAAATCACGGCCGAGGCGCCAAGCGGCGACGGGACGACGGCTGTGGAACTGCGCGCGGACGGATTCTTTGACCGGTTCTGTCTCGGCCTGCCCGGCCGTCACAATGTCACCGACGCCGCCGTGGCGGTCTGCCTGGTCCGGGCGGCCGGTTTCGACCCCGCGCCGGGTCTGGGCGCCCTGGCGGAGGTCCGCGTGCCCGGCCGCCTCGAACGGGTGCGCCTGGACGGGGCGGCGCCTCAGGTTTACGTCGATTTCGCCCATACGCCCGAAGCCATCGCCGAGGCTTTGGCCGCCGTCGGCGCTTTGGCGGCCGCTGACGACGGCAAAGTGGTCGCCGTGATCGGCGGCGGCGGCGACCGGGATCCCTCGAAACGCGGTCCCATGGGGGCGGCGGCGGCCGGCGCCGCCGACGCGGTCATCGTCACCGATGACAATCCACGTTTTGAACAGCCGGCGCTTATCCGGGCGGCTGTTTTGGCGGGGGGGCAGGCGGCGCGGGCCGCGGCGCCGTCTGGCAGCCGGGCCGCCCGCGCCGATGTCATCGACGGCGGGCCGCGGCGCGCGGCCATCGCTTTGGCTTTGGCTTACGCTGGGCCGGGCGATGTCGTGGCCGTCTTGGGGAAGGGCCACGAAACCACCCAGGAAGCGGAGGGCCGCTTCAGCCCATTTGAAGACCGCGCGGAGATCGCCGCCGCGTGGGCGGCGAGAGGAAAGGCGTAAGGCATGGAGCCTCGGCCGGCCGCCGCCCTGGCCGCCCTCGTCGGCGCCAAGCTCTGCTTCCCTGGCCCCGAAGACGCGGCGGAGCCGTGCTGGCGTGATAGCGCCGGCGCCCGCTTGGTCGGCCCCGACGTGGTCATCGACTCGCGTGAAGCCACGCCTGGGTCCTTGTTCGTCGCCTTGCCGGGGGAGCGGGCCGACGGCCACGATTTCATCGCCGCCGCCGCCCGCTCAGGCGCCGCCGCCGCTCTTGTCAGGCGGCCTGTCGCTGGCGCCGGCCTCGTCCAACTCGTCGTGTCTGATCCTTTGGCCGCCTTGGCCGCCCTCGCCCGCGGCCTCGTGGCCGAAGCCCGCGGCCATCTCTTAGTCATCGGCCTGACGGGTTCCTCCGGCAAGACAACAACAAAAGATATTTTATCCCAAGTGTTGGCCCAGGCGGCTCCGACGGTCGCCCCGGCCGGTTCTTTCAACAACGAGATCGGCGTTCCGCTGACGGCCGCGCGGATCGGCCGCTCAACCCGCTACCTCGTCTCCGAGTTGGGCGCCCGCGGCCCTGGCCACATCACAGCTCTCTGCGGCATCGTCAACCCGGAGATCGGCCTCGTCCTCAACGTCGGGGCCGCCCACGCCGGCGAGTTCGGCTCGCCCGCCGCCACCGCCGCCGCCAAGGGCGAGCTGGTCGACTGCCTGCCCGCCGACGGCTGGGCGGTCCTCAACGCCGATGATCCGCTTGTGGCCGCTTTGGCCAGCCGCCACTTGGGCCCGACCGCCTGGTTCAGCCACGACCGGCCTGCGTCGCTTCGAGGCCAGCGGGCTGTTTGGGCCAGCGCCGTCGAAGCTGACGCCGGCCAGCGCCACGCCTTTCGCCTCCACGACTCCGCTTGCCCCGGCGGCAGTTGGCCCGTCCGGTTGCGCTTCCCCGGCCCCCATCAAGTCGCCAACGCCTTGGCCGCCGCTGCCGCCGCCTTGGCCGCCGGCCTTGCCCCCGAGGCCGTCGCCGTCGGCCTTTCCGCCGCCGAGCCGCTTTCCCGCTGGCGCCTTGAGATCCGCCGCCGAAACGATGGCCTGACCGTCATCAACGACGCTTACAACGCCAACCCCGACTCCATGCGGGTGGCCCTCGCCACAGCGGCCGGCCTCTGGCGGGCCCGTCGGCGCGAGCAGCCGAAGGCCCGACTCGTCGCCGTCCTTGGCGACATGCTCGAACTCGGCCCCGAAGCGGAGGCCCAGCACGGCGAGGTGGGGCGTCTGGCCGCCGCCAGCGGCGTCAGCCGCCTTGTCGCCGTCGGCGCCTGGGCGCCTGTCTTGGCTGCTGCTGCCGCCGCCGCCGGGGCCGAGGCGCGCCCGGTCGGAAACCGAGACGCCGCCGTGTCACAGCTGGATGACTTGGGGCCAGCAGATATCGTCCTCGTGAAAGCGTCGCGCGGCGTCGGCTTGGAAGCCGTCGCCTGCGCCCTCTTGGCGGAGAAGGACGGACCATGCTGAACATCATCGCGGCGGGGCTCATCGCCTTGCTCGTGACATTGGTCGGCACCCGCTTTTGGATTCTTTTCCTCAAACGCCACGCCTACGGCCAGTTCATCCGCGACGACGGTCCGACCGCCCATCACACCAAGCGCGGCACCCCGACCATGGGCGGGGCCATCTTGATCGTGGCCGTCGTGGTCGGCTACCTCGGCTCGCACATCGTCTTCACCCGGCCCT
>JAIRXC010000196.1 GCA_031268515.1 Propionibacteriaceae bacterium
TTCAAATCCTCTCCCCGCTACGAAAATGACGGATTGAAGGCCCGGAAGAATCCGGGCCTTCAATCCGTTTTCAGGCTCAGGTGTCCACTTTCGAGGACCCAGCCCATTCGGACAGCTTCGGCCTCAACCTGCCGAAGGGGAAACCCCTCGTCCCGGGCCTGGAGCCGAAGTGGCGCAAGCGGCATGCCGCAGGCGTAGGGAAAACCCGCTTCAAGCCGGAGAAGCCACAGCCAATCTGAAAGATCGCGAAAGCGTCCGAACAGTCAGCGGTTCTTCTCTGACCGGGCGTACAAGACGGTCCCGGCGACCAAGCAGACCACCGTGATACCGACCACGCAAACCAAGTTGACGACCGGGCGGAACAGCACCACTGAGCCATACTCAGGCGATCCGGCGTAAACCACCGCCCGGCCCAGGTCGACGCAGTAAGTCATCGGCATCAGGCGGCTAAGCAACCACAACAGCCCGCTCGAATGGCCGATCGGAATGATCACGCCAGACAAAAACATCTGCGGCATGGTCAGCAGCATGACCGCCATGTTGGCGGTCTTATTGTTCTTGATGACGCCCATCACGATCATCGCCAGCGCCCCACCCGACAGGCACATCAACGGCGCAAGCGCCAACAGCGCCAACAGATGCCACGGCGCCAAGGTCAGCCCCATTGCCAGGCCGACCGCCAGCACCCCCAGGCAAGACACGATCGCCATGAACGACGAGCCGATGATCTTTCCGACCACAATCGCGTACCTTGACACCGGCGAGACCAGCAGTTCGGCCGAATAATCGCCATCGGAGTCGTCAACCAGGCTGCTCATGCCCATGGTGGTCATCATGAACATCATGTTGATCAGCATTCCCACCAGCATGAACTGGCCGAAGTCAAAGCCCAGGCCGCCGGCCATGTTCTGCATCAGATTGCCGCCGATCAGCCCCATCATCAGCAGCGGCATGACCAGGCTCATCGCCAACATGCCGGGGCTTTTGACCGTCAAAGTGATGTCGCGGGCCGCCACCGTCACGACGGCGTTGGTTTCGCGCGCCAACCGCGGCAGCCGCCCGGGCCCGCCGGAGCGTCCACGCAGTCCAGATCCGCCAATCAGGCCGATGGCCGATGCCGCGCTCACAGTCCCAGCCCCCTTCTTGCGTCGCCAGTGCCGCCGGCCAGCGCTGAAGCCTCGGCTCCGCCGCTAGAACTCCCGCTGCGCAGATAGTCGACGTAGGCGTCTTCCAAAGTCTCCGCCCCGAACCGCCGCTTCATTTCCGCCGGCGGGCAGCAGAGCGCGATCTCGCCGCGGTTGATCAGGCAAACGGTGTCCGCTTTTTCGGCCTCATCGATGTAATGCGTGGTCAAGAAGACGGTGGTGCCATATTCACGGCGCACCCGGTCGAGGTAATCCCACAGGTCACGGCGGGCCACGGCGTCCAGTCCTTGAGTCGGCTCGTCCAGGAACAGCACGTGCGGGGTGTGCGTCAGCGCGCGCACCACCTCGAATTTGCGCTGCATTCCGCCCGACAGCTTGCCCACCCGCTTGAACAGCGAATCGCCGACACCGACTATCGAGGCCAATCGCTCGATCAGTTGGCGGTATTCGGCCGGCATGGCCCGGTAGGTCGGCCGGTAGAAGTACAGGCCGTAAAGGCAGACGTGGATGCGGATGTTCTCTTCCGCCGTCAAGGTCTTGTCCAGATTGGGCCGCTGGAAGATGATGCCGATGTGATCCCTGACCTGACGGTCTTGCGAGTCGATGTCATAACCGGCGATACGGACCCGTCCGGCGGTTTTCGACAAAGTGGTCGTCAGGATCGAAATTGTGGTGGTCTTACCGGCGCCATTGGGCCCCAGGAAAGCAAAGAACTCACCTTCGGCGACTTCGAAACTGACCGATTTGACCGACGGCTCTTTGGCCCTCTTGTAACGCTTGACCAGGCCTTCGACCTCGATCACAGCCATGGTTGCCTCCTTCGTTTGGCTTATTCCAACCAGGCCAGCCTGCGCGGGCTCCGTAAACCGCGTTTGAACTCTCTTTCAACGGAATGCAAACAGCGCGGACGGGTCTGGACGAGCCGGCGGCCCGCCCAGGCTTGCCTGTCCAGGCCTTGCCAGGTTGCGGCGCCTCAGAGCCTCAAGGCAGGCAGACGGTGAACGTGGAGCCCTCACCCGGCTTGGACGCCACGCAAATACGGCCACCGTGCAGGTCAACGATCCGCTTGGCCAACGCCAGCCCCAATCCGCTGCCGCCCACTGACCGGGCTTTGTCAGCGCGATAGAAGCGCTCGAAGACATGCGGCAAGTCACTTGGCCCGATGCCGTCGCCCTTGTCTTCAAACTCGACCCGCCAACCAGCCCGTTCGCTTGGGGCGGCAGCCGGCCCTGGCGCCAGGCGGACGCTGACATGCCCGCCGGCCGAGCTGAATTTGATGGCGTTGTGCGCCAGATTGACCCAAACCTGATGGAGAAGCTCAGGCTCGCCTGTCACCCGCGCGGCGCCGGGCGTGTCAAGTTCGACCTCGATCCCCTTTGCGCTCCATTGCGGCTCAAGGGCCAATATCACCTCGCGAAGCTGCTCGTCTAAGCGGAAAGACCGGCCTTCGACCTTGGCGTCGTCGAGCGCCGACAAACGCAGCAAATCAGCGCTGAGAGTCGACAGGCGATGGCATTCGGCGGCGATGATGTCCAGATAATGCCGCTGCGTGGCCGTGTCCAAGCCGGCTCCTCGCAGCAGAGCGGCGAAGCCTTGTATCGAGGTCAGAGGCGATTGGATCTCATGCGACACGTTGGAGATGAAATCCTGCCGCTGCTGTTCGACTGTGCCCAACTCGCGGGCCATCCGATTGACCGAGTCGACCACCTCGGCAAACGGACCCCTTCCCGGGTCTTCAATCCGGACATTGAAATCGCCTTGGCTGATCCGTTCGAGCGCGTCCAGCACCCTCCGCCCGGTGTCCGTCCGGTCGCCCGTTATCTTCCAAAGCAGCCGTGTCCCCAGGAAACCGGCCAGCAGGCCGAGCAGCACTTGCGTCACGTAGCCCAGCGGGCCGGGCGGGCGGCCGGTCCACTTGAACAGCGCCTCGGCCGCCAGCCAGCCGATCAGCAGCGCCGCCCAAAAGCAGATGAAGCCGACTGCCGCCGCCCACCGGCTGGACCTGTCAGGCCGGTCGCTTTCGACGCTGGAAGCGGGTTTGAGAGGCAGCCTGTCGGCGTCGTTCACGGTCAAAGGTCCTCCAAGCGATAACCGAGCCCCCGCACGGTCACGATCCTGAAACCAGAGTCAGGGCCGAATTTGTCGCGCAAGCGGTTGATGTGAACATCAAGGGTGCGTTCGTTGCCGTCGAAGTCAAGCCCCCAGACCTCGTCTAAAATCTGGCGCCGGCTGAGCGTCCGGCCTTTGTGGCTGGCCAGGAAGAACAGCAAGTCGAACTCCTTCAGCGGGAGGTTCAGGCTTGTTTGGCGAAGGCTGGCCAGGTGGCCGGCGTTGTCCAGGGTCAAGGCGCCGGCCTGGGCGACCTGTTCGACCACTTTGCGGTAACGGCGCAGCAACGCCTTGACGCGGGCGATCAACTCGAGCGCTTCGAAGGGCTTGACCAGGTAATCATCCGCGCCGGCCTCGAAACCGCGGACTTTGTCGCCCAATTGGCCTTTGGCCGTCAGCATCAGCAGCGGCATGTCCGGGTAGTAACGGCGGGCGGCCCGGCAGAAGGCGGCGCCATCCATGTGCGGCATCATGGCGTCCACAACGCACAGGTCGACTTGAGCCTCGCCCAGCGCGCGCAATGCTTCGCGGCCGTCGCCGGCCGTCAAGGCGGTGTAACCGGCGCCCATCAGCAAGGCTTGGAGCAATTCGCGGATGTGCGGGTCGTCGTCTATCGCCAAAATCGCGCCCACTCACGCTCCTTCCCATCGCGGCTGTTGGCCGAAATCATGCACCCTCAACATAAACGCGGCGTCAACTCGGCAAGCCCGTCTTGAATCCCACCGGTCCGTCCGGAGGGTGTTCAGCCAGACGATCACGGCGTTTGGCCAACTTTGTTTTATACGGCCCGTTCACGGTTTAAGAAATGAGCCGACGTCAAGACGACAGCCTCGAAGCGCCGACGGCGTCTGACCGCATCGCTATGCTGCCCTTGCAAACAGGTTTTGGAAGGGGTCTCGCATGCGCGTTTTCGTCACCGGCGGCAGCGGTTGGATTGGCGCCGCCGTGGTCCGCGATCTCATCGCGGCTGGGCATGAAGTGCTGGGGTTGGCTCGTTCGGAGGCCGCGGCGGCCGCGATCACAGCCGCCGGCGCCGAGCCAACCCCAGGCGATCTGAACGACCCGGCCAGCATCCGTTCCGGAGCCCGGCGGGCCGATGGCGTGATCCATCTGGCTTTCGGCAATGATTTCACGGACATCCAAAGATGCATGGACGAAGAGGCCCTGGCCGTCGAGGCGTTTGCGGCTGCTCTCACCGGCAGCGGCAAACCCTTGGTGTTTGCCTCGGGCACGCCGGCGACGCCGGGCCACGTCTCCTTGGAGACCGACCCGTTTCCGATCGAGGGGCCGTTGGGCGGACGGGCCCGCAGCGCCCAGGCGGTCTTGGACCTAGCCCAAGCGGGTGTGCGCTCGGCTGTGGTCCGCCTGCCGCGGTCGGTCCACGCGGCGGATGGGCGGTACGGGTTCGCGTCGACGCTGATCGCGGCGGCGCAACGCTCAGGCGTCTCCGGCTATGTGGGCGATGGCACGCAACGCTGGCCCGCCGTGCACCGCTTGGACGCGGCCCGCCTCTTCCGTTTGGCGCTGGAAAACGCCGCCCCCGGAACCGTGGCCCACGCCGTGGCCGACGAGGGCGACACGATGCTCTCCCTGGCGCAAGCGATTGGCTGGCGTCTCGGTTTGCCAGTCAAAGCCGTTGCCGCCGAGACGTTCGGATTTTTAGGGCAGGTGTTCGCCGCAGACCAACCATCGTCGAGCGCACTCACCCAGGCCCGCTTCGGTTGGACGCCCACCCATCCGAGCCTCCTGGACGACCTGGCCAACGGGGTCTATCCAAGCTGACCCAAGCGCCGACAGCGCCCCCTTGCCGAGGAGAAGAGCCACGGCGGGTAGGGCGGCGGTTTGCCGCCCTAGGCCGAGGCCGGAGGCCTGCCCCCAACTCAGAGCTGAGGGCAGGCAGAGGCGGTCAGCGCTTACGGCCGTAGGCGCTGGTCAACAAGCCGGAACCGAAGCAGACGAGACCAAGGCCGAAAGCGAGCAACGCCCAAGCCGCCAACGCCGGTGAAACCCCGGCGCCAGTTCCCGGCAAACCGGTTTCATCTGGCGTTGTCGGCTCGCCCGGTTGAGGAGAAGATTCCGGACCGGCCGGCTCACTGGCTGCCGGCGCAGGCGCCGTCGGCTCGCCCGGTTGAGGAGAACCAGAAGGACCAGGACCAGCCGTTTCACTCGCCGCTGGCGTCGGGTTCGACGGTTCGCTGGGTTGAGGAGAATCAGAGGGTTCAGGACCAGCTGATTCGCTCGCCGTCGGCGTCGGGGTCGATGTTGCTGGTTCGCTGGGTTGGGGAGGACTCGTCGGAGCCGCCGAATCTGTGGGTTGAGGCGAAGCAGAAGGCGTCGGCGCAGCTGGCTCGCTAGGTTGCAGAGTTGGCGCAGTTGGCTCGCTAGGTTGAAGAGTCGGCGTCGGCGCGGCTGCCTCGGTGACGGTCACCGTCAAGCGGCCGCTGAAATATTCACCATCCCCCGATCCCAAGTTGTCGTTGCTGTAAGCACGGGAAGCGGTCCAGGTAAGTTCTGCGGCGCCAGGGCCGGAGAAAGAAACCGTGTGGGCAGCCGAGTCGACGCTGGCGATGCCGCCGCCGGCAACTTCAAGAACAAGCGGAGAACCATCGGCCGCCAATTGGACAACTGGCCAAGGATAGGTCCCCGGAGTGGCAGTCCAAACCGCCTCCTGCTCCCCGGCGAACACTCGAATGGCCAGACTGTCGATGGGATCAAGCGGCGACAAATCTGAGACCTGGTTGCCGTCGAGGTTGAGCACGATGAGTTCGGAAAGGCCAGCCAGCGGCGTCAAATCTGAGATCTGATTCCCGTTGAGCCAGAGCCGGCTGAGGCTGGAAAGGCCAGCCAACGGCGTCAAATCTGAGATCTGGTTCCCGGGGAGGTCGAGCCAGTCGAGCCTGGAAAGGCCAGCCAACGGCGTCAAATCCGAGAGCTGATTGTCGCCGAGGAAAAGCCAGCGGAGTCCGGAAAGACCAGCCAACAGTGTCAAATCTGAGATCTGATTGCCGTCGAGAACGAGATATTCGAGTCCGGAAAGGCTAACCAATGGTGTCAAATCTGAGACTTGGTTTAAGCCGAGGTGGAGACCCTGGAGTCCGGAGAGCCCAGCCAGCGGCGTCAAATCAGAAATCTGATTGTCATCGAGCCTGAGATCGATGAGGTTGACAAGGTGTTCCGCCCCGGCAATGGAAACAATCCCCGAGCGGTCGCAGTCCACCGTGGTCAGCGGGGCTAGCTGGTCGGCGGTGATAGGAGCATCCGCCGCCGCCCCCAGATAACCGTTGAGGCAAGCCCGGAACGCCGGATCCGGGACCACGTTGCCAGATTCTTCAGGCGCCTCGGTGACAGTCACAGCCAACCGGCCGCTGAAATATTCACCGTCCCCCGATCCCCAGTCGTCGTTGCTGTAGGCACGGGAAGCTGTCCAGGTCAGTTCTGCGGCACCAGGGCCGGAGAAAGAAACCGTGTGGGCAGCCGAGTCGACGCTGGCGATGCCGTCACCGCCGGCAACCTCAAGAACAAGCGGAGAGCCATCGGCTGCCAATTGAGCAACTGGCCAAGGATAAGTCCCCGGAGCGACAGTCCAGACAGCCTCCTGCTCCCCGGCCATCACGTAAAGGGCCAGCCTGTCGATGGGATCAAGCGGCGACAAATCTAAGATCTGGTTGTCGTAAAGGTGAAGATTGCCGAGACTCGTTAAACCGCTCAACGGTGTCAAATCCGAAACCTGATTACTGTCAATGGAAAGACTGGTGAGACCCGTCAGACTGCTCAACGGCCCCAAATCCGAAACCTGATTGGCGTTAAGGTAAAGATCGGTGAGGTTGGCGAGGTGTTCTGCTCCGGCGATGGAGGCGATCCCTGAGACGCCGCAGTTCACTTGGGTCAGTTGGGTTAGTTGGTCGGCTGTGATGGGAGCGTCGGCCGGCGCGTCCAGATAGCCGTTGAGGCAGGCCCGGAAAGCGGGATCTGGGACGACGCCGTCAGACTCCTCCGCCACAGCCGCCGGAGACGCCACCGCAGCGAAAGCCAACACCAAAGGCAAAACAAAACCACCCAACAAAGCAGGAAAATGAGACAACCTGATCACCATGACAAAACTCCCAAAAAATCGACGGCAGCCACAGTCCCCCGAACCAGTCAGACGGACCCCCCCGAATTCCCCCCCCGAATGCAAGCCCTCAAGCAAAACTCCAGCAAAACCTACAGACTGGAAAGCCCAAACAGACCCAAACCACCGGCCTCGACGGCTTACATCAGACGGCAGAGGCCGAGGATCGCCCGATCGGCGCCGGCCGACGCCGCGGTCGGGGGGAGAAGCCGCTGGGCCTACTCCTCGGTCAACTCGCCGGGCCAGGCGGCCAGGCCGCCTTCTAGGACATAGACCCGGATGAAACCGGCTTGGACTAGGGCGTCGGCGGCGGCCCCGGCTCGGAAGTCATCGCCGTCGGTTCCGTAGACGAGATAGGAAGCCGCCTGGCTGAGGTTGGCTATCGAGTAGACGAAGGAAGAGGCGTCGTAGGAAAGGCTGTAGGCGTTCGGCAGGTGGCCTTGGCCGTATTCGACCGCCGTCCGAAGGTCGAAGATGACGATCCCAGGGTTGGCGCCGATGACGGTTTGAGCCTCTTGCGGGGTGACCGCGACGCGGCCTGTCGCCTCGAGCAGCGCCGTGGCGGACCGCCCGTCGGGTTCGCCGTCGCCGGTGCAGGCGGCCAAGCCGAAGCCGAGGGCGGCGGCGAGGAGGATGGCGGGCACGAGGCGGCGGCGCATGGGTCTTCCCTTTCTTGCCGCCGGGAAGATAGGGAACACGGGCCTCCCCGCGCCACGGAGTCCGGCGGTCTCTTGTCGGACGCCAGCGACTCTACCTGGCGCCGGCCGAGATGGCCCAACCGCCGGTTTGGCCGCCGCCGAACGCGCCAAGCCGCTCCCTTGGAGCTGCCGTGGTCAACCCTCGCCCAGGTAAGCCTTCCGCACATCCTCGCTGGCCAACAGCTGCTCGCCCGTGCCGGACAGTTTGACGTGCCCGGTTTCGAGGACATAGCCACGATCTGCGATCGACAACGCCAAATTAGCGTTTTGTTCGACCAGGAGGATCGTGATGCGCTGGCGGCTGAGCTCTGCGATGGTCTCGAAGATCGTTTCGACGATGACCGGCGCGAGGCCCATGGACGGCTCGTCCAGCATGAGGAGCTTCGGCTGCGCCATGAGGGCTCGGCCGATCGCCAACATCTGCTGCTCACCGCCGGACAGAGTGCCGCCCTTTTGGCCAACTCGTTCTTTAAGACGTGGGAAGAGCCCGAAGACCCGGTCGAAGGAGGCCTCGGCCACGGCCTTGTCTTTGACGAGGAAGCCGCCCATCTCGAGATTTTCAAGGACCGTCATCTGAGGGAAAATCCGCCGCCCCTCAGGCACGTGGATGATCCCCTTGGAAGTCACAACGTGGGCGGGCGCGCCTTGGATTTTCTCCCCCAGGAACGAGATCGTCCCGCCCCGCGGGCGTTTGAGCCCGGAGACGGTCCGCAAGATGGTTGATTTGCCAGCCCCGTTGGCGCCGATGAGCGTGACGATCTCACCTTCTTCAACCGTGAAAGAAACGCCGTGGAGAGCTTCGATTTTGCCGTACGCGGCGCTGAGTCCTTCGACCGCCAACATGGCTAACCTTCCTCGCCTGCGGCCGGGCCAGCGGACCCGCCGGCTCCCACGGCCTGGCGGGGCCGGCGGGCGGCGCGGATGAAAGCTTCGGCCCCCTTGCCGAGATAGGCCTCGATGACAGCGGGGTCCGACTGGATCTGCGCCGGGCCCCCCTGGGCGATGAGCTTGCCGAAATCGAGGACGTAAATCCGCTCGGCCAAGTTCATGACGACCTTCATGTCATGTTCGATCAGCAGGACCGTGATCCCCCGGTCGCGCATCCCGAAGATGACGTCGTTGAGCTTGACCGACTCTTGGGGGTTCATGCCGGCGGCAGGCTCGTCGAGGCAGATCAGCTTCGGATCGGTGGCGAGGGCGCGGGCGATCTCAAGGCGGCGCTGTTCGCCGTAGGGCAAAGAACCGGCCAGTTCGTTGGCCCGGCCCGACAGCTCACAGAAAGCCAACCACTTTTCCGCTTCAGCCTGGCTGGCGGCCTCCTCCCGCGTGAAGCCCGGCGTCCGGAAGGTCGCCCCGAAAGCCCCCGCCTTGGTCCTGACGGCGCGGCCGACCATGACGTTCTCCAGGGCCGTCAGCGACTTGAACAAGCGGATGTTTTGGAAGGTGCGGGAAATGCCGAGCCCGGCGATGACGTGGGGCTTGAGGCCAGCCAGGGAGCGGCCCTCGAATTCAATCGACCCGGCGGTCGGCGTGTAAAGGCCCGTCATCATGTTAAAGAAGGTCGTCTTGCCGGCCCCGTTGGGGCCGATGAGGGCGACGATCTCGCCGGCGCCGATATGGAGGTCGATGCCGTCCACGGCCCGTAGGCCGCCGAAAACCATCGTCACCCCCCGGGCCGCGAGCAGAGGGGCCGCGGCGGCCGCCGGCTTGCCTACGCCTGCTGGCCCGCCCGCCACAGCTGTTGGCCCGCCAGTTTCGGCTTCTGGGCCGCCAGTTTCGGCTGTCGTACCGTCAATTACGGCTTCTGGGCCACCCATCACGGCGGCTGGCCCGCCAGCTACGGCTGCCAAAACATCCATTTCGGACGTCGGCCCGCCCGCCACAGCCGCCCCAGCTGCCGCTCCCCCGCCCCGGACCGCCGGCCTAGCTTCGGCCCCATCTCCAGCGCCGGCGCCTGACCCTGGGCGGCTGACGCCTCGCCGGCTAAACCGCCCCTTCCCGCTAGCAGCGCCGGGCGGCGGGGAAGGGCGATCCGCCACGGCGGCGCCCAGACGGCGGAAGAAAGGTTTGGGCGGCAGGATGCCTTGGGAACGGAAGGCCATCATGGAGACCATGACGACGGCCAAGACGAGGTTGCGGTAGTTCGACACCTGCGAGGCTGCCTGGCCGCTCAGGTTGGCCGTCGCCCACCAGCGGACGATCTCGGGCAGGCCCTGGATGACCAAGGCGCCGACGAGGACCCCGGAGATCGAGCCCATGCCGCCGATGACGACGATGGCGAGGACGAAGATCGACTCCATAAAGGTGAAGGATTCGGGGCTGATGAAAGCTTGGTAGTAGGCGAACAGACAGCCGGCGACGCCGCCCCAAAAACCGCCCAATGCGAAGGCGTATTGCTTGGCTTTGTTGACGGAGACGCCCATGGCCGCGGCGGCGATGTCGTCGTCGCGGATCGCGGCCCAGGTCCGGCCGAGGCGCGAGACATCCTGGCGGCGGATCGCGACGACGGCGAGCACGAGGACGGCGAGAGCGACCAGATACCAATAAAGGTTGGAGTCGAACTGGAAGACGAAGGGGCCGACGGCCGCGTAGGCGTGATAGCTCAGCCAGGGCAACCCGAGCGGGCTCGGCAAGACCTGGCCGACCCCCGGCAGGCCGTTCGTGCCGTTCGTCAAGCCGCCGATGTCATTCGTGATGGAGATGCGGACGATCTCGGCGAAACCGAGGGTGACGATCGTCAGGTAATCGCCCCGCAGCCGCAGCATCGGCAAGCCGAGAAGGAGCGCGACAGCCGCCGCGACAACCCCCGACACGGGCAGCGCCGCCAAGTAAGAGGCCCCGCCCAGACCGTGCTGGGAGAGCAGCCGGGCCAGGGGGACGCCGACGAGCATGGCGGTGTAGGCGCCGATGGCGAAGAAGGCGATACGGCCGAAATCGAGCATCCCGGCGTAGCCGACGACGATGTTGAGGCCGAGGGCCATGACGGCGTAGATGGCGACAAGGGCGCAAACCCGCACCAAGACGGTGAAATCGGGCAACGCCTCGAAGAGGACGGGGATGAGGACCGCGGCGGCGACGGCCAAGCCGAGAAAGGCACGGCGGCGGCCCGGCCGGGGAACATCAGCCCCGCGGGCGGCGAACAGCCGCTTCGGCGCCGGCAGCCAAGCCGCGAGACGGTCGTTGAGCGCGTTGCCCATGGCTCACACCTTCTCTATCTGGGCGTCGCCGAAGATCCCGCCGGGGCGGAAAACCAAGACGACGATCAAGATGAGGAACGTCACGACATCCTTGTAACCGGCCGAGACGTACGCCGCCACCATGGACTCGACCAGGCCCAGGAAGAAGCCGCCGACCATGGCGCCGCGGATGTCGCCGATGCCGCCGAGCACCGCCGCGGTGAAC
This sequence comes from Propionibacteriaceae bacterium, assembly GCA_031268515.1. GTDB lineage: Bacteria > Actinomycetota > Actinomycetes > Propionibacteriales > Propionibacteriaceae > WQYJ01. Next base: position 11,466 of record JAIRXC010000196.1, read on the forward strand.
GCCTTGATGCCAGGGAAAAAGCCCATGTTGTAGGTGATCGAACCGTAATACATGCCGGAGAAGACGCCGGCGACCGCGCCGAGGGCCGGGCCGATGAAGAACGTCACGGCGATGACCCGGTTGACGCTGACCCCCATGAGGCCGGCCGCGTCCTTGTCCTGCGAGGTCGCTCGCATGGCCCGTCCGACCTTGGTTTTGTTGACGAACAGGTCGAGCACGACGAGGAGGACGACCGAGGAGCCGATGATGACGACCCGCTGAAGCGTCAAGCCGTAGCCCAAATCCTTGTGAGGGAGGATTTCAGGGAAGGAGTGGGAAGGGAAAATCCACAACAAGGCGGCGTTTTGAAGGAAGATCGACACGCCGACGGCCGAGATGAGAGGCGCCAAGCGGGGAGCGTGGCGCAGCGGCCGGTAGGCGACGCGCTCCGTCAAGACGCCGACGAGGCCCGTCACAAGCCCGGCGGCCAACACGACGACGAGGAGCAAGACGACGATGGACAAGGCGCTGCCCGATGTGAACCAGCGGGCCGCCGGCCCGATCGCGCCCTCGTTCGTGAGAAGCAGGAAGGCGCCGAGCCCGACGTAGCCGCCCGACATGATCATCTCGGAGTGGGCGAAGTTGATGAGGAGGAGGACGCCGTAAACCATGGTGTAGCCCAAGGCGATGAGGGCGTACATGCCTCCCAGCGTCAAACCGTTGACGAGTTGAGGCAGGAAGGTGTCCATGTTCCGTAGGTGGCGCTTTCAGGTGTGACGGCAAGGAGAGCGGTCGCAGGCGGCGGACGGCCAGAACGCGCGGCTGGAAACAGCTTGGCGGCTGGCCCTCGGCGGCCCCGGGGCGAGAAGCCGAAGCGGCCTTCTCACCCCGCGGAGCATAGCCGAGGATCAGTCCTCTTGCGGTTGCCAGGCCCCGTCGACCACTTTGTAGAGGGTGATGGCCTGGTTCTGGTTGTCGCCCTTGGAGTCAAAAGACACCTTGCCGGTGACCCCGTCGAATTCGACGGCTGCCACGGCGGCGACGAGGGCGTCCCGGCCGGCCGGGCTCGTCACCTTGTCGACTCCCAAGTCCTTGGCCACAGCGATTGCCGCCTCTGTGATCGCCCAGGCGGCGTCGTAGGCGTAGGCGTCGAAGGCCGCGACGGTCTGGTCAGGGTAGGCGGCCTTGTAGGCGGCTTGGAACTCCGCCCCCCGAGGCAGGAGGTCCGGCGGCAAGCCGGGGCAGGTGGCCAAATCGCCATCGACGCCGCCGCCGAGTTCGATGTAGGCGTCGGAGTAGATGCCGTCACCGCCCATCACGGGCACGGTCACGCCGCTGGCCTTGATCTGCTTGGAGAACAAGGCCCCCGCGCCGGTGTCGGCCGCATAGGTGCCGCCGAAGTAGACGATGTCGGGTTTGAGGCTCGCGATTTTCGTGGCCAAGGCCGTGAAATCATTTTGCTTCTGGCTGGTCTTCTCATCGAGGAGGACAGTGCCGCCCAACGACTTGAATTTCACCGTGAATTCCTGGGCCAGCCCCGCCCCGTAAGTGGACGAATCGTTGACGACGGCAGCTGTCTTGTAGCCAAGCTCGATGGCCCGTTCGGCGGCCACCGGTCCTTGGACGTCGTCAGTCGCGGTCGTCCGGAAGATCGACGCGAAACCCTGCTCTGTCAGCGCCGGGTTTGTCGAACCGGGCGAGATGGCGATGATGTTCTTCTCGTTGTAAAC
>JAIRXC010000008.1 GCA_031268515.1 Propionibacteriaceae bacterium
GATGGAGATGACGCCAGAGGGATCGACCTGCCTGACCGGCGGGCCGCCGGCCCGGCCCAGTTCCTCCCGGATGACATCGCGGATGATGCCCTCGATGGCCGCCTTGCTGATTTCCATGTCAGTTTCCTCTTATCCGAAATTTTGTCGTCGCGATGGGCGCGGAGCCGGCGGCTCAGACCGCCGCCGGTTGTTTCTTCGGCGCCTTAGCCACCAAGAGCACGGCGATGACTATGCCGATGACGCCGCCGGCGATCTTGCCGACGACCATGGCGAAGATGGCGTCCGGCTGGACACCGGCCGCGTAGCCGAGGTGGTCGCCCAAAGCGAAGGAAGCGCAGACCGAGAAGGCCACTGCCAAAACCTTGCCCCGCTCGTCCATGTCCTTGAGCATCCCGAACATCGGAATGTTGTTGGCGAGAGCGGCGATCATGCCACCGGCGGCGATCTCATTGACACCCATGACACGGCCCAAGGCCGCCACCGGCTTGGCCAGCACCGTCGTGATGAAGTGGACGAAGGGGAAGGCGCCGGCCAAGGTTATGGCGATGACGCCACAGGTCTCCAGCTGAGGTCCTATGGGATCCATGAGCCCCGCCCCGGTCGCGCTGTCGACTCCGACGAAAGGTATCCAAGAAACCAGCGAGGAACCGTCTTCTCCGGCCGTCCCCGGCAGGACGCCGAGCTTGTTGACGATGGCCAAGGCCAGCATGATCGTGATGGCGGCGGTGATGAAGATCGCGAAGACGTTGAAGCCCTTCATCATGCCGTTGGGGATGAGCGCCAGCCCGACCGCCATGAGGATGGCCAAGACGATCGACGGGATGAGGTTCTGCAGGATCTTCAGCGGGCCTAGGCCGTCGACGCTGAAGCTATAGAGAAGGCCGGCGATGAAAACGCCGAATGGAATTGACACGAAACCGGCCAACATGCCCTTGGCCAAGAACGGCCGGTCGGCCTTTTCCACAATGCCTAAAGAAACCGGGATCGAGAAGACGATCGTGGCGCCCATCATGCAGCCCATGAACAAGCCTGACAAAACCTTGACAGCCGCGTCATCTGTCATTGCGCCGGCCAGCGGGAAGCCGCCCATGTCATTTGCCAAGAGCGATCCGGCAAACATGGCGGGGTCGGCTCCAACCACCCCGAAAACAGCTCCCACCGGACCTTCAAGCCAAGCCCCGAGAACTGGCGCGAAGGCCATGATGCCGACCATGGCGAGGGCTAAGACGCCCATCGCCTGCATGCCTTCTTCAAATTTGTCGCCGTAGCCGAGCCGGCTCTTTAAAAACACCTTATCGACCACACCGACCAGCATGAAGAAAAGCATTATGTAAATGATTATTTGACTGATAATAGCCATGGTTTAAATTTATCCTTGTCTTGTGTCGTTGGTGGGGCGGCGGGCCGCCGCCAAGTTTGCCGCAGCTTTGCGGAAAACCGGTCGCACCTCGGCCAGGGCCGCCGGCAAACGTCTATGTTGGCAAATCAATTTCATCTACGATGCCGACGATGGCGTGGTCGATCGGTTTGGCGCCGGAGCCGACCGAGAGCCGGGCCGAACTGCCGGACACCACCAAAACCGTCTCGCCGACGCCGGCGCCGATCATGTCGACGGCGACAACCGGGTAAAGCTTGCTGTGGCCCTCGAACTCGTAGGGCTCGACGACCATCAGCTTGCAGCCGTTCAGATCGTCGTTCTTCCTCGTCGCCCAAACGTTGCCGATGATTTTGCCGATGATCATGTCTCACCTCCCTCGCTTCGCCGGCCGCGGCCGGGCGGCTAGGCGGAAACGGCCGCAGCCTGCTTCCGCCCCCCGGGCCTTGTCCATTCCAGCTTCTTCCATAGTCTTATTGCTCATCTAGGGGGTCTTCGGCGGCGCTTGGGCGTAAACCCGCCCGACCGCCGCCAACAAGGTGGCTCTGTTGGCGGACTTGATCTCAGAGCGGGGCAGATCGGCCCCGGGCAGCTGGCGCAGGAAACTCCGCAGATCGATGACCCGCCAACCGGCCAGCGCCTCAAGCGACGGCCAAGGGCCCGCCTCGGCGGCCTCTCCGGCCGCCTGATCTGATGGTCCAGTCTTCGGGTTTTCGGCTTTCAGAGCCGCCGCCGGTTCCACAGCGGCCGGCGCCGCCTTGGCCTTGGCGGCAGCGGCCGCCGGCTCTTCTGCCGCCGGCTTTAAGGCGGCAGCCGCCCGGTCCGGCGCTTCGGCAACTGGTTTCGCCGGCCGGGCCGGGCGGCCCTGCGCCGCCGCCGGCGCTTCGACAGCCGGGGTTGCACAGGAGCCGGGGGCGGTTTGACCCGGCGGCGGCAAGCCGCCGGAGGCTGCGGCCTTCGGCGGCGAAGACAGGCCAGCCGGCTCGGCCAAGGCGTAAGCCGCCGCTGTCGGCCGGGCGATGACGTGGACGGAGACCAAGCCAAGGCCGCCGACCCGGGCGGCGGCCGCCGACCCGGCGTCGACCGCCGCTTTGACCGCGCCGACATCGCCGGCCACGGCCACGGTGACAAGGCCGCCGCCGACTTCCGTCCGACCGACGAATTCCACCATGGCGGCTTTGGCCATGGCGTCGGCCGCCTCAATGGCGGCCGTCAAGCCCTTTGTCTCGATCATCCCGATGGCGCGCATCGCGACGTCTCCTTCCCGCCTGGACAGCGCGGCTCAGCCGCGCCTCAGTACTCGGTCGGATTGGCCGCGATGTACTTGACAGCCTCTCCGAAGGCGTTGCAGGCGGCCTTGCAGGCTGACTGCGAACCGACCAGGAGGCCGCCGCCGAAGTTCGTTTCCGAGGGCGGGCTGTAGAAGACGCCCATCTTGACATCTGCCGCCTTGAGGGCCGCGTCGATGCCGTAGACGGCTTCTTCTGGCGGAGCGATCAGGTAGGCGATGGCCGTCCCCTCAGGCACTCCTGCGACCTCGGACAGATAGGAGCCGGAACGCGAGATGCAGTAGGCGTAGTAGCAAATCGTGTCATCCTCGTTGGCGCTGATGAAATAGGCGTCGCGCTCGATGACCTCGCAGATGGTGTCGAGTCCCGACCGCACCTCGGCCGGATTCGGCCCCGAGATGATGCCAATGATCTCGCCGGCCAGCTTCGTGTTGGCGTTGGCGGCGCCGCCGTAGAAAGACTTGGCGTAGACGACTTTGATGTCGGCCCGCTTCGTCGCCTCGTCGAGGGCCGTGTAAGCGACGTCGTCGCAATCGGCCGTGAACAACCCGATGCTACAGTGGCCGTGCGGCAACTCCAGTTCCTTAGCTAGGTCTGGCGCCACATTAGGGATCATTTTCATGCTCAAGACGGAACTCCTGAGCGGACTGTTAATCATCTTGCCGCAACCTCTCGATTGGAATCTTGCCCCGGGGCCGCCCAGCGGTTGGCCGCCCCTTGAATTGTTTTCACCGCGTGCCGCGGTGTCCGATCTCTCAACATCGCCTTCGATGTTGATTTTTTCAGTCTACCAGAAGAGCGTAGACGGCCACAAGGACCCCCATGGCCATCATGACGCTTCCAAAGAAAACACGCCTCACCTGCCGGGGCGGGTCGGCTGATTTCTCCGGAGGCTGCCCGTCGGCCGCCTCCGTCTTTCTTTCCGTTGTTTTCCGCGACGGCCGCAAAAATGTCAAGCCACTGACAAAGAAAACGACTGCCAACGCTATTTTACCGATTGCCCACGCCGCCTCTCTTGCGCTACCTTTCCACCACTCTCCAAGCGTCCTCGCCGGGGGTTTCCAGCCATCCGCCGTCCGGCTCTCCAAAAGCCCCCGGCGCTTCCTGATGATACCTGCGGCCCTACCCTCGCCCAAGGCCCCGGCCTCCAAGGCGGCGGCCTGGCGCCGGGGGCCAGGCGGCCGTAAGCGGCGCTATTCATGGACGTCGTCGTCCATCCAACCGAAGGTCTTCGTGACCGCTTTCTTCCAGTTGCGGTAGAGGCGATCACGCTCGACCGGGTCGAGAGCCGGCGACCAGCGGGCATCCTCGGCCCAGTTCGCGACGACGTCCGCCTCACCTGTCCAAAAGCCGACCGCGATGCCAGCGGCGTAGGCGGCGCCGAGGGCTGTCGTCTCGGCGATGACGGGGCGGACCACCGGCACGCCGACCATGTCGGCTTGGAACTGCATGAGGGTGTTGTTGGCGGTCATGCCGCCGTCGACCTTGAGCTCGGCCAGCTTGGCTCCCGAGTCAGCCTCCATGGCGTCGAGGACCTCGCGGGTCTGGAAGGCCGTCGCTTCCAAGGCGGCGCGGGCGATGTGGCCACGGTTGACGTAGCGGGTCAAACCGACGATGGCGCCGCGGGCGTCGCCTCGCCAGTAGGGCGCGAACAGTCCGGAAAAGGCCGGCACGAAGTAGGCTCCACCGTTGTCTTTGACCGTCAGGGCCAGTTTTTCGACCGCCGGCGAGCTGTCGAACATCTTGAGGTTGTCGCGCAACCACTGGATGAGAGAGCCGGTCACGGCGATCGAGCCTTCGAGGGCGTAGACGGCCGGCTGGCCGCCGATCTTGTAGCACAAGGTCGTGAGCAAGCCGTTGCGGGACCAAACCGGCTGCGGCCCTGTGTTCATGAGCATGAAACAGCCGGTGCCGTAGGTGTTCTTCGCCATGCCGACTTCAAAACAAGCCTGGCCGAAGGTGGCGGCCTGCTGGTCGCCCAAGTCGCCGGCGATCTTGACGCCCGCCACGACCGGCACGACAGCCTCGCCGTAAACCTCGGAGCTGGAGACGATCACCGGCAGCATCGAAGGCGGGATGCCCATGTCGGCTGCGATGGCGAGGTCCCAATCGAGGCTATCTAGATCCATGAGCATGGTGCGAGAGGCGTTCGTCACATCGGTGATGTGGAGTCCGCCGGCAGCGCCGCCAGTCAGGTTCCAGATCAGCCAAGTGTCGACCGTGCCCATGACAAGGCCGCCGGCTTCGGCCCGGGCCCTGGCCCCTTCGACGTTGTCGAGGATCCACTTCACCTTGGGGCCGCAGAAATACGTCGCCAGAGGCAGGCCGACACGCGCTTGGTATTTGTTCTGGTCGCCGCCGCCTAGTTCGTCGACGATCTTCTGGGTCCGGGTGTCCTGCCAGACGATGGCGTTGTAGACCGGCTCCCCGGTCGCCTTATCCCAGACAATTGTGGTTTCGCGCTGGTTTGTGATGCCGATGGCCGCGAGGTCGGCCTTCGAGATTCCCGCCGCCACGAGCGCGCCTTCGACCACCTGGAGAGTGCGGGTCCAAATCTCCCGCGGATCGTGCTCGACCCAACCGGCCTGGGGGAAGATCTGTTCGTGCTCGAGTTGGTGCGCGCCGACGGACACGCCGGCGTGGTTGAAGACGATCGCCCGCGAGCTCGTGGTGCCAGAGTCGATCGCCAAAATGAATTGTCCAGTCATGTGCAAGTGCCTCCACGTCGTTGGAATTGGGCTTGAAAATGGCAAAGCCGCGGGTCAGACAAGCAAGAAAGTGGCGGCAAGGCCGGCCAGGACGCCGCCGACGACAGGCCCGACGACAGGCACCCAGGCGTACGCCCAGTCGCTGCCACCCTTGTTGGGAGCCGGCATGACGGCGTGCCAAAGGCGCGGGCCGAGGTCGCGGGCGGGGTTGATGGCGTAGCCGGTCGGGCCGCCGAGCGACAACCCAATGCCGACGATGAGGATGGCGACGCCTAGAGCGCCGAGCCAACCCATGTTGACGACCGGGGTGCCACCGCCGCTGAAATTGCCGGCTGCCAAGACGACGAAAACGAGCACGAAAGCAGCGAGGGCCTCGGTCACGGCGTTCCAGCCGTAGCTGCGGATGGCCGGACTGGTCGAGAAGACGCCGAGCTTGGAACCAGCCGGCTGGTCGATGTCGAATTGTTTCTTGAAGGCCAGCCAGGCCAGCGCCGCGCCGACAAAGGCGCCGCAAAGCTGGGCCAGGATGTAAATGCCGACCGTCGCGCCCGTGATGGCGATGGCGTTCGCGCAGTCCCCGTCGGCCGGCGCGACAAACCACCTAGTCGCCGAGCTGCAACTCGCCTCCACCGGATCGCTCGCCAAGGAATTGGCGACGAGGCCGAGGGTCACGGCCGGGTTGAGGTGGCCGCCTGTCTTGGCGGCTGTGAGGACGCCGGCGAACACCGCGATGCCCCAGCCCCAGGTTATGGCACTCCAGCCAGAGCCTTTGGCTTTGCTCTGATTGAACGAAACCGCGCAGCACACGCCAGCCCCCAGGAGGAGCAAGATGGCAGTGCCAACGAACTCGGACAAGAAAACCGACCCGAGGGAAAGCTCTAAAGGCATAATTACTCCTTCTCCGACATCGGCTTCGACGTCGCTCGCGGGCGGAGCGGCGTGTCGACGCGCCGATCCGAGGGCTCCGGCGGCCCGGACGGCGCCCTCGGACGGGAACCTAAGGAAGCTAACTCGCTATGGCCGAGGGTCCGGGTTGGCGCCGGACCGCCGTCAGAGTCACACGTGCTTCCCACCGCCGGCGGACGCCTGTCGTAGTGGCCGCCAAGCCCAACTATTGCGAACCCCGGCACAGATGCGCTAGACATTGGCCATATGTGCAGAAGCTGTCGCAAGCCATGCACGGGCGGCCCTCGCCCCTTCGCCAAGGGCGCCCGCCGCTGGCAAGACTTCAAGGAGGCGTCCCCTTGCACTCGCGCTACGAGGAGATGTACGAGGCGGCCATCCGCTATTACATCCAAGACGAAACCATGGAGTCGATCGCCCACCAGCTCCAAGTGTCACGCTCGTCTGTGTCGCGGATGCTCGTCCAAGCCCGCCGGGAAGGCATCGTCCGCATCTCGCTGGGAACCGAGACCGGCTCCCGCTCCCCGGTCGCCCGCGCTCTCGGAGAAGCTTTCGACGTCAACGTCCACCTCGTCTCCCTCGGGGACGCCATCTCGACCAGCGCCCGGATGGAACGAGTCTGCAGCCTGGCCGCTTCGATCCTCGTTGATTCCGTCCACGACGGCGCCATCATCGGCTGCGCCTGGGGAGTGACGACCGCCAACACCGTCCGCCACATCAACCGCCGGCCCCTACGCGGCGCCTACGTCGTCCAGATGAACGGCGCCAACAACCCGAGAGACGCCTCGTCCTTCTACGTCGGCTCGATCCTCGAACCGTTGGCCGAGGCCTTCGCCGCCCGCGTCATCCAATTCCCCGTGCCCGCTTTCTTCGACTACAGAGCCACAAAGGAAGCGATGTGGCGCGAGCGCTCGGTCCAAGCCGTCATCTCCTACCAAAACCGCCTCGATTTCGCCATCTTCGGCGTCGGGGCGATCCACGGACGGGTGCCCAGCCACGTCTACTCCTCCGGCTACCTCGAACTCGACGACCTGTCCAAGCTGACCGCCGACGGCGTGGTCGGAGACGTCAACACGATTCTTTTACGAGAAGACGGCTCCTACGCCGACATCGCCTTGAACGACCGGGCGACGGGGCTGACCCCCGCCGCCCTGCAACGGGTCGGCAAACGCATCGGCGTAGTGGCCGACCCCTCTCGGGCGGCGGCTCTCTTGGGGGCGCTGCGGGCCCAGACGATGACAGACCTCGTCGTGGACGACGCGACGGCCAACGCGGTGCTCGACCGGATGTAGCGGCGGTTGGCCAGCTGACCCGGCGGGCGCCGTCGGCTGACCCCAAGAAACAAGGGAGACTGTCCATGATCTCGGCCAGGCCGGCGGGCGCGGCCGGCTGGGCGTCATCGCGGAGCGTTTCGACGATTCGGATGCCAGGCCAGGCCGTCGGACGGCGGGCGGCCGGCTGGGCTCCACGAGGGCAAGGGCGAAGTCAGTCGTCCAAAGGGCCGAAAGGCAAGCCGCGGGCGGTCAATTCGGCCTCGCCGCCGTCCGGAGCCGTCAAAACCCACAGGCCTTTGGCGGTCAGCGCGACGGTGTGCTCCCAGTGGGCGGCCCAACTGCCGTCGACCGTCACAACCGTCCAGTCGTCCTCCAAAGAGGCCGTCCTAGGGCTCCCCGCCGTCAACATCGGTTCAACCGCCAGACACAGCCCTTCGACCAAGACGGGGCCGCGGCGGGGCCGGCCGTAATTCGGCACGTCAGGATCTTGGTGCATGGCCGAGCCGATGCCATGGCCGGTGTAATCGCGGACGACGCCGAAGCGTCCCAGTTGGCGGGCCCGCCGTTCGACGGCCGCCGAGACATCCCCCACCCGGCCGCCGATCCGAGCCGCTCCGAGACCGGCCCAAAGAGCCTGCCGGGTCGCCTCAGACAGGGCGCGGGCGGCGGGGGCAGCCGAACCGACCTCGACGGTGACAGCCGCGTCGCCGTGCCAACCGTCCAACGACGCCCCGAAGTCGATCGACACAAGGTCGCCTTCGCAAAGGACGCGGTCCGACGGGATGCCGTGGACGACGACCTCGTTCACCGAGACGCAGACGACAGCCGGATACGGCGGCATCCCCCAACCGGGGCTGTAGCCGAGGAAAGAAGACTGGGCCCCCGCCGCCTCCAACGTCGCCCGGGCCACAACGTCGAGGTCCGCCGTCGTCGCCCCCGGCTGGGCCGCCGCCGCCATGGCTTCCAGAGCCCGGGCCACGACGAGCCCAGCTCGCCGCATGGCCCGGATCTGGTCCGCGGTTTTCAGCTCGATGCCATCGGCTGCCATGGCGTCAAACCTGGCCGAGAGCCCGGATGATCCGCTCGAAGACCTCGTCGACGTCCCCGATCCCGTCAACCTCGACGAGCAGGCCAAGGCCGCTGTAACGCGCCAGCAACGGCGCGGTCTGGGCCGCGTAGACCTCGAAGCGGCGGCGGATCGTCTCCTCGTTGTCGTCGGCCCGGCCCTCTTGTTCGGCCCGTTTGAGCATCCGGGCGGTCAATTGCTCCTCGTCCACAGTCAAGGACACGACAGCGTCGAGAGGCGTTCCGGCCTCAGCCAAGAGAGCGTCGAGCGCTTCGGCTTGGGCGACAGTCCGGGGGAAGCCGTCAAGGAGGAAGCCAGCCGCCGCGTCGGGTTCAGCCAGCCGGGAAGCCACAATTTGGACGGTCACCTCATCTGGCACGAGCTCGCCGGCCTCCATGAGGCGGCTGACGACCAGCCCGAGTTCGGTTTTACCCTCGACGTTGGCCCGGAAAATCGCACCGGTGGAGATGGCCGGAACGCCGAAGTGCTGGGCGATGGAGACCCCCTGCGTGCCCTTGCCAGCCCCAGGCGGTCCCATGATGAGCAGCCTCATTGGTTTTTGTGTCCTTCCTCGACAAAGAGGCCCAAAGGCGGACGCCGCCGGGCCGGGGAACACGTTACGACATCGCGGCGGTTTCCCGCTGCCCGCCCCTGGCCGAAACCGAAGCGGCAGCCTCGCGTAGGCCATTTGAGACGCGGCGGCGACGTGGGCGAAGCGTCAGCGGCGCGTCCGAAATACGCCGCCGGCCATAGGACGCCTGGCAAGACGGCTCGAAAGGCGGCAGAAGACGCCCGCCTAAGCGGCTGGGGCAAGCGGCAGACCGTCGGCGCGCCAGGCGGGCGAGCGCTCCAGAGAGCCTCTTGCGCCGTCCGGAGCGGGGACAAGGGCAGGAGGCCTAGCGCAAGAAGCCTTCGTAGCTGCGCTGCTCTAGCTGCGACTGGATCTGCTTGACCGTGTCAAGGCCGACGCCGACGACGATGAGGATCGAAGTGCCGCCGAAGGGGAAATTCTGGTTGGCGTTTATGGCGATGAGGGCGACAGTCGGGATCATGGCGATGACCGCCAGATAGAGCGAGCCGGGGGCCGTCAGGCGGGACAAGACGTAGGCGATGTAACGCTCGGTCGGAGCCCCCGCCCGGATGCCCGGGATGAAACCGCCGTACTTCTTCATGTTGTCCGCCATCTCCTGGGGGTTGAAGGTGATGGAGATGTAGAAGTAGCAAAAAGCGATGATGAGGCCGAAGTAGATGAGGTTGTAAGCCCAGTGGTCGCCCCGCACCATGTACTGGGAAATCCACGCCGACACCTGGTCATAGGGGCGCAACTGGGCGTAGAGGCTCGGCAGGTAAAGGATCGAGGAGGCGAAGATGACGGGGATGACGCCGGATTGGTTGACCTTCAAGGGAATGTAGGTCTTCGAGCCGCCGTACATCTTCCGGCCCACCATCCGCTTGGCGTACTGGACGGGGATGCGGCGCTGGCCCTGCTCCATGAAGATGATCCCGAGCATGACGAGCAAGCCGATGGCGATGACGAGGAGGAACAAGAACCAACCCTTGTCAGCCCCGCTGGAGTTGGCGACCTTGATGGACCACAAGGAGCTGGGGAAGCGGGCCACGATGGTCGTGAAGATGAGGACGGACATGCCGTTGCCGACGCCGCGTTCCGTGATGAGCTCGCCCAGCCACATGACGAGCCCGGTGCCGGCTGTCATCGTCAAGATCATGACAATGATCGAGAAGATCGACTTGTCGTAGACGACGCCTGTGCAGCCCTGGAAGATCTGGTCGTTGACGGCCAGCATGACGTAGCCGGTGCCGTTGAGGATGGCCAAGCCGAGAGTCAGATAGCGGGTGTACTGGGTGATCTTGGCCTGCCCGGAGGAGCCTTCCTTCTTCAAGGTGGCGAGCCTCGGCACGACGACCGTCATGATCTGGAGGATGATGCTCGACGTGATGTACGGCATGATGCCCAGGGCGAAGACCGCCATCTGGAGCATCGCGCCGCCGGAGAACAAGTTGATCATCGAATAGAGGCTGGCCTGCGCCCCCGTCGAGGCTTCCGAGACGCACTGCCGCAGCTGCGTGACGTTGACGTTGGGGATCGGAAGCGTCGATCCGACGCGGAAGACCACGATGACGAAAAGGGTGAACAGCACCTTTTTACGAAGGTCGGGAGACCGGACCACGTTCATCAAGCCGGACAACATGCGCCGTACTCCTTACACTGCGCCCCGGCGCCCAGTCAGGCGACCGGGGCCACAGGCATCATAACGGTGACAGCTCAGCGAAGTTCTTCGACTGAGCCGCCGGCCGCGGCGATCTTGGTTTTGGCCGCGGCGGAAAAGGCGTTGGCGCTGACCTGGACGGCGACGGCTAGATCGCCTTGGCCGAGGATCTTGACAAGGCCAGGACGGCAAGCCCCCTTGGCCACAAGGTCGGCCGGCGTGACCGGTCCGCCAGCGGGGAACAACTCGGCCAACCGAGCCAGGTTGACGACCTGGTATTCCGTCCGGAACGGATTCTTGAAACCCTTGAGCTTCGGCAGCCGCATGTGCAGCGGCATTTGGCCGCCCTCAAAGTTCTCCGGCACGTTTTTACGGGCGCCCGTCCCCTTGGTTCCGCGGCCCGCGGTCTTGCCCTTCGAGGCCTCGCCGCGGCCGACTCGCGTCTTCGGCTTGTGGGCGCCCGGCGCGGGGCGAAGGTGGTGGAGTTGCAACGCCATGCTTACTTGACCTCCTCAACCCGGACGAGGTGGGCGACGGCGCGGACCATCCCTTGGACCTCGGGGGTGTTTTCTTTGACGACGGAGTCGCCGATCTTCTTCAAACCGAGGGTCCGCAGCGTGGCCTTGTGGTTGGCCAGCGTGCCGATCTTCGACTTGACCTGGGTGACCTGGATCTTCGCCATGGGTCAGCGCCCTTTCTCTGCCTGGGCGGCCCTCAGCAGCGCGGCCGGGGCGACCTCTTCGACCGGCAGGCCGCGGCGGCGGGCCACTTTCTCTGGCTCTTCTAGGGCTTTCAAGGCCGCCACGGTGGCGTGGACGACGTTGATGGCGTTAGACGAGCCCAGCGACTTGGCGAGGACGTCGTGGACGCCGGCGCACTCCAAGACGGCCCGGACAGAGCCGCCGGCAATGACGCCGGTGCCGGGGGCCGCCGGCCGCAGCAAGACGACGCCGGCTGCCTCTTCACCTTGGATCGGGTGGGGGATGGTGCCTTGGATGCGAGGAACGTGGAAGAAATGCTTCTTGGCTTCTTCGACGCCTTTGGCGATCGCCGCGGGCACCTCTTTGGCCTTGCCGTAGCCGACGCCGACCATTCCGTCGCCGTCACCCACGACGACTAGGGCGGTGAAGCCGAAGCGGCGGCCGCCCTGGACGACCTTGGCCACACGGTTGATCGCGACGACGCGCTCAAGATAGTTGTTCTTTGACGCCTCGGCCTGATCGCGGCCACGCCGGTCGTCGCGGCCGCGCCGCTCGCCGCCTTGGCCGCTGCCGCCGCGGCGCTGGGTCCCAGTTGTCGCCATGGAGAAAAATCCTTCCGTCAGAACCCGAGTCCAGCCTCACGCGCGCCCTCGGCGAGGGCGGCGATGCGACCGTGGTATTGGTGGCCAGCGCGGTCGAAGACCACCTGGCTGACGCCGGCGTCCTTGGCCCGCTGGGCGACGATGGCGCCGACCCGCTTGGCCTTGGCCGACTTGTCTCCGGCGCTGTCCCGCAGCTCTTTCTCCAGCGTCGAGGCCGAAGCGAGGGTGCGGCCGACCGTGTCGTCGATGACCTGGGCCACAGTGTGGCGGCTCGACTTCGTGACGACGAGGCGGGGGCGTTCCGGCGTGCCTGTAACCGATTTGCGGACGCGGTTGTGCCGGCGCAGCCGCTTCGCGGCCTTGGGCGCAAGAGTTTTCGGAATCCGAAGCGTGATCGCCATCACTTACCAGCCTTTCCAACCTTGCGGCGGAC
>JAIRXC010000022.1 GCA_031268515.1 Propionibacteriaceae bacterium
CTCACCTTCATGCCCTTGGCGAACAGCCGTTCCGGCGGCACCGTGTCCGCGACCAGCTCCGGCCAGATGACGCCCAGGCCGCCGCCGTCGAGCCGGACCAGCGCCCGGCCCGCGGCCAGTCCGATGATCTCGCCGGCAACGGCCAATGTCCGGTTGGCGGGGCGGCCGGCGGCGCTCGTGTGATAGTCGCGCAGCGGCGCGCTGACCCGCAGCGTCTGGGACACCACGTCTTGGGTCGCGGCTTTGCGCTCCGCGAAGCTGAAGGCGAGGCGCAAGGGCGCTGAATCCGGGTCGGCGGTCCAGGCCATGCCAGGCGGGTAGACACGGGTCATGCCGCCGTAAACCTGGCCGTCTTCTGGCAGCATCTCGGTCAAAGACCAGGCCGTCGCCGCGTTCGTCACCTCGAAGACGTCGGCCACGCCGTCAAGGCTCTCGGCCAGTTCGGGAGCGTTGACATACGCCTCGGCCCGGCCCGAGGCGCGAGTCACGACGACGGCGGTGCGGCCGCGGGCGGCCGTGGTCAGATAGCCGCCCAGCCAGAGAGCTTCGGAACGTGTGCCGACCGGATAGACGCCGCTGTCCGCCGCCGTCAAGAGGATCGGCGCGGCGGCGAGTGGGGCGTGAGCCGCGGAACCAGACGGCGCCGCCCCCCGGGCCGGTCCGGCGGCCGAGGCAACGGGCGCCGCCGAAGAAGCTGGCTCGGAAACCGGCGCGGCAGGGTTCGACACGGCAGAAGTCGGCGCAACGGCAGCCGGAGCAGCGACCGCCGAACCAGACGAGGCCGGCAAACGAGCCGACCTGGAGACCGGAGGGGCAGACGCCGCTGAAGAGGCCGGCCCAGGAACTGGAGGAACGGGCGCCGCCGAGAGGACTGGACCGGGAACCGGCGCGGCCGGCGCCGGTCCGCCGCCCGCGGGACCAGACGACGCTGGCAAGCGGGCCGGTCCGGGGACCGGGACGGTGAGAGCGGGGGCGGTCCTGCCTAACAGGCGTTTTGGCTGTGGCCGAGCAGCGGCCGGCGCGGCGGCCCGCCGTATCTCCTGTCGGAGGTCTTCGAGGAGGCTCTCCTTGAAACGGCTTAGCCCCTTGTCGTCGTAGGCCTGCCGAAGCGGCACGCTGCGGGGGTCGGCCAGCCAGGCTGAACCGGCCGGATAGACCCGGCAAGCGCCGCCGAAGGCGATGGCCTGCTTGCCCAAAGCGTCAGCCAAGCCGAAGGTCAAAGGGCCGGTCGGCACGACCACGACATCCGCCCGGCCCTGAGCCGTCTGGACCACCTCGGCCAGGTCCACGAGAGGCTGGTCCGCGCCGCGGGGGATGGTCAACAAGACGACGGGCCGAGACCGCCTGGGGTTGCGGAGGTAGGCGGCGAAAACGCGCAGGCCGACGGCGTCGGCGATGGTCTGGGGGACTTGCGATGGCAATTCCATGGCGCCCCCGTCCGTAATAGCCATTTTGTCGAACCACAACCCAACTCGCTTGCGAGCCTGGTTCGCCGCTGACATCCATTGTGGGCCATAGCGCCCCTTTCCGCCGATTCCTCCCCTGACGGCCGTGTCTTCGGCCAGCCTCCAGCCGCCGGCCAAGTCTCCGGGGTCCCGCCGGCCGAGCCAGAACGGCGGCGTCCTGCCAAAGCGGTTCCGACGCGGCTCCGGGCCCCGCCGGCCGGGTCCGCCAGGCCACACTCTCAGATGGGAGTACGGGCGCTTGCCTCGCCGGCTGCCGGCCGGGCCCGCCAGGTCACGCCGGCCGACGCGGCGACGACGCAAGCCATCGCCACGAGGTCGACGCCAGTCAGACGCTCGCCCAAGACAGCCAGGGCCGCCAAAGCCGCCAAAGCGGGTTCTAAAGACATCAAAATAGAAAAGATACGTTTTTCCAGGCGGCGGAGGGCCTGGAGCTCGAGGGAATACGGGATGACGGAATTGAGAAGCCCGACGCCGAAACCGGCGGCCCAAACCCACAGGTGGCTGAGGACCGGGCCGTGCCAGATCAGGACGGGGACGGCCAAAGCCACGGCGCCGGCCAGGTTTGCGTAGGCGACCGCCTCCACCCCCGCCCAGCGGCGGCCGACGGCGGGGCCGATGAGAATGTAGGAGGCCCAACCGGCGGCGGCGACCAGGGCGAAACCCGCTCCCGCCCAGGTCAGGGAGCCAGGCGCCCAGCCGAAGAGGGCGACGCCGGCGAAAGCCAAACCAGCCCAGGCGTAGTCGCGCCAACCTCGCCCCGTCGCGACGGCGACGGCCAGCGGGCCCAAAAATTCGATGGTCACAGCGACGCCGAGAGGCATGCGGGCCATGGCTTGGTAGATGGAGACATTCATGCCGACGAGCGCCGCCGTGTAGCCGAGCAGCGTCAGCCAATCGCGGGAGCTGTGGCCGCGCAGGCGGGGCCGGGCCACGAGGGCGAGGAGGACGCCCGCCGTGACGAGCCGCAGCCACGTCATCGTCAAAGGCCCCGTCGCCTCGAACAGGCTCTTCGCGAACGACGCCGCCACCTGGATCACCGCGACCGAGGCGACGACCATGGCGATGGCGGCCCGGCGCTGATTCACAAAGGCAGCGTACGCGGCCCGGCGGCCGGCCGACGCTGTGTTTTACGCCGCCGCCGCGACGCCGGCCAGACGGGCGGTCGGACCGCTTGCTCAGCTCGCCAGACAGGCAACCGGACAACGCAGCTAGACCAGGGCGTTAAAACTGCGCTTGTGTCATGAGGCCGTGAGGATCATCGGCATGGTCAGCAGGAGAATGGCGCCAGGCAGAATGTACTTGCGGGGGTGGCGCCAGACATCTTTGGGCGTTGCCTGCCCGGTGATCGGGAAGCGGACCTCCAGCCAGGGGATCGCGATGGTCTCAACGGCAGTCGCCGCGACCGCTAAAACGGCCACCCACAGCAGGCGCGGCCAGCCGAGGACCGCGTAAACGGCAAACAGCGCCGAGTTGGCGAACGCGAACCAGACCAGGCAGCAGACTCGATACTGGGCTGCCAAGGCGGCGGGCCGGCCCAGCATCCGCCAATGCTGCCGCAAGTCGGGATCGACGGACATCATCGTGGCGAGCGGACTCGACACGGCCACGATGGCCAGCCCGAACGGCGCCGGGATTCCAGACTGGGAGATCATGACGGTGAAGACCGCGGCGAAACCAAGCAGGATGGCGGCGTTGATGACCGTGACCGGCTGGCTCAAGGCGACGGTGATGAAGTAGTTGTCGGTCCGCAGCCGGGGCAAGCGCGCCCCGGGCCGCGGCAAATAGTAGTGCCGCGACCGGCGCAGCCACAGACAACCGCCAACTGAGAGCCCTACGGCAGCCGCCGCGGCGCCCAGCCCGCCGCCTCGCCAGACCAGTCCGGCGCAGGCCAGCAACGCCGCCAAGACGACCGGAACCGCCTTCCAGCTCTTCTCCCGGACTGCCAGATAGGCGGCCAGTCCGGCGGCGGCCACCGCGTAGGCCAGGACGACGCAAATCAGAGCCAGCTCCCAGCGCATCGTGCCGGAAGCCAGGCCGAACGCGATGATCGGCGCTGTGGTGTCAGCCAGCAGCGTGGCCGCCGCGGCGACGGTGAAAGCCAGCAGGAAGCGTCCGCGCGGGGCGGGCAGTTGGGCCGCATCGATTAACCGATCCGCCTTCCAATACCCCGCCATGAGCAGCCACCAAGCCAAGGCGGCGGCCGCCGCCGCTCCGGCGAGATAGACCGCCGGAGCGACCGGCGCCGACATCATGGCGCCGGCCAACGCCGCCGCGACGCAGAACACCAGATTGCCCAGCAGACGCCGCGGTCGGAGCAGGTCGCGCAGGAAAACGCGGACCATGCCGCTACTCCAGACCGACCAGGCCGCGGATGGCCGCAGCGTCGTCGACTGGATGCGGTTCGCTCAATGACCCGCCCTTGAGCACGCAGACCGAGTCGCAGCAGCGCTCGAAACTCTCGGCCACATGCGAACTCATGAACACCGACCCGTGTGCCCGGTAGGCGCTGATCGCCTCGTACAGATATTCGGTGCCCTCGAAATCGAGCGCGTCGGTCGGCTCGTCCAAGATGAGCAAGGGCAGACGCAACGCCAGCCCGGCGATCAGGAACGCCTTCTTGCGGTTGCCCGTCGACAAGGACGACAGCCGCGCCGCGCGGTAGGGGTCGAAATGGAACCGGCTAGCCAGCTCCTGGACGACGCCCGGGTCGAGACGGATCCGGTACACGCGCTCCAAGAAGCCCACGTACTTGTCGAAGGTCCAACTTTGGAACCCGTGCGACTCGGTGAAGACGGCGTAGCGGCCGCCGACGAACACCGGGTCCGACAAGCGGGAAAAGCCCGCCCGCCCAGACACCCGGTCCACCCGCAGACCGTCGTGAACGCCGCTGAGGCAGTTGATCAGAGTCGTTTTGCCCGCCCCGTTCGCTCCCAGCAGGCCCACTACGGAACGCTCCGGGATGTCCAAGGCCACACGGTCGAGGACGACGCGCTGCGGGTCGTACCAGGCCGTCAGCCCTTCAACCCGCAGCACCGACGGGTTTGCGGGCTGGCTTCGAGACGGCGCCCCGCTCATATCGGTTCTTCTTCGCCGCGTGAATTGCCGCGCCGGGCAAAGCCGATGACGAGCGCGCCGGCGAACACTGCCGCCACGGCCAGGAAAAACACACCTAGCCAGACATCACCCGCAACGACGCGCATCACTCCGACAGCCGCGAAAATAACGGCGGCCACTGCCTTCAACCACGACTTCCGCCCACTGGCCTTCATTTAGCCGACCGCCTTTCTGGGATTGTCGGATGCTCCACGGAATCCAAGTCCTCATTTTATACTTGTCAATTCCTGGTTCACCGCGGCCGGCTATTGCGGCCCTGCCAAATCCCGTACGGCCGCTCAGCCTTCGTCGTAGGCCGCGTCGCAGGCCTGCGCCGCCAGGGCCCGGACCACGCCGGCCCGGCCCTCTGTGACGAGGCGCCTAAGGGCCGGGGCGCGGTCCTCCACGGCGGCCAGCCAGCGGTCGGTCGCGCCGATGACATCGACGCCGGGCTGGCCGAGGGCGAGAGAAGGGTAGAGGCCCTCGACCACGTTCGTCGCCATCTCACGGCTGCGGGTGGCCCAGACTTCCTCTAAGGCGTCGAAATACGGCGCGGCGAAAACAGCCAAAGCGCCACGGTCGGCTGTCGCCGTGAACCCGGCGATGACGGACCGTTGGACAGCGTTCGTGATCGACTCGTCGGACAGCGCCAAAGCCCAGGCGGCGGCTTTGGCGGCAGGACCGGGCAAGGCCGCCCTGGCGCCGGCGGCCTGCTCACGGCCCTTGGTCGTCTGGTCACGCTCCAACTCGGCTGTGATCGCGGCCTCGCCTAGGCGGCCGGCGGCTGCGAGGCGGGTCAAGAGCTCCCAGCGCAGATCAGCGTCGAGGACGAGGCCGGGCAAGGCGGCCGTGCCCGCGAAGACAGCGGCGAGATGCTCGGTTTGTTCCGGCGCGCAAGCCGAAGCGGCGTAGGCCTTGAAGAATTGGAGTTGCGCGTCGGAGCCGGCCGGGGCGGTTTGGGCTAGGTCGGCGAGCCGGGCCGCCGCCGCCGTTTGGGACGCTTGGCGGCGGGCCGGGGCGACGTAGTGGAGGAGGGTCGTCCGCAGTTGCCGCAGCAGAGTTTGGATGACGGTCGAGCTGGTTTCGGCGGCGATGGCGCTAAGGACGAGGCCGATGTAGCGGCGGCCGGGCAACTCGCCGTCGCGGGTCGCGTCCCACAGCGCGCCCCAGACCAGGGCGCGGGCCAAGGGGTCGCGCAATTCGGCCAGCCGGTCCGCCGTCGCCGCGAAACTGGCCTCGTCGAGGCGGAGTTTGGCGTAGGCGAGGTCGCCGTCGTTGACGAGGAGTAGGTCCGGTTGAGGCCGCCCGACGGCGGCGGGCACGGCGCTGCGCGGCCCGTCGATGTCAACCTCGGCCGACCAGTTGCGGACCAGCCCGTCGGGCGAGAAGACGTAGCCGCCGACGCTCAGCCGGGCCGGCCGCAGGGTCGGCGGGGGAACCGGTGTGGTCGCCGCCAAGAAAGCGGCCCCTGGGGCCGGCGGCGCCAACTCCGAGGCAGAGGCAAAGGGCCGGTCCGGGATGGAAGCCGGCGCCATGGCAGTCTTCGAGGCGGTTGCCGCCGTGGGCGTCGGGCCTTGGCTGGCGGCGGCCCCGTAGATCGGCGGCGCCTCTTGGAGGATGTCGAGGCTGGCGACGCGGCCGTCTTTGACGGACAGCTGCGGGCGCAGCGTCGTGACACCCGCTTCTTCCAGCCAAACCCGCGACCAAGCCGTCAGGTCACGGCCCGAAGCCGCCTCCAATTCGGCCAGAAGGTCAGCCAAGGTGGCGTTGCCGTAGGCGTGGGCCTTGAGGTAGCAGCTGACGCCGGCCAAGAATTCACGTTGCCCGACCCAGGCGGCCAGTTGGCGCAAAACAGCGGCGCCCTTGGCGTAGGTGATGCCGTCGAAGTTGACCTCGACGGCGGCCAAATCCGGGATGTCCGCGACAACCGGATGGGTCGAAGGCAACTGGTCTTGACTGTAGCCCCAGGATTTCTCCGAGGCCTGGAAGGTCGTCCACGCGTCGGGCAGGAGGCCAGACTCGGCGGCGGCGACGTGGCTCATGAATTCCGCGAAAGATTCATTCAACCACAGATCATTCCACCAACGCATCGTCACAAGGTCGCCAAACCACATGTGGGCTTGTTCGTGGAGGATCGTGATGGTCCGCCGGTCGACACTGGCTTTGGTCGGCTTAGACCGGAAAACATAGTTTTCAGTGATTGTGACAAGGCCGATGTTCTCCATGGCGCCGGCGTTGTATTCGGGCACGAAGGCTTGGTCGAAGGTCGAATACGGGTAGGGGACGCCGAAGGCTTGTTCGTAGAAAGCGAAGCCTCGTTTGGTGATGTCGAAGACCGCGGCGGCGTCGAGGTAGGGGGCCATCGAGGGGCGGACGAGGACGGACAAGGGGATGACGCGCCCGTCGGCGGAGGTGTAGGCGTCGTCCCAGCGGACGTAGGGGCCGGCCACGACAGCGGTCAGATAGCCAGACATGACCGGCGTCGGCTCGAAATGCCAGATCCGAACCGGCGCGCCCGCGGCCGAGACGGCCTCTTCGACCCGTTCGGCCGGCTGGTTCGACACGACCATCCAGGCGGCCGGGGCGGTGACGTGGAACGTGAAAACAGCCTTGAGGTCGGGCTGCTCGAAGCTGGCGAAGACGCGGCGGGCGTCCGCCACCTCGAACTGCGTGTAGGCGAAGTCCTGCCCGTCGGCCGGGTCTGTGAAACGGTGCAGCCCTTCGCCCGTATGGGACCATTCCGCCGCCGCCTCAACCACCAGTTCGTTGTCGGCGGCGAGGCCGGGCAAGGCGATCCGGGAGTCGGCGAAACAGACGGCCGGGTCGAGGGCGGCGCCGTTGAGGACGACCGCCTTGACGCGCGCGGCGACAAGGTCGGCGAACGTGTCCGCCCCCGGCTGGCGGCAGGCGAAGCGGATTGTCGTCCGCGAGGCGAAAGTGTCGCCGGGGCCGGTCAAATCGAGGGCGATGTCGTAGGAGCGCACGGCGATGAGCGCCGCACGGGCTTCGGCTTCTTGACGGGTCAGGTTCTTCCCGGGCATGGCCCTCCTGAGGTAGCAGGCTGCGGCCAGCAGTCCTGGCCCTTGTGTCCGCAGGCCATTGTTCCAGACCTCTGGCGGCTTGTCGGCCGGAGTAACCTCGCCTCCATGCCAACTGCCCGGCTCGGTGGTTTTTCCATCGCTTACGAGACGTACGGAAACCCGGCCAACCCGCCGGTCTGCCTCGTCCACGGCATTTACCACGACCACCTGTCCATGGCGACGCTGGCCGAGCGATTGTCCGACGCCTACTTCGTCATCTCCCCCGACGCCATCGGCCACGGGCGGTCCGAGAAGCCCGACCGCTACACCCTGCTCGACCAAGGCCGCGTCATCGTCTGTCTGATCGAGAAACTGGCCGGCGGCCCGGCCGCCGTCCTCGGCGAAGCCTGGGGAGCCGTCGTCGCCGCCCAAGCCGCCTGCCTCAACCCCGGCCTCGTCTCCGCGCTCATCCTCATCGCCCCGCTGACGCACGGCGAAGGTTATTCGATCGCCACCCGTCTGCAGGCCGAAGGTTTCGACCCGGCGGCCCTCAACCTGGATGAACGGTGGCGGCGGCTCGACGCCGACCTGTGGTCGCCAGAGACGCCGCTCGACCGCCGGGCCGCCATCCAAGCCGACCGGGCCCCGGCCGTCTTGCTGGGCAAAGCCGAGATGGCCGCCGCCGACGCCGCGCTGACCGGTTTCGACCTGCGCGGCGAATTGAGCAAGATCACGGCCCGCACGCTCGTTTTGACGGGCCGCTACGACCGCCTCAACCCGCCGAAATCCGGCCACGAAACCGCCAGCTTCATCCCCGGCGCCCGCTTCGAGCTGTTCGAACGCTCCGGCCACCTGCTCAAAGAAGAAGAGCAGGTGCAACTAGGCGACGTGATCCGCCAATTCCTCGGCCGCTGACCAGGCGCGGCCGGCTTGCAGTCGATCGCTTTGGCGCGAAACGCCGTCGCGGCGCGCCGCCGGGGAGCTTGGAAACGGCGAGCTTGGCGACGCTGCGGCCAAGCTCGCCGCGGCGCTTCGCGAGAGCTCTTGGAAAACCGGTTCCTATGAGAAAAGCCATAGCCGCCGCGCCCCAAAAGACCCGTGGAAGACCAGCTCCCAGGGGAGAGAGCGGAGCTTACGGCCGTCACCGCTTTGCCGCCCGAAAGGCCCTGCGGAAGACCGGCTCTCAGGAGAGAGCCTCTAACCGCCGCCGTGCTCTAGAGTGGCGTTTGCCAGGAGTTTCCTTTTCGGAACTCCGGCCGTCACTCGGCGTCACCCATCCGGCCGCCTTGAGCTGCCTTCACGGCGCCGAGCCAGTCTGCGTAGAGGACCGCGATGACAGCGACACCAGCGCCTACCGCCGCCGGCGACGCTGTGTTGCCGTCTGACGCGGCTGCCGCCTCAGACTCGCTCCCGGCCAGCCCGAATCCACCGGCCGCCAGCCCGGATTCGCCGGCTTCTCCGGCGGCGCCGCCAATCCCGCCTCTGAGCGCGTCAATCACCTTGGAACTGCCAGCCGCTACCGCTGCCGACTCGGCCGCTCCTACCGACTCACCCGCCCCTGACGGGCCTTCTGCGGCGGCCGCAGCCGGCGCCCAATCGTCCCAGAGCGGTCCGCCCTGGCCAGTCCCCGCAACGGCCGGACCCGGCCCCCACCCGGTCACGGCGACCCAGCGGCAATTGTTTTACCTAGACGCTGTCGAAGCGGCCGGCGCGGCCTGCCAGCACGCCCGCGCCTTCCTCTGCCCCGGGCTCCTCGACGCCGCTCGCCTGACTCGCGCCTTGGCCGCGCTGACCGCCCGACACGAGCCGCTACGGACCGCCTTCGCCCTCGGTGGTGACAGCCAACCAGTCCGCTGGACAACCCCTACCGTCTCTGCCGCCGTCGAACAGATGCTTCCCACCGCCAGCGGCACGGCCGATCCCGCCGACGAAAACCAAACCGCCGGCCCTGCCAGACTGCCGGCGGTTTCAGACGACGCCGGCCTCGCCGCCGCGTTGGCTGCCTTCAACCGCCCCTTCGACCTCGGCCAGGCGCCTTTGTTCCGGCTCGGGCTCCTGGCGCTGCCCGACGGCACGAGCGTCTTGTTCGCCGCCGTCCACGCCATCATCGCCGACCCAGCCTCGCTTGATTTGCTCTTGACCGACCTCGCGAAGGCCTACGACGACGAGGGCCGCTCCTCGGACCCCAACGGGAACCTCGTCAGCGGCTCCCCGGACCCCGACAACCCTCTCGCCGGCTCGGACGAAAGCGGCGCCGACAGTCCGGCCGCCGACGGAAACCTCCTCCCTGGCGCCGGCGGGGACGGGAGCGCGCCTTGGCCTTCCGGAAGCCGCGCGAGCGAGGGCCGGCCGGCCGGCCCGGCCGCGGCAACTTGGGCAGATGACCGCTCCTACTGGCTCGACCGGGTGGCCGACGGCGGCTCCCGCCCCGGCTACCCTCTTGACGCCCCCCGGCCGCCGCGCCGTCCCTTCGTCGGCGCTACCCTTCGCCAAGCCTGGCCGGCTGACAACCGCCAAGCGGTCCTCCGTCTGGCCGCGGCCTGCGGCGTCAGCGAAGAAGCCGTGCTCCTGGCCGCCTTCCTCGGCACGGCCGGGCAACTGTCGGGCCGAGGCGACGTGACGGTCGGCCTCGTCCGCTCCGGCCGTTGTCAGCCGGCGGCCAGCCTGATCGCCCCTCTGGAGACGGCTTGGCCCATGCGGGCCAACCTCAGCCGCGCCGCTGATTTCACCGCCTTGGCCGGCCGGGTCGCCACGTTGGCCGCCGACGCCGCCGAACACGCCTCCTACACAGCCGCCGACCTGGCCTGGGACGCCATGGCCCGGCTGGATCTGGCCCGCTGCCCTTTCTTCGACCTGGTTTTGGCCTGGTCCGACCAGC
This sequence comes from Propionibacteriaceae bacterium, assembly GCA_031268515.1. Classification (GTDB taxonomy): domain Bacteria; phylum Actinomycetota; class Actinomycetes; order Propionibacteriales; family Propionibacteriaceae; genus WQYJ01. The sequence goes on from JAIRXC010000022.1 coordinate 10,458, forward strand.
CGCTCCCGGCCCCGCCCCGCTTCGGCGCCTTGGCGCCGCGCCGGACGGCCCGCGTCACCGGCCTCAGCGGCACCGACCTTCGGCTGACGCTGGCCCCGGCGGCGGACGGCGGCTACGAGGTGACGGCCGACTATGCCAGCGCCTTGTTCCGGCCCGCCGCCGTCGGCCTCCTGCTCGGCCATTTGCGCCGTCTTCTTTTGGCCGCCGCGGCCGCCCCGGCGACCCGGCTGTCTGAGCTGCCGCCAGCCGACCCCGACGATCTGGCCCGCCTCCGCCGTTGCCGCGAGCCGGCGCCCGCCGAAACCGGAGCCGTCCAGCGTTTCCGAGCGTGGGCGCAGACGGCGCCCGAGCAGCCGGCCGTCGTGGACGACCGTGGCGGCGGGGTGACCTACAGCCAACTTGACTTGGGGGCGCGACGCCTGGCCGCCGCCCTCCGAGCCGTTGGCGTCAAGCCTGGCGATTTGGTCGCCCTCCTCAGCGGCCGCAGCCTCGACTACTACTGCGGCCTGCTCGGCATCCTTTACGCTGGCGCCGCCTACGCTCCCCTCGACGCCGGCGCCGATCCGGCTGCCACCGGGCGGGCCTTGGCCGTCCTCCAACCGGCGGCCGCGGTCGTCGATGGCTGGGCTTTGGCTGAGCGCACCGGGACGTTGCCTTTGGTCTGCCTGGCCGACCCCGCTCTCGGCCGCTTGGGCGCTCCCGACCCCGAGCCGTCCGACCTCGCCGCTCCCGCCTACGTCTTGTTCCACGACGGCCCCGCCCCGACCGCGACGGTCGTCGGACAGGCCGCCTTGGCGGCCCGAGCCGGCAGCCTTGGCAGCGCGCTCGGCCTCGGCCCGGCGGACCAGGTGCTGGCCTACGCCCCGCTCGCGGCCGAGTCGGCGGTCAGAGAGTGGGCGGCGGCCTTCTTTGCAGGGGCGACCCTGCGTACCTTGCCTGAACAGCGGCGCCAGGACCCCGTCTGGCTCGACGCCTACCTCGCCCAGGGCGTCACCGTCGCGGCGCTGCCGCTCAAACTGGCCCAGCTCACAGACGGCGCCAGTCTTCGCCTCCTCGTCTTGGACGCCGCCGGCCCGGACGCGTTGGCCGACCCGGGGCCGACCTGGCGGAACCGTTGCATACGCGTTTACGGGACGGCGGAAACCGGGCCGGCCGCCGCTTGGCGTCTGGCCGACGGCGCGGCTGAAGCTGACCGCAGCTTGCCCCAACCGCCGACGGCCCCGGGCGCGGCCAGCACGGACACGGACGCCCCGGCGACGCCAGCCCGCGCCGCGGCAGCCGCCGGCTTCCCGCCGACCCGGGCCGGCCTTGAATCAGACGGCCCAACGGAAAACCAGACCCTGGCAGCACGGCTCGGCCCCGGCCCGGCTGCCTCGTCGGAAAACCGGAGCAGCCCAAGTGGCCAAGAGCCCCTTTGGCCGGCGACCGCACTGCTGGGGCGGCCCTTGCCGGGCTGCCGGATCGACGTCGTGGACCAGGCCGGCCGACCCGTCGGACGCGGCTGGCCCGGCCGTATCACGGTGTCCGGCCCGGCCACAGCCAGCGGCCTTCTCTGCCCGCCCGCCGGCGCCGGCAGCTTCGAAGCCGACCCGGAAGGCGGCTGTGTCGTCCGGACGCCGGACATGGGACGCTGGGACGCCGCCGGCCAGCTCGTCCGTTTGGACGGCCTCGAAGGAAAACCGGCGGCCGTAGGTGAAAGCGGCGGCGCGAGCCGCACGGCCGAGACGGGCGAAGCAAGCCGTGCCGGTGAAACCGATGAAGCAACCCGTACAGACGAACCAGACAAAGCGAGCCGGACGGACGAAGCGGACCCGGCCTTGGCCGCCGTCTTGGCCGGCTTCAACGCCATCCTCGGCCCCCTGCCGGCCGGCCCGACGGCTCTGGCGTCCGCCGGCACGGCAAACAAACCTGCCGACACGACAAGCGAGTCCGCCGACACGGGCGCCAGCCGTACCGCCGCTGGAGCCGGGACCGGCAAGCCGCTGGGAGCCGAAATCAGCAGGCGGCCGGGAGCTGGAGTTGGCGCTGTCGTCGCCACAGCCGATTTCTTCGCCCGCGGCGGCCACCCCGGGCTGGCCCTCAAGCTGGCCAGCTGGCTGTCTGAGCGAGGCTGGCCGACCACGGCCTACGACATCTTGGCCCGCCGGACCCCGGCCGCCATCGCCGCCGGCTTTCCCGTGCCACCTGGCCCGACCGCGTCACATCCGCTGTCCCCCGCCCAAGCCCGCTGCCTGGCCCGAAGCCCGCTCGCCGTTCCGGCCGGCGGGGACAAGGCCGGCACGTCTGGCAACCGCCCAGCGGCCGGCCGGACAGTTTTCTTGGCTTTGCCCGGAGGCCGCTTCGACCTCGACGCCCTCCGGCTCGCCATCGACGCTGTCACCGCCTGCCACGACCAGTTGCGCGCGCGTTTTGACGCTACGGGCAGCCACGTCGCCCCCGCCGCCTCAGCCCCCGCCCTGCCTCTCGAGGTCACGGTCTTGCCGCCGCGGGCCGTCGACTTGGCCGCCGTCGAGGCGGTCGGCGCGGCGCTCCTGGACAGTTTCGACCCGGCTCGCGGCCCTCTCGCCGGCGTCCACCTTTGGCGGGCCGCCGACGGCGACCGCCTCCTTGTCGCCGCGCATCGCCTCGCCGTCGACGAGGCTTCCTGGGGTCCACTCCTGGGCGGCCTTTTCGCCGCCTACCGCCAAGCCCGGGCCGGCCAGGCCCCCGACCTCGGCCTGGCCACCTCGTACGCCGCCTGGTTGGCGGCCCTGCGCGACTGGTTGGACGCCGACCAGGATGAAATCTTGTCTTCTTGGCCGGACCGGGCCGCCGCCGTCCGGGCCGCTGACTTGCCGTTGGCCCGACCTGGCGCTTGCGGCCCCTGGGATTCTCGCGCCCGCCAAAGCGCCTTTCTCGGCCCGGATCAGACGAGGCGTCTCCTGGCCGAGGCGCCCCGCGCCTACACGACGACCGCCGCCGACCTCGTCTTGGCCGCCGTCGCCTGGGCCGCCCACGAGGTTTTCGGACTTGCCCGAGTGGCGGTCGAGGTTGAAGGCGACGGCCGCGTCAGCCCGGCCCGGCCCCTCGTCCTCGACTGCGCCATCGGCTGTTTTACAACAATCTATCCTGTCATTGTTGAGGCCAGTCCGCTCATCAGCGCGGACATCATCGCCGCCAAAGAGGCGCGGCTGGGCACTCCCGCCGGCGGCCTTGCCTACGATTGGCTGGCCCGCCCCTTCGGGCCGGCCGACCCGATCCGTCCCCATCTGCGCTTCGCCTACCGCGCCCCCTTCGACCCCAGCGGCCTCGGCCAGAGCCTGGCCTTGGCGACGTGGCCGGCCGCCCAACCCGACTCCCCAACCGACCTTTCCGACACCCCTGTCGCGGTCGTCGCCCGGGTCGGAACCGCCGGTTTGGCCGTCGAGGTCGATTACGCCGTCGAGGCCTTCGACCAGGCCACCGCCTACCGTTTCCTCAGCGCCATCGTCCACGGCCTCCATAGCGTGGTCGAGCATTGCGGCGCTCAAAGCGGGCCGCTTCGGACTCCCGCGGATGTCGGCGCGCCCGGCCTCGACGGACCGACCGTCGCCGCGCTCAACGCGCTGGCCGGCGAGGTCAGCCCGTGAGCGCCGCTCCCGTCGCCGCGGCTGTCGAATCGGTCGCCGACTTGACGCCTGTCCAGTCCGCCCTTCTGCGCGACGCCACGGCCAGCCACCGTTCCGCCGCCTACGCCTGCCAGCTTTCCGTCGCCTTGTCTTCCCCCGCCGACGCGGCCGGCCCTCTCGACTTGGAGCGGGCCGGGCTGAGCTGCCAGCTCCTCGGCTTGCGCCACGAGGCGCTCCGCAGCGTCATCGCCTACCGCGGCCTGCCCCGTCCCGTCCAGGCTGTCATGGCTGACCGCTTGCCGCCGGTCGCCGTCTTGGATGTCAGCGGCCTCGACGCCATCGCCCGCGGCCGCCGCTGCGCCGCCTGCAAGGAAAGCGAGCTCCGCCGCGGCTTCGACCCGGAGCGGACCCCGCTGTTCCGCGTCCTTTTCCTCCGCCAATCTTTAAAACAAGCTCTCATGTTGTGGACTTGGCATCCGGCTGTCCTCGACCGGTTTTCCCTCGACCGCCTGCTGGCGGACTTCCAAATTTACGACACCCGCCTTGCCCGCGGCGCCGACCCTGAGGCGTTGGCTTTGGAGGCTCGGGCCCGGGCGGCGGCGGGGCCGCGTTTCCACGACTGGGTCCGATCGGAGTTGGCCCGCCGGCCCCCGCGGTTGCCGCCGGCCGGAGAGAAGCCAAACCTGGAAACCTTGGCCATACGCCCGCCCGCCCTGGCGCTCCCAGAGCCTCTGGGCGCCGATCCGGCCGAACGCCGCTTGACGCTCGCTCCGGCGGCGACGGCGGCTTTGGCGGCGGCCGAGGCGGCGGGGGCCGCGCTGCCGGCCTTGGTCCAGGCGGCCTGGGGCTTGGTCCTGCAGCGGGCGACGGGCCGGCGGGAGGCGCTCTATCAGATTGTCTGCGAGCCAGAGATCCCAGCCGGTCAGCCCGCTTCTTTCCCGGACCGGCCGGTCGGACAATGCTTATCGCTTGCCTCAATGCGCTTCCAGGCGCGTCCGGAAGACACGGCGGCCGCCTACATCGCCGCTGTCGAAGCCGCCCGCCGCGCCGCGCCGACAACAGCGAGACTTGGCCCTACGGAAGCTGGACTCGGAGGGCTCAGGCCTGGAAAACACGGCCCCGAAAGCTTCGGAGCCGGCGAACCTGGTTCTGGGGGACTTAGCTCCCAGGGGACGCTCCTCTTCTACAGCGACCGTCCGCCGGCCTGCCTGGAGCCAGGCTGGGAAGGCGGGCTCGCCAGAGTGCCTGGTCCGGCTGACGCCACCTCGGAGCTGCGCTTGCGGCTGGACTCGTTCCAGACGTCGACAGCGATCCCCTTGGCTGTCACGGCCAGCCGCCACGGTCAGCAACTTCGCCTGGCAGGCCGTTACAACCCGCGGTTTTACGGGGCCGCCGACGTCGACCGGGTTCTGGCCTGGCTGGCGCAGGGGCTTCAAGGCTTGGCAGAGGGCTTGGCAGAGGGTTTGTCCCCGGCGGCGCCGCGGCGGCTCGCGGACATCGCTGTCACACCGGACGGGGAACGCGACCGCCTCCGGCTTCTCTGCGATGGCGGCCCTCTGACAATCCCACCCGACGCCACCCTCGTATCGCTCTTGGCTGACCGTCTGGCCGAGGCGCCGGAGGCCGTCGCGCTAGTGGCGGGCGGCCGGGAGCGCAGCCGCGCCGACCTTGACCGGGCCAGCGCGGCCGTCGCCGGCCGGTTGAGGGAGGCGGGCGTACGGCCCGGCAGCCGGGTCGGCGTCTGGCCGCGGCGGCAACCCGAACTGATCGCGGCCCTCCTTGGCGTGCTCCGCCTTGGCGCCGCCTACGTCATCTTCGATCCCGCCGCCCCGCCCGCCTGGCGCCAGGCCGTCGCGGCGGACGCCCGGCTTGCCGCACTGCTCGCGGTCGGCGGCGAAGCCGTTTTCCAACTCCCCGGGGAGAGCAAACAGATCCTCGTCGACGACGACATCTGGAGCGCCGCCGGCGAGGCGCCCGCCCAGACTGGCAGCACCGCCGACGCCTCGGATGTCCAAGCTGTGGCCGACGCCGAACCGGCGACAGCCCCCGGACCAGATGACGCCGTCTACCTCTCCTACCCTCCGCCAGCTTCTGCCGACCCGCTGCCGGTCAAACTGCCGGCGCCGCCTCCCGCCGACGGGCCAGCGCTCCTTCCCGCCGACCGCCCGACTCCGTCTCCGGCCGACCCGGCTGGCTTTGCCAACTTGTCTGGCCTGGCCGACCCGGCTGGCCCAGCGCCCAACCCGGCTTTCCTTTCGGCCGTCTCGGCTGGCCCGGCCGTCTTCAGACCTGGCGCCGTCATCTCCCACCGGGCCGTCGTCGCCTTCTGCCTCAACCCCGCCCTTGACTCTTGGTTCGCCGACGGCGCACGCGTCCTCAGCCTGACGCCGCCAGCGGCCATCCACTTCGCCGCCGCCTGGCTGGCTCCGTTGACACGTGGCCGCCCTCTGATCTTGGCGGACGACGCCGAAGCGGCCCAACCGGACGCGTTCGAAGCCCTCCTGTGGGCCAGCCAGGCGACAACGCTGCAAACCACGCCAGCGCTGCTCGACGCCGTGACAGCCGACCCCGAACGCCTCGGCGTCCTCGTCGGCCTGCGTGTCATCGCCCTCGGCGGCGAGCCTTTCAAACCCAATTTGTTACGCCGCCTGGCGCCGTACACGCGGGCTTCCTGGCAATACGGCTACGTGACCTCCGACCTGGCCGGCTGGGCCACCCTCGGCGAATTGTCAGACCCGGACCGGCTTGACAGCGGCCGGCCGCTGGCAGGCGGCCGGGCAGCGGTCTTAGACGACGGCCGCCTCTGCGCCATCGGCGAAGTCGGAAACCTGTGCCTCGGCGGCGACACGCTGTCCTGCGGCCGCTGGCGCCCGCTCCAAACAGAACCCGAAACGAAAGAAGCCGCCTGGGACCAAACCGGCTTTACGCAAGCCGACGGCTGGCGGCTGCTTCAGACCGGCCAGCTGGCCTGCTGGCTGCCATCGGGCCGGCTGGCCCTTGTCGGCCGCCCCACCGGCCGAGGTTGAATCAGCTCAAAGGCTCCCATAAAGCGGCAATGGGCATCGCGCGCCGGCGTGGCCCAAAGGGAACGGTCTCCTGGCCGGTGTACAGGACCAGGCCAAGCACCAGGTCGGATCCAAGCCTGCCCTCCAGATGAGCGATGCCACGGAAATCGTCCGCCCGAACGGTCGACGAAGCTTTGACGTCAATCGCGACGACCCGGCCGCGCCGGTCTTCCAGCACAAGATCCACCTCGACTTGGTCCTTGGTCCGGTAGTGCCACATCTCCACGCGACTGTCGGACCAGGTCAGTTGGCGAGCGATCTCCATCGCGACGAAACCTTCAAGGAGACCACCTAGGGGGCTGTCGAGGCGGGCCAAGCGCTCAGCGTCATAGCCAAGCCTCGAAGCGGCGATGCCGGAATCCACTAAGGCAATTTTCGGTGTGCCGGTTTCCCTTTGCGACAAGTTACGCGACCAGGCTGGAATCCTTCTGACTAGGAACACTTCTTCCAACAGGTCCACGTATCGGCGAATGGTCGGAGCGGGCAGGCCGACGCGACGTGACAAGACCGCCGGGACCAGGATCTGTCCTGAGCGCGCCGCCAGCAAACCGATCAGTTGACGCATCTCCTGCGCGCGTTCGATCTGCGCGACCTGCATCACGTCACGGTTCACCAGTTCGGCGACATACGAATCTAGGAACGCCTCGCGACGTTTGCCTTCGCGCGCGACCGCTTCTGGGAAACCGCCCCGAACGAGCCGCTCAACGTATCCCGCCCGACGTTCCGCCGAGACGACGGCGAGTTCGGCCCCGGCGTTGAAGACCGCGTCCACGAACTGCCCGCCGCCGGTTTGGCCGATTTCCGACTGTGACAGGGGCCACAGTTCAACTGTTTCCATGCGGCCGGGAAGAGCGTCCGGCACACCTCTCAGCCCCATTAGCCGAGCGGATCCCGTGAGGAGGAACCGGCCTGGACGCGGCTCCGAATCGACTGCCAGTTTGATGCCAAGCAACAGCTCCGGCACCCGTTGCACCTCGTCTATCACCTGTAGAGCATCGCTGGCCAAAAACTCCGTCGGATCTGCCCGGGCGGCCTCGCGCCACACCGGATCGTCCAAAGAGCGGACGACACCACCGCGTTCGCGGGCTATTTGGCCAACTAATGTGCTCTTACCGCATTGGCGCGCGCCGTTGACCAGAACAACTCGCGTGTCACTCAGGGCGGCATTCACCTCCACGCTGGCCTGGCGCGGCAGAAGACGACCTAACGGAGACCTGGGAATGCTGACCACGACCGCCACTCTACCAGTCGAGCGTTCTTTTAGACGCTACTGTAACGTTCTTTTCGCCGCTACCTTCGCGTTCGTCTGGACGCTACCACGTGTTCGCTTCGCCTCGGCGGTCACACTGCTGGACCGTGGCCTTAGGGATCTTGGGCTTAAGCGAATTTAAGTTTAAACTAACTGATGAACTGGACTGCCCCAAAAAGAATACTTACGACTATCGCCGCAACGGCCCGGCTGTTCTGTCCGTCGCGTTAGACGTGGCTGTGGGCTTGGCCTCAGACCAGGGACGCTGCCGATGCGGCCTGAGACATCTCAAACAGGCGTGTTGCGACCAGAAGGCACAGGATTTAAGCTATATACTACCTTTATGGTAACTAGCACAATCATTATATATGCCGTCCTCGGTAGTAATATTGCTGGAGCCTGTCTTGACAGTGGAATCGTAAAGCCCGGAGACACTGTAATTGACAGTTCGAGCGGTATATACGCTTATTCGCTTGCTCTCGCCTGCCATCGATATGACCTACACTGTTACATCGTCGGCTCGACAACAATCGACCGACCTCTGGTTATTCAACTCCAAATTCTTGGCGCCACACTGGAACGAGTGGAGCCATCTGCGAGTCTCAAACTTGACCAGACTTTACGTGTCCGAAGAATACGTGAAATTCTTGCCGCTAACCCATCGTATCACTGGATGCGCCAATACCACGACCCTATCCACTATGAAGGCTACAGAAACATCGCAAAGCAAATCGCGGAAGATCTTGACCACCAGCCTATCGCGGTGATAGGAGGTGTAGGGTCTGGAGCATCTACTGGTGGATTGGTCACGTCTTTTCGAGACAGTGGCATCGATGTTCTAGCGGTGGGAATTCAGCCCTTCGGCAGCGTGACATTTGGCAGCGAATTAATTCATGATCCCGAAGTCATCATCGCGGGCATTGGCAGCTCAATCCCGTTTGAGAACGTGCACTACAATCTCTACGACGAGATACATTGGCTGAGCTTTAACACTGCCCTCTCGGGCAGTGTCGCACTGTTGAAAGATCATGCTTTATTCGCTGGCTTATCATCTGGTGCAGCATATGCGGTCGCCCGCTATACTGCAAGTAAGACGCCCGAACGGCAGCATATTTTTGTGGCAGCCGACACTGGGCATCGCTACGTTGACGCCGTTTTCGCCCGCCATGAAGAAGCGACGCTGCTCGCTGACCTTTCCCCCATCGTTGTGGACAGTTTGTCCGATTTAACCATGCCTTGGAGTTCGATGACATGGAACCGCCGTAGTTATGAAGTGTTGGAGAACATATGCCTGTAATCGCTCTTGAATGGCTCACTTATGGGCTTGGCCGACTTGCCGACGCGGCGACAGAACGCGGAGTCAATGTGACTCTGTTGACAGGTGATGCATCGGCCTATCGACACGAGCTAGCCGATCGCAAACGCGTCAGCGACATTAACATCGTTAAGATCGACACTTCCAATGATGAAGCGATCGCGAGCTACCTGCGAAACCTGCCGGACCTCGAAGGGTTGATCAGCACCACAGACACTTGGAGTCTGACTGCTCTCGGCCTGTGTCAAAAATTCGGTCTGGCAAGCCAGAACTCTGCTGGAGTCAGTATCGCCCGCGACAAAGTAAAATTACGATCCCGCCTTTTCGAGCACGGTCTCAGCGTCGCAAATGGTATAGAACTCGACCCTACGGCCGTAACGCGTGGAGACTTGGCGTCGATCCCGTTTCCATTCATTGTCAAGGACTCTGCGGGGACGGGTAGCCGGAATGTTTGGACGGTTTTAGTCGTCCAAGACATCGACGCCACCATCGACGAGTTACACGGCGCCGCTTTTCGTGGCGCCTTGGCAGTCGAACCTTACTTCTGTGGACCGCTTTACAGCGCCGAGACGATCAGCTATGCCGGCGAGACCCGTGTGCTTGGAGTGAACAGTCGGATCATGCCTCCGCCACCGTCATTTAGGGAAGACGGCTGTGCCTTCCCGATTCAATTCCCCGACCGACACTACGACTCTCTCTGCCGCTGGATCACGGAGGTGCTTCAAGCAGTCGAGCTCACAGATGGTTTCGCACACACCGAGTTCATCGTCACCCGCGACGGCTTTGAGGTTGTCGAAGTCAACCCACGTCTTGGCGGCGGACTGATCGGAGAAACTATCTGCCGATCACTCTCGGTGAATATTTTCGAGGCCTTCATCGATTTCGCTCTTGGCAACCGCCCCCGTCTCATGGATGCGCCGCTGGCCGTTCACGATGCATACGCCGAAATCGTCCTGTACGCGGCTGAGACCGGTATTTTCCGAGGTATTGACGGTTCCGAGCTATTACCACTCCACCCGGGTGCTCCTGAGCTCTATCAAGCCAGAGAGATCGGTGCCCCTATCGTCAGCATAAACGACCACTGAGGAAATGTAGGCAGCGTGTTAGCCACAGGCGCAACTTCTGAATTCGCAATGCAAAACGCTCTCGCTGCAGCCGCAAAACTCCGGATCGCCATCGACCCTGTCACCGTCTCACGCTGATGTCAGACGTCCAAAGAGCAGATCATCCGGGGCGTCTGTTCACGGCTCCCGTGACAACTTTGCTCGTCACCTCGTTCTTCTCCAGTCTCAGCGGTTTCATCGTGACGCCATTCATTGCGGTGTACCTAGTAAGCCACGCACATGTCAGCGTCCAGGCGGCAGGGCTTTACATCGGTTTCATCTACTGGTGCCTGACCGCCGGTTCAATCATTGACGGACCTCTCTCTGAGCGCTTCGGCGTCAAAGCCGTCATGATCGCAGGATTGATAATCCGAGTGCCAGGATACCTGCTCTTCCTCTGGGCCGACAACTCGGCTCTGCTGCTGCTCGCCTGCCTTGTGACTGGTCTGGGAGGCTCGTTGTATTTCCCCACTTCGAAGGCCACTCTCATCCTTCTTACCCCGGAAAGGCTCCGTCTACGCGCTTTCGCCGTACGTAACATGTGCGCCAATGTCGGTGTCGCGCTTGGACCGCTTCTAGGAGCCGTGCTTCTCCACTTCAGCCCTGCGCTCTTGTTCATCACCGCAAGTTAGATCTTCGGACTGCTCGCAATAGTGAATTTCACGCTCTCCGTTCCAAATGCTCCATCGCTTCGCAGCGAGGTCGTCTGGCGTGGCCTCATCAGTGCCATTCGTGTCAAAGGAGTCATTGCGATCTGCCTAGTGTCAACATTCGTTTACATCCATTTTGAATCCACAGCGCCGTTGTTCTTCGGAAAGATCGGTCAAACCACCTTTTTATCCCTCATGTTCGTCATTAATGCGACTACCGTAGTAGCAACTCAATTCATCGCCACCCAGCTTATTGAACGGCTCTCCACACGTCTCGGTCTAATAGTAGGATTCGCTTTCTATGGTGCGGGGTTTATCTGTTTTTCCTTGCCCGCCGACGTGATTGCCTTCTGGGTGCTCGGTGTTGCCCTGTTCAGTTTCGGGGAAGTCATAGTCAGCTTGTTGATAGATTACGAGATCGCCATCGCCGTGCCTGAGCGATCAGCGAACGTCTTCGGCATATCGAACCTGGCCAATGCCCTCGGCGGCCTCGCTGGCGGATGGGCCGGCGCTATAATACTCGG
>JAIRXC010000043.1 GCA_031268515.1 Propionibacteriaceae bacterium
CGCCGCCGCCGTCTGCCGCCTCCAGGCGGCCAAAGGCCGCGACTGGCAGACGCCGCCGCCCGTCCTCATCGCAGACCTCGAAGACCTAAACGGGTTGGCCGCCGCCGTCCCGCCTGCCGCCCGCCGCTTGGCCGCCGCTTGTTGGCCAGGCCCCCTGACCTTGGTTTTCGACCTTGCGCCGCAGGCTGGCCTTGGCCTCGGCGACGGGGCCGCGACGGTGGCCGTCCGCCTACCCGACTGCGAGCCGCTGCGCCGCCTCTTGCGCCGGGTCGGTCCGCTCGCCGTGTCGAGCGCCAACCGCCATGGCCGCCGGCCCGCCACGACCGCCGCCGAAGCCTTGTCCGAGTTGGGCGGCCGCGTCGCCCTCTGCGTCGACGGCGGTCCCACGCCCGGCCCGGTCCCGTCGAGCATCGTCAGCTTCGCGGCTGGCGCTGGCGGCCGGCTGCTGCGCTGGGGCCGCCTCGGTCCGGCCTTCCTGCGCCGGTTCGCCCCCGGCCTCGACAGCTCCGCCGCCGTCTCGCCGGCCGCCGCCAGCGGCTCGGAAACGGCGGACTAGCCCGATGCGCGAGTACCTCTTCGTCTTCCTCGTCGGCTTGGCTGTGACTGCGCTGGCGGCTCCCGCCTGCCGCAGCCTGGCGATCCGCGTCAACGCCGTCGCCCAGGTCCGCAGCCGCGACGTCCACGAGCAGCCAACCCCGTATTTTGGCGGCCTCGCCATGTTGGCCGGCGTCGGCGCGGCTTTTCTCTTGGCCTCCCAGATGCCTTTTCTCAGCCGCTACGCCGCCATGTCCCGCGATTCTCTCGCCGTTTTCGCGGCCGCCGTCGTCATCTGCGCCGTCGGCGTCCTTGACGACCTCGTCAACTTGACGCCTCTCCTCAAAGCCTCCGGCCAAGCCCTCGCCGCCGCCATCGCCGTGGCGGGCGGGGTGCGGCTGTTCTGGATACCTTGGGGCGACGGCATCATCACCTTGGGCCAGCCGATCTCCATCCTCATCACGATCTTCACCGTCGTCCTCATCGCCAACGCCATCAACTTCATCGACGGCTTGGACGGGCTGGCGGCGGGCGTGGTCGCGATCGGCTCCGGCGCCTTCTTCATCTACGCCTATTGGCTGGCTGTCGAGGAAGACCTGGTCCGGGCCATGACGGCCAGCCTCGCCACAGTCGTGACCTGCGGCGTCTGCCTCGGCTACCTGCCCCACAACTTCCACAAGGCCAAGATGTTCATGGGCGACTCCGGCTCCATGCTTTTGGGCCTCCTCATGGCGGCCTCTACGATCTCCCTGACCGGACAGGTCGACCCTTTCACCTTGTCTGGCAAAGAGGGTCTTCTCGTCACCGCCATGCCCCTCATCTTGCCCGCCTTCGTCCTCGCTTTGCCTCTTATCGACTTGTTCTGGGCCATCGCCCGCCGCATCATAAAAAAGCAATCATTGTACATGCCGGACAAGGAGCACATCCACCACAAGCTCTTAGAACGCGGCCATTCCCATAGGGGTTCTGTCCTTTTGATGTACGGCTGGTCCGCTGTCGTCAGCTTCGGCGTCCTCGCTCTCGGGTTCATCCCCTCCTGGGCGACTTTCTTCGTCGTCATCGCCGTCTTGGCCGTCATCGCCATCGTCACCGGATTGCGCCGCACGCCGGTCAAGGACGGCCGGGAAGCTGCCCGGTCGCTGGCCGAAGCGGTCAAACAGGTTGTCCGCCGGCCCGCCGCGGCGCCGCCGGAGCCGGGCCAGGCCAGGTGGGGCAAGCGGTGAGCCAGGCCTCGTCCGCCAGACCGGCCAGCTGGCTGGCAGAGGCGGGCTGGCGGCTCTGGCGATGGGCCAGCGGCGGCGCTGTCGCCGCCGCCCTCGTGCCTTTCGGCCTGGCTGTCGCCGCCGGGGCAGGCCCCGCCCGTGCGGCCGGGCTCGGGGCCGCGGCCAGCTACCTCTTTTTCAGCCTTGGCCACGGGGCCCAGATCGCCTGCGCCCGCTTCGACGCCCGCTTCCTGCTCGCCGCCAGCTTGGCCGCCTACGGCCTCCAGGCAGGGCTCGCGACCTGCCTCATGGCCTTGGCCGCCGACGCTGGCTGGCCCGTCCGCTGGGTGTTCGGGGGAGTCGCCGCCGGGACCTTCGGCTGGCTCGGCGGCCTCCTCCTCTGCTACAGCCGCCTCCGGGTGCCGGTCTTCGACCCATCCCCTGCCGCGCCGCTTCCACGGGGCATGACTTCTCCGGCTTCCCCTGATAGATTGCACCGCGATGAGCGATCCGCAGGGCAATGACGGCGACGGATTCACCGCCTTGTCTTACATTGTGGCGGGCCTGCTTCTCTACGGCGGATTAGGCTGGCTGGGGGACCACTGGCTTGGCACGGGTTTTCTCTTGCCTATTGGCTTGGTCGTAGGCGTCGGGCTCGGCGTGTTTCTCGTCATCAAGCGCTTCGGCGCCAAGTCATAATTGGGGCGTGCGACCACAAGGAGGGGGCATGGGTCCTGCGGCCTTCGGCCTGATCCCGCTCGAGGGATCTGCTCCCCCCGAATTCGGCGTCCAAGCCTTCGATTCTCGCCCCTTGTTCCCCAGTTCGGTCTGGACCGCCTGCCACGGCGAAGGCAGCCTTCCCGCTTCTTGCGCCGAGGCGTCTTCGACTTGGACGGACGTCTGGTTCACCAACCACATCGCCCAGGCCGTCATAGCCGCCGTGGCCGTCATCGTTTTCTGGCTTGTGGTCGTCTGGCGGCCCAAGGTCATCCCTGGCAAACGCCAATTCGTAGGCGAATACCTCTACGACATGATCCGAAACGGCGTCGCCCGCGACATCATCGGCCGTGACTATCAAAAGTACGTCCCCTACCTTTTAGCCTTGTTCACTTTCATCCTTGTCAATAATCTATTTGGGCAGACGTTCTTGTTCATGTTCCCGACCTTCTCGAAGATCGGCTTCGCTTGGGGGTTGGCCGGGGCCAGTTGGATCCTCTACAACGCCGCCGGCATCAAGAGGCACGGCCTGGCCGGCTATTTCAAGAACATGACCGTGCCCCACGGCGTCCCAGCTCCCCTCCTCATCCTTGTGGCGCCATTGGAGTTCATCTCGAACTTCATCACCCGGCCGCTGACCTTGGGCTTGCGCTTGTTCGCCAACTTGTTCGCCGGACACCTCGTCGTCATGGTCTTCGTCGTCGGCGGCAGCTGGCTGCTTTTGGCGACCTCGGCCAGCTCCGCCGGCTACAGCCCGATCTGGAACGTGGCGGGCGGCCTCGCCCTCCTCCTGAGCTTCTTCGTTTTCGCCATCGAACTGCTGGTGGCCTGCCTTCAGGCTTATATCTTCACCGTCCTGACCGCCCAATACGTCTCTTCGTCGCTGTCCGAGGCGCACTGACCCGGTTTCGAACCGACCCCGAAAGGAACACAATGAACCTGCTCGACACCGCTGGCTCGCTCAACATGATCGGCTACGGCATCGCCACGTTGGGCCCGGCCCTCGGCGTGGCTTGGATTTTCGCCTCGGTCATCAACGGCACGGCCCGTCAGCCTGAGGCCCGCGGCGCCATGTTGTCGACGGCTTGGATCGGCTTCGCCGTGGTCGAGGCGCTCGCCATCATCGGCATCGCCCTGGCCTTCGTCATCAACTGATGTTCCCCCTCGAAGGAAGCAGCGGGCCGTTGGGGCCGCTGCTGCCAGAGCACCTTTCCGAGTTTGTCGTCGGCTTGGTTTTGTTCGCTGTCATCTGGGTGGTCATGGCGAAGAAGATCGTCCCTGCGTTCGAGGCTGTCTACAAGCGTCGTGACGAGCTCATACGCGGCGGCATCGAAGAGTCTGAGCGCAAGCAGGCCGAGGCGGATGCCGCTTTGGCTCGCTACAACGCCCAACTTGCCAAGGCCGCCGACGAGGCCGCCGGGATCAGGGAAGAAGCCCGTGACTCCGCCGCCCAAATCCGGACCAAGGCCCGCCGTCAAGCCGAGGCGGAGGCCGAGCGTGTCATCGCCGCCGCCCGGGCCCAAATCGGCGCCGAACGCGTCCAAGCGGCGTCCGAGCTGCGGGGCGAGATCGGCGGGTTGGCGACGGACCTGGCCGGCAAGATCTTGGGCGAGACCTTGGCCGATGAGCAGCGGGCCAGCCGCGCCGTCGATCGCTTCCTGGCCGAACTCGACCAGTTGCCCGTGAAGGCCTGAGCCATGACGGCGCCCGTCATCGCGACCCGCGGCCAGGCCCTCGACGCCGCCTTGGCCGCCGCTCCGGCCGACGGCCAGACCGCCCAAGATCTCTTGGACCTCGCCCAGGCGTTGGCCGAATCCCCTTACCTCAGGCGGGCCTTGACCAATCCCGCAGCCCCGGCCGCCGCCCGCCAGCGGGCCGCCTATTCCCTCTTGGGCAGCCGTGTCGGCCCGGGGGCTTTGGCGGTCGCCTTGGCGGCGGTCGCCCAGTCCTGGTCCGACGCGGACGGCCTTAGAAGGGCCCTAGAGCGTCAGGGCATCCGGGCCTGTTGGCTGTGGGCGGACAGCGAAGGCCGCTTCACGGCGGCCGTAGACGGCCTCTTCGCCTTCGGCCAACTCGTCGCCGGGGACCGTGGACTGCGCCGGGCGTTGACCGATTTCACAGTCTCGGCCGAGCGTCGCCGCGGTCTTGTCCGCCGGCTCTTGGAGGGCCGTGTCCAGCCGGCCGCGGTCACGTTGGCAGAACAGGCGGCCACCGCCTCGGTTCCCTTCGAAGACGCCGTCGCCCGGTCCCTTGGCCTAGCTGGCCAGCTCAAGGGCCAAACCGTCGCCCGGGCTGTCGTCGCCTCGCCCCTCGGACCGGGTCAGCGCGCGCGTTTGACGGCCGCTTTGGCCGAACGTTCAGGCCGGCCGGTCGTCCTCGAAGAGATCGTCGATCCGACGGTCCTCGGCGGCGTCCGGGTTGAGATCGGCGACGATGTCATCGACGGCACCGTGGCGGCCCGGTTGGAAACAGCCCGCCGCCACCTCACGTAAAGAAAAATTCGAGCAGCTTAACCCGGGCTGAAACCCGAAGCGAAAAGGAAAAGGACGCACGATGGCGGAATTGGCGATTCGGGCCGACGAGATCCGCGAGGTCTTGGACACATACGTCCGCGACTTCGCCCAAGCGGCGGCGGCGCGAGAAGAGATCGGCTACGTCGTGACGTCGGGCGACGGCATCGCCCATGTCAGCGGCTTGCCGTCGGCGATGGCCAACGAGTTGCTGGAGTTTTCCAACGGCGTCCTCGGCATCGCCATCAACTTGGACGAGCGGCAGATCGGCGTCGTCGTCCTCGGCTCCTCCGAGGGCATCGACGAGGGTTCGCCGGTCAAACGGACGGGCGAGATTTTGTCTGTGCCGGTCGGCGACGGCTACCTCGGCCGCGTCGTCGACGCCATGGGCAACCCCATCGACGGCCTGGGCCCGATCACGGCCTTGGAGGGCCGCCGCGCCCTCGAATTGCAGGCGGCCGGCGTCATGGAGCGCCAGTCTGTCAAAGAGCCCCTCCAGACCGGCATCAAGGCCATCGACGCCATGACCCCGATCGGCCGCGGCCAACGCCAGCTCATCATCGGCGACCGCAAAACCGGCAAGACAGCCATCGCCATCGACACCATCATCAATCAGAAGGACAACTGGGAATCGGGCGACCCGAGCAAGCAGGTGCGCTGTGTCTACGTCGGCGTCGGCCAGAAGGGCTCGACCATCGCTGGCGTCCGCGGCTCCCTGGAGAAGGCCGGGGCCATGGCCTACACGACAATCGTCCACGCCCCCGCCTCCGATCCGGCCGGTTTCAAATACATCGCCCCCTACACCGGCTCGGCCATCGGCCAACACTGGATGTACGCGGGCAAGCACGTCCTCATCGTCTTCGACGACCTGACGAAGCAAGCCGAGGCTTACCGGGCCATGTCCCTCCTCCTACGTCGGCCGCCGGGCCGCGAGGCCTACCCCGGCGACGTCTTCTACCTCCACTCCCGTTTGCTGGAACGCTGCGCCAAGCTGAGCGACGAGCTGGGCGGCGGCTCGATGACGGGGCTGCCCATCATCGAGACGAAGGCCAACGACGTTTCCGCCTACATCCCGACCAACGTCATCTCGATCACCGACGGCCAGCTTTTCTTGCAGTCTGACCTCTTCAACGCCAACCAGCGCCCCGCCATCGACGTCGGCGTCTCGGTTTCCCGTGTCGGCGGCGACGCTCAGATCAAGGCCATGAAACAGGTCGCCGGCACGCTCAAGATCGGCTTGGCCCAGTATCGCGACATGCAAGCCTTCGCCATGTTCGCCTCCGACTTGGACGAGGCCAGCCGCCGCCAGTTGGACCGCGGCGCCCGGTTGACCGAGCTGCTGCGCCAGCCGCAATACTCGCCCTACCCGGTCGAAGAGCAGGTCATCTCGGTCTGGGCGGGCCTCAGCGGCCTCTTGGACGACGTGCCGACCGAGGACGTCCTCCGCTTCGAACGCGAATTGCTCGACTACCTGCGCGACCACTGCGAGGTCCTCCAGACCATCGCCTCGACCCTCCTCTTCCCAGATGACGCCAAGGACGAGGCGCGCGAACAGATAAAGCGTTTCAAGTCTCAGTTCCGGACCTCGGAGGGACGCCCCCTCATCGAACCGGAGCGGGCGCGGATCTCCTTGAGCCAGGACGTCGACCAAGAGCAGATCGTGGCGGGGAAGAAGAAGTAGGCCATGGCCGCTTCTTTAAGAGAGCTGCGGGAGCGCAACCGCTCGGTCCGCGCCACCCAGAAGATCACGCGCGCCATGGAGTTGATCGCGGCTTCCCGCATCACGAAGGCCCAGCAGGCGGCGTTGCAGGCCCTGCCCTACACCCGCGAGCTCAACCGGGCCGTCGAGGCTGTGGCGGCCGGTTCCAAGGTCAGGCACCCGCTGCTGACGGAGCCGGACGAGATCCGCCGTTCGGCAGTCCTCGTCGTGACGAGCGACCGCGGCCTGGCTGGGGCTTACAGCTCGAACGTCATCCGGATGGCCGAGCGGCTGACGCAGACTCTGAGCCATCAAGGCCGCGTGGTCGACACCTACATCTGCGGGCGCAAGGGCTTGGCGTACTACAAATTCCGCGGCCGGGAGGTCGTCAAAGGCTGGGACGGGTTTTCCGACAAACCGACCTACACCCAGTCGGACGCGGTGGCCGGCGTCCTCCTTCAGGCTTTCCGCAAGCCGACCGAAGAGGGCGGGGTCGACGAGATCCAGGTCGTCTACACCCGTTTCGAGTCGATGCTGCGACAGGAGGCCAGGATCCGGCGGATCCTGCCGCTGCGTGTCGTCCACAATAAGGATGAGGAGCGTCAAGCCACGCCGCTGTACGAGTTCGAGCCGAGCGAAGAAATCGTCCTCGACCGGCTGCTCGACCTCTACATCCGCAACCGCGTCCACTTCTATCTCATGCAGGCCGCCGCCTCCGAATTGGCCAGCAAGCAGACGGCCATGAAGTCGGCCACCGACAACGCCCAACAACTGATCGAAGAGCTGACCCGCCAGGCCAACCAGGCGCGCCAGGGGCAGATCACCCAGGAAATCACCGAGATCGTCGGCGGCGTCCAAGCGCTGTCCGAGGCTAAGACCAGAAACGAGTGAGGAAGTCATGACCGCGACGCTTTCCGAAGCGACCTCGGCCCGCCGCCACCCCGGCGTCGGCCGTGTCGTCAGTGTCATCGGGCCGGTGGTGGATGTCGAGTTCGCCCCCGACGAGATGCCCGAGATCCTCAACGCCCTCGTGGTCGACGTCGACGCGATGGGCGCCAAGCGGGCGATCACGCTGGAAGTCGAGCTCCACGTCGGCGACAACGTCGTCCGCGCCAACTCGCTCAAGCCGACGGACGGGCTGCGCCGCGGCGCCGCCGTCACGGACACTGGCGCCCCGATCTCTGTCCCCGTGGGCGAGATCACGAAGGGCCGCGTCTGGAACGTCACAGGCGAGTGCCTCAACGACGATGTGGACCTGGACCAGTCGGAGCGCTGGCCGATCCACCGCGACCCGCCGGCTTTCGACACGCTGGAGTCGAAAACGGAGATGCTTGAGACTGGCATAAAGGTGCTCGACCTGCTGACCCCGTACGTCCAAGGCGGCAAAATCGGCTTGTTCGGCGGCGCCGGCGTCGGCAAGACCGTCTTGATCCAGGAGATGATCTACCGCATCGCCCACAACTTCGGCGGCACCTCGGTTTTCGCGGGAGTGGGGGAGCGCACCCGCGAGGGCAACGACCTCATCCACGAGATGATCGAGGCCGGGGTCATGAAGGACACCGCCCTCGTCTTCGGGCAGATGGACGAGCCGCCGGGCACCCGGCTTAGAGTGGCGTTGTCAGCGCTCACGATGGCTGAGTATTTCCGCGACGTCGAACACCAAGATGTTTTGCTGTTCATCGACAACATTTTCCGTTTTACGCAAGCCGGTTCGGAGGTCTCGACCCTGCTCGGCCGTATGCCTTCGGCCGTCGGCTACCAGCCCAACCTGGCCGACGAAATGGGCCAGTTGCAAGAGCGCATCACCTCGACCAGGGGCCGCTCCATCACTTCGATGCAGGCCATCTACGTCCCCGCCGACGACTACACCGACCCGGCCCCGGCGACGACCTTCGCCCACCTCGACGCGACAACTGAGCTGTCGCGTGACATCGCCTCCCGCGGCCTCTACCCGGCCGTCGACCCGCTCAGCTCGACCAGCCGCATCCTCGATCCCCAGTACATCGGCCAGGAGCACTACGACACCGCCATCGAGGTCAAGCGCATCCTCCAGCGCAACAAGGAACTCCAAGACATCATCGCCATCCTCGGCGTTGATGAGCTGTCAGAAACTGACAAGATCGTCGTGGCTCGCGCCCGCCGTATCCAGCAGTTCTTGTCACAGAACACCTACATGGCGGAGAAGTTCACCAACGTCCCCGGTTCGACCGTGCCGCTGCGAGACACCATCGAGGGCTTCCAGATGATCTGCCGCGGCGACGTCGACAACGTGCCAGAGCAGGCTTTCTTCAACGTCGGCGGCATGGAAGACGTCATGGCGAAGGCTGCCGCCATCGAAAAGGGCGCCTGACATGGCCGAGACCTTCCACGTCGAGGTCGTGGCGGCGAGCCAGAGCGTCTGGGAGGGCGAGGCGACACAGCTGACCGCCACGACGACCGAAGGCGAGATCGGCATCCTCGCCCGCCACGGCCCGCTGTTGGCCATGTTGGCTGGCGGTGACACGGCGGCCGGCCTGAAAAACGCCGCCTTGGGACGAGAACCGGGTCCCGTGGTGGTGACGACGGCGGACGGCCGCAGCGAGGTCATCGCCGTCGACGGCGGTTTTTTGGCGGTCGAGTCAGATCGGACGGCGGTCATCAGCCCCTACGCCCAGCTGGCCGAGGAGATCAGTTTGGACGAGGCTCAGGCCAATCTTCGGAGGGCTCAGGCCAAACGCGACGGGGGGGATAACTCGCCCCAGACGTTGAGGGATTACCATCGGGCCATCGCCCAGGTCAAGGCTGTGTCGCGAAAGGTTTGAGATGGCGTCCTGCTGTCAGCGCCCCCCGAGAGGCCGGGCCGGCTGATGGACGACGGCCAGGCCCTCGTCGCTTTCATCGGCGCTGCTTCTTGTCTGGCGGTCGTCGCCGTTGTCGCCTGGCTGGTCTGGCGCCGCCGCCACCTCGGCGCGGGGCCGGGGACCTTCGACTGTTATTACCGCCACGCACACGACGCGCGCCCCCAACATTGGAGCCAGGGCATCGCCCAGTACCGCGGCGACGCCCTCTGGTGGTATCCGTTGCTTTCCTTCACCTTGCAGCCGCGCTTCCGTTGGCTCCGGCTTGGCATTGACGGCGCCTCGCGCCGCTGGCCGTCGACCGCCGAACGGGGAGTGCTGTACGAGGGGCAGCAGGTGTTGCGGGTGCGCAACCGCGCAGAGGGCGACATCTGCGACCTCGCCATGTCTCCGTCGGCCGTCAACGGCCTGCTGGCTTGGATCGAGGCGGCTCCTCCGGGGGAGGGCCAATACGGCCACACCCGGGCCCCCGGCGGCGGCCTGCCGCCGCCGCCGTCTAGGTAACCCCCGCGTGTCTTGTCTCCGAGCTGCCCGCCGTCGTCGACCACCTCGAACAAGCCAGGTAACCCCTGCGTGTCCTGTCTCCGGGTCCCGCGTTTCCCGTCCTCGTCCCCCTATCGCTTTGAAGCGCCCGTCGCTCGGTTGAGAGGAAAGCCGCCGGCACAGGGCCTCGGCGGCCGTGGCGACGGGGCCCGGCGCTCGGTTGGGAGGAGAGCCGAGCAGCGGATCGGGGCCGACGCGGCTTCGCCTGGCCGGCTGGTTGTCCGCCCGGGGCGGGCAAATCCAGGTCAGGCTGGCGTGGGTTTGCGCGGCTGTCCGGTTCCAGGCGAAGAAGAGGCCGCGGGGCTGAGGGCCGCGTAGAGTCGGCGCCATGGTGCAGTTGACCCGGATCTACACGAAAACAGGTGACGTGGGGCAGACGAGGCTCGTCAACAATGAGCTGGTGGACAAGGCGGATGACCGGGTCGGGGCCTACGGGGCGGTCGACGAGCTTAACGCCGTCATTGGTTTGGCCTTGGCCGACGGTGGCTTGACGCAGCCGGTGGCCGAGGTCCTTGCCCTCATTCAACAAGAACTATTCGATTTGGGAGCCGATCTTGCCAACCCGGTCGATCCGGCCGCCGGGCCAACCCTGCGCGTCGAGGCTGCCCAGGTCGAGCGGCTGGAGCGCTTCTGTGATGAGTTTGGGGCCGCCTTGGCCCCGTTGCGGTCTTTCATCTTGCCGGGCGGTTCGCCGGCCGGGGCGGCGCTCCACCTGGCTCGAACAGTCTGCCGCCGGGCTGAACGGATCGGTTGGCGGGCGGCCCGGGAGCACGGTCTGAGCGAACCGGGAGGCGCCGAGGCAAGCCAAACCGCTCCCGCGGGCGAAACTATCAAGGAAGACAGTTTGGTTGCTGCGGCCTCTGGGGCCGCCCCGGGCACCCCGGCCGGCGGGATCAACCCGGTCGCTTTGACCTACCTCAACCGTTTGTCCGACCTCTTGTTCATCCTCTCCCGCGTCGCCAACGGCCCAGGCCGCGAGGTTTTGTGGGTTTCTGACAGACGGCCGGGCGCGGCTCCTCCGGCTTGACCTCGAGGTTTCTCGCTGACGGCGGCGAAGCTTTTTCCAGCCAGGTGATTTTGGACCCGGGGGCGGCCCCAAAAGAGCGGGAATGCGAAGGCCGCGATCAGCGTTCTCACAGTGGGCAGGAGAAGTGATCGCGGCCGGTTGGAGGAAAGACGGCATTTATGCCGTCTCGGCCTGCGGGCTTCGCGGGGGCTGGAGCCGGGCGGGCTCTAGCCCCCCTGCTTCCCTTCAACCGGACTGGACGCCTTTCCGCGTTTTTTAGCGGCGCCAGCTTGGTCTTTGGCAGGCCGCTGCCGCCCCAAGTTTTCAAGGCTCTTGCCAGAGGCCGGCCGAGATTGTCCGCTGTCGCCGCGAAAGGCCTGTCCCAGCGACATAAAATAGACGGCTGGCCTGCGAGCTCGCCAAGAGAGCGGCCTTTTTCGATTGCTTGACTAGATGGTCGGCCAGGCGGCGAAAAACTTTATCGTCGGACGTGTTAGAAGTTGTCTGGAGCCGTTGCGAGGCGTCTGCCTAGACGTTTGAAGCAAGCGGCTGACCGCAGCCCGGCACAGCGCCGCCCACTACACTTAGGGCCGTGAATTCGAAACGATTGGCCATTGCGGCGGCCTTCCTGGCGGTCCTGGCGGCCGGCTGCGCCTCTGGTCCGGACAGCACGACGGTTCCGTCTCCCGCGGCGACGGTCCGCTCGAACGCCAGCTCCGGCGCCACCACCTGCGCTTACGTCGTCAACGGCTCCCCGGCCAAACCTGTCGATCCGCCGCCGGTCGATGGCATCTTGGCCACGGGGACGGTCACGGTCACCTTGACGATGAACGAGGGGCCTGTCACCATCACGCTCGACCGGGCTCGCACCCCTTGCACGGTCAACTCTTTCTTGTCGCTGGCCGAGCAGGGCTATTACACCGGCACCCGCTGCCACCGCCTGTCTGATTCCGGCTCTCTCCACATGCTCCAGTGCGGCGACCCGACGGGCACGGGCGCCGGCGGCCCTGGCTATAGCTTCGCGGACGAGTTGTACTCCGACGACACGTATCCGGCCGGGACCGTCGCCATGGCCAACGCCGGGCCCAACACCAATGGTTCGCAATTCTTCATTGTCTACGAGGATTCGAGCCTGCTGCCTAATTACACGGTTTTCGGCCATCTTGACGCCGCCTCCTTGGCTGTCATCGAGCGGATCGCCGCCAACGGCCAAGACGGCAGCAACAGCGACGGCACGGGCAAACCAAACAACGCGGCCGAGATCGAGCAGGTCTCACAGGGCTGATCCGGCCAGGCAAACCGCCAGCGTCGCGCCGACCGCCAACCGACGTGACGGGCGGCCCTGCCGTTATGCCCCAAAAACTGGCGGCCGTCTTGCGTCAGCCGGTTTTCGGCCGTGGGGCCTCTAGCCGGCGGCGAACTGTCGGATGGCCTGGCTGACGACCGCGGGCTGGTCCGCGTGGACCCAGTGGCCGGCCGCCTTGACCGTCACGGCGACGGCGCGGGGGAACAATGCCCGCATCTGCTCTCGCGCCGCTGGCGGGACGTGGCCGCTGTGTTGGCCGAGGAGCCACAAAACAGGGCCGGGGTAGGGGGGCTGGCCGTCGAGGTCGGGCCAGGCCGTGGCGGCGTCGATGTCGCGGGCTAGGACGTCGAGGTTGAACAGCCAAGACCAAGAACCGTCGGCGCTGGGACGCAAGCTGGCCAGGAGGAAACCGCGAATCCGGGGGTCCGGGATCGCTGTGGCCATGGCCCGGTCGGCTTCTTGGCGTGAGGACAGCCGGGCAAGGTCGAGTTCTTGGAGGGCCGTGGCGTAGCGGGCGAGGGGGCCGGCCGGGCCGGCCAGGGGAGCGCTGTCTGCTATGACGAGGCGGGGCACGAGGTCGGGCCGTCTCAGCGCGGCCAGCATGGCGGCCCGGCCGCCCAGGGAGTGGCCGACCAAGGCAGTCCCAATGGCCGCGGCAGCGGGATCGGGCGCCGG
>JAIRXC010000049.1 GCA_031268515.1 Propionibacteriaceae bacterium
CCGACCGGCGCTCCGACAGCGCCGCCGACGCCCAGTTTGACGGCCAGTCCGCTCCCGTCGGCCAGCGCCAGCGCGACGCCGACCACTGGTCCGACCTCGTCGGCGCCGTCGGCCAGCCCGACCGCCGTCGCCACAGCCAGCCCGACCGCCGCTCCGTCCAGTTCGCCCGTCAGCCCGACCGGGACGCCGACGGCCGGTCCTTCGCCTACCGCCGAGCCGACCGCCGCGGCCAGTCCGACAGCGTCTCCCACGGCCGCTCCCAGCGCCACGGCCGAGCCGACCGCCGCGCCCTCCGCTGGCAGCCGCTTAAGCCTCGTCGTCACCCTCGACGGCTCCGTTTTCACCGTCGCCGCCAGCGGTTTCGAGGCGGGCGAACAGGTCAGCGGCGTCGTTTACTCGGACCCCTTCTCCATCGGCAGCACGACGGCTGACGCCCAAGGTGCCGTCCGCCTGAGCTGGACGATGCCAGCTGGGGCAGCCTCGGGCCCGCACCGCGTCGTGTTGACCGGCGAACGCTCCGGTTCGGCGGAGCAAGCCTTCGTCTTCGGCGGCGACCTGCCTGGCACGGGCCTTACGCCCTCGGCGGCTCACCTCGCCTTGGGCGGCCTCGGCTTCCTCGCTTTGGCCGGTCTCAGCCTCTTTGCCGTGGCCAGGCGGCGGACAGCGAGGCCGTAAACCCGCCGGCGCAGTTTGCCGCCAAACCGCCCTGACGTTTGAGGGACAGTTCGTGCCCAAGCGGTGGCTTGGGGTCGGACGCGCCTAGGCTGGCGGGGCCCTGGCGGCCCGTCGTCGGCGCGCGCCGGCCGCCCCCGCTACCCTACGCAGGTGACTGATCTCAACCGCTCCGTCATCACGTTGAGCTGCCTCGACCGCCCTGGCATCGTCCACGCCGTCTCCGGCGCCATTGTCGAGGCGGCCGGGAACATCACCGAATCCCAGCAGTACTCCTCGCCGGACACCGGTCGTTTTTTCCTGCGTGTCCAGGTCGAACACGCCAGCGCCCCTGACCGTCTGCGCGCGGCTTTGGACCCGGTGGCCCAAAGCTTCGACGGCGTCCTCGGCCTCGACGCCTCTGGCCGCCCCGTCCGCACCCTCATCCTCGTTTCGGCCGCCCCCCACTGCCTCAACGCCCTGCTGAGCCGCCAGCGTCAGGGCGCTTTGCCAATCGAAGTCCCTCTGGTCCTGTCCAACCACGAGGGCCTGGCCGATCTGGCCGCCTTCTACGGCGTGCCCTTCGAGCATCACCCGGTTTTCCCTAAGACGAAGGCTTGGATGGAAGACCGGATACGCCAGGTGCTGGCCGATTACGACATCGAACTGGTCGTCTTGGCCCGCTACATGCAGATCATCAGCCCCGGCCTCTGCGCCGACCTGGCGGGTCGGGCCATTAACATCCACCACTCCTTCTTGCCGGGTTTCAAGGGCGCCAACCCCTATCGGCAGGCCCACGCCCGCGGCGTCAAACTGATCGGCGCGACGGCCCATTTCGTCACGGCCGACCTTGACGAGGGGCCGATCATCGCCCAGAACGTCACCCCGGCCGGCCATTCGAAATCCGTCGCCCAGTTGGTCGAGAGCGGCCGCGACATCGAATCGGCCACCTTGGCCGAAGCGGTCCGCCTGTTCGCGGAGCATCGCATCTTGCTCGACGGCGTCCGAACGGTGGTCTTCAGCTGATGGCGGCCAGCCAACCGGCCAGGCAGGTTGTCTCATACGCCATGGCAGGTGCGACAGCGGGGCTGGGAAGGCGTTAGCCTGAGGTCATTCGGGCCGGACTTTGGCTCGGACCCCGCCTTGGCCGGGCCTGTTCGCCGCCGCCAGGGTGGCTGACAGGCCCACAACGAGGAGGACCCATGGCAAAGATCAAAGTCGTCGGCCCGGTCGTCGAACTCGACGGCGACGAGATGACTCGGATCATCTGGCGCTCCATCAAAGACCGCCTCATCCACCCGTATTTGGACATCGACCTTGAGTATTTCGACCTCGGGATCGAAAACCGCGACGCCACCGAGGACCAGGTGACGGTCGAGGCGGCTCGCGCCATCAAGCGCGCCGGGGTCGGCGTCAAGTGCGCCACGATCACCCCAGACGAGGCCCGCGTCCAAGAATTCGGCCTCAAGAAAATGTGGTTGTCCCCGAATGGGACAATCCGCAACATTTTAGGCGGCGTCGTTTTCCGCGAGCCGATCGTCTGCGCGAACATCCCCCGTCTTGTGCCGGGCTGGACTAAGCCCATCGTGATCGCCCGCCACGCCCACGGCGACCAATACAAAGCGGTCAATTTCAAGGTCCCCGGCCCCGGCCGCGTCACCATCGCCTACACCCCGGCTGACGGCTCCGAGCCCATGGAATTCACCGTGGCGGATTATCCGGCCGACGGCGGCGTCGCCATGGGCATGTTCAACTTCACTCGTTCCATCGAAGATTTCGCCCAGGCGGTCTTCTCCTACGGCCTCCAGCGCGGCTATCCGGTTTATCTGTCGACTAAGAACACGATTTTGAAGGCTTACGACGGACTCTTCAAGGACACCTTCCAGGAGATCTTCGAGCGGGATTACAAGGAGCGTTACGAAGCGGCCGGCTTGAGCTATGAGCACCGGCTGATCGACGACATGGTGGCGGCGGCCCTCAAGTGGCCGGGCGGCTATCTCTGGGCTTGTAAGAACTACGACGGCGATGTCCAGTCCGACATCGTCGCCCAGGGCTTCGGCTCTCTTGGCCTCATGACTTCCATCCTCATGAGCCCGGACGGCCGGACGGTCGAGGCGGAGGCGGCCCACGGCACCGTCACCCGGCATTACCGCCTGCACCAGGCGGGCCAGCCGACTTCGACCAACCCGATCGCCTCGATCTTCGCCTGGACGGGCGGCCTCAAACACCGCGGCAAGCTCGATCAGACGCCGGCGTTGACGGGTTTCGCGGAGACCCTTGAGCGGGTTTGCGTCGAGACGGTCGAAGCCGGCGACATGACGAAGGATTTGGCCCTGCTCGTCGGTCCCGGGCAACCCTGGCTGACGACTGAAGATTTTCTTGCGGCCCTCGATCGGAACCTGAAGAAGGCTCTGCTCTGAGCCGGCCCAGTCTTGCGTGTCGGCCGCGCCCCTCGGAATACACCCTTCAG
>JAIRXC010000072.1 GCA_031268515.1 Propionibacteriaceae bacterium
GCGGCAGGCTGCGGGCCGCCCACTGGACGGCGTCCGCCAGAGCGTCTTTTTCCAGCCGGACCTTCATGTGTCACTCCTTCATTGGGCGGCCCGCCCGCCGCGGCGGAAGAGGCCGCACGGGGGCGCGCTCGCAGGGCGATCGTCAGCCCTACTGTACTGGTCCGACAGCCTCCTAGGGCGGCGCCGGCGGCCTCGGTGAGCCCGGTTTGGAACGGCTCCCGCCAGCGAGACGGGCCAGCCGCCCGCAGGCCGCCAAAACAGGCCTACGGGCCAACTCCTGAAGGCTCGCTCCCAGAGCGCGCAGCCCGGCCTGGGTCGAATGGCATTGCAACCGGACCAGGAGGCCGCTCCCAGAGCGCGCGCGGGCCGGCCGCCTCTGAGCGCGGCCCTCGGCTGAAGGGCCGCCACAACGTCGCTAGCGCCCTGGAGATGGGGATTTGCCAGCCGCCGGGAACTGATTCAGGTCTTCTCGCTGACAGGCGGTCCGGCCGCTTGTCCACAGATCGGCGGCGGCCTACTTCAAAGTCCTTAATGTTTGATTACGACTGCCGTCGCAGTCGTAGGGGCTGGGGATGGTGGGGATAACCCGGGAAAACCCTAGTCCCGCCTCGATGACAACCATGTGATTCGGTGGACAAGGCGGGGGACGGCCAGGTGGCAAGGTGGGTATGGCCAGCGGCCGCTTCGGCCTGTTCACCGGACGAGTCGGCTTGTCAGCAGGTTGTCCACAGAACGCTGTGGATATCTGTGGATAAACGTCGCCGCGGCGGTGCGGCTTTTGGGACGGCAGATTTGCGCCGTCAGATCCGTTGGGCGCGTTGGCGGACACGGTTCGTGATCTCTGTGACCGTCGAAAAAACGCTGCGGTCTTGGGCGATGAGGCCGCTGATCTTGCGGTAAGCGTGGATGACCGTCGTATGGTCGCGGCCGAATTCCGTGCCGATCTTCGGCAGGGACAATTCCGTCAGCTCCCGGCTCAGATACATGGCGATCTGGCGGGCCAAGGCGACGTTGGCGGAGCGGCCGGGGCCTTTGAGCTCGTCGAGCGGCATGTCGAAGTGGTTAGCCGTTTCGATGGCGACCATCGCGATGGTGATGGGACGTTCGGCGTCGTCCGAGACAAGGTCTTTGATGACGACTTCGGCCATGTCGATGGTGATCGGCTGTTTGTTGAGGGAAGCGAAGGCCGTCAAACGGATGAGGGCGCCTTCGAGTTCGCGGATGTTCGAGTGGATGCGGGAGGCGATGAAATGGATGATCTCCGTGTCGATGTCGACGCTCTCAGAAGCCGCCTTGCGCTGGAGGATCGCGATGCGGGTTTCCAGTTCGGCCGGTTGGACGTTCACAAGCAGCCCGCTTTGGAAACGGCTACGCAGCCGCGGCTCCACCTCGCCGAGCAGTTTTGGCGGCCTGTCCGATGTCATGACGATTTGCTTTTGGGCGTTTTGGAGGGCGTTGAAGGTGTGGAAGAATTCTTCCTGGGTGGCGTTTTTCGACTCGAGGAATTGGATGTCGTCTATGAGAAGGACATCGACTTCGCGGTAGGTCCGGCGGAAAGCCGCCATGCGGTTTTGGGAGATCGCGTTGATGAAGTCGTTCGTCAATTCCTCGGTCGGGACGTAGCGGATCGACAGGTGCTGCGTGTGCACGCCGATGTAGTGGCCGATGGCGTGCAATAAATGTGTTTTCCCGAGACCGGAATCGCCGTAGATGAGGAGGGGGTTGTAGGCCTGGCCGGGCCCCGACTCGACCGCGCCTTCCGCGACGGCCACAGCGGCGGCGTGGGCGAAGCGGTTCGAGAAACCGGTGACGAAGCTGTCGAAGGTGTATTTGGCGTTGAGGCGCTCGACGGGGCGGGGCGCCAAAGGCAACTGGGGGACAGCCAAGGGGAGCGGGTCCGCGGCGGCGTCCGCGACTGTGCTCAGGAGGTTCTCGTCGAAGAGGCTGGGATCGGTCGTCACAGCCAGGTGGACCGTGTGGCCGGCCTGGTCGAGGAGGACGGCTTCGATCTCGCCCCGCAGGCGTTGGGCGATCCGCTCCCGGGTGAAGTCGTTCGGAGCGGCCACGTCGAGAGTGTCCCAAGACAAGGAACGGGGTTGGCAGGTGGCTAGCAGCGAACGGGTCGGCGGGCCGAGACGGGCGAGGAGAGAGTCCCAGAAAAGCGGCAACGGCGAGTCGCCAAGGTCAGGGGGAGTCGTCACGGCCACACCCCTCCTAACCATCCTTCGGCACGCTGAATTCCAGGGTCGCGGCACACGTCGTCCACACAGTTATACACAGATTGTGAGTCGCTGTAGCGGGGGTGGCGTGGGACCGCGCCGAGGTTCACCGTAGTGTCCTCCGGGAAGGCGGTGCAAGCCGGAGCGGGGACTGAAAAAGCCTGTCTCGGCGTGTCTGCTGGACAAGTCCGCCAAGACGATTCCCCTTGTCTCAGGGACGGCGCCTCTCACGTCTTCGGCGGGCCGGTCCGAGGGGGTTGGGAGGCGGCGGCGCCAAACGGGCGGGACCGTCCGCGGCGGCGGCTACGGCGGGGCCGGGTTGCCCGATCTCGGCGGGCCGCGTATCGTGTCGTAGTCGTCGTGACCTGCGACGTTTCCCCCGTTGGCCCTCAACGGGATGGACCACCCGCGAAAAGAATCCTGGGAGCTTGAGCGTGAGCAAGCGCACCTACCAACCGAGCAACCGGCGCCGCAGCCGCGTCCACGGCTTCCGCAGCCGCATGCGGACCCGTGCGGGCCGCGCCATCATCGCCGCCCGGCGCCGCAAGGGCCGCGCGTCTTTGACCGTTTGACGCGCGATGCTGCCGGCCCCGGCCCGACTGCGCCGCCAGCTTGACTTCGCCGTGACGCTGCGAAGCGGCCGACGGACCGGCCGCCCGTCTCTCGTCCTCTACGTCCGTCCGACCGGCGCCCCGGGCCGGGCCGGGCTGATCGTCTCCAAAGCGGTCGGTGGCGCCGTCGTCCGGAACCGCGTCAAACGGCGCCTGCGCCACCTCGTCGCCCCCCGTCTCGCCGGCCTCGCCGCCGATGTCGTCCTGCGCGCCTTGCCGGCCTCCGCCGGCGACCCGGGGTCCTTGGACCGCGACCTCGCCTCGGCCTGGGAATGGGCTCGCCGCGCCGCGGCCGCCGAAGCCAGCCTCAAGGCCGGACCGGGGGCGCCGTGAAATACCTCCTCATCGGCTTCGTCAAACTGTGGCGGCTTCTCCTTTCCCCTCTCTAC
This sequence comes from Propionibacteriaceae bacterium, assembly GCA_031268515.1. Classification (GTDB taxonomy): domain Bacteria; phylum Actinomycetota; class Actinomycetes; order Propionibacteriales; family Propionibacteriaceae; genus WQYJ01. The sequence continues at coordinate 3,220 of JAIRXC010000072.1, forward strand.
GGCAATGTCTGCAAGTTCTATCCCAGTTGCTCCGCCTACGGCCTCGAAGCCCTCCGACTCCACGGCGCCGCCAAGGGAAGTTGGCTCATTGTCCGCCGCCTCGGCCGCTGCCACCCCTGGTCGGCCGGCGGTTACGACCCCGTGCCCGGCTCTGCCGCCTGGACCGCCGAACAACTGGAACTGGATCAAAGAGCCTGCCACGCGGGCGGGAGGGCGTAGAAAACAATGAACCCATTGGAGCTGTGGGCTGGGATCGGAGATTTTTTCTCCGCCATCATGGAGCCGTTGCGGACGGGCGTGTCTTTCGTCCTCGGCTACGCCTACCGCTTCTGGTCCATGGTGACCGGCCCTGACCAAGGCGTCACCTGGGTCCTGGCCATCGTCACCTTGACGGTCTTCGTCCGCAGCCTCCTCATCCCGTTGTTCGTCAAACAGATCAACTCCTCCCGCAACATGCAGGCGATCCAGCCGAAAATGAAGGCCCTGCAGGAGAAATACGGCTCGGACCGCGAGAAGCTTGGCGTCGAGACGCAAAAGCTCATGAAGGAAGAGGGAGTCAACCCGGCTTCCAGCTGCCTGCCGCTGCTCATCCAAATGCCGATCTTCTTCGCCCTCTACCAGGTGTTGGCGGCGGCGGCCCAGGGCAACGCCCGCGGCTACTACCTCGTCCACAACCCGGATCTGGCCCAGTCCTTAAACCATGCGACCATCTTCGGGGCCCGTTTGGCCGGCCACTTCACGGCCGGCGGCACCTGGTGGCCGCTTAGCGCCTGGGAACCGACCCGCTGGCTGGCCCTCGTCCTCATCCTCTGTATGTCGTCGCTGTTTTTCATCACCCAAAAACAGCTTATGAGCAAGAATCTGCCGCCGTCGGCGATGGAAGGCCCGATGGCTCAGCAGCAGAAGATGATGCTCTACCTCTTCCCGGCCATGTATTTGTTCATGGGCGTCATCATCCAAGTCGGCGTCCTTCTTTACTGGGTGACCTCGAACCTGTGGACCCTCGGCCAACAGTGGCTCCTCATCCACAACAATCCGACGCCAGGCACCCCCGCCTACATCGACTGGGAAGAACGCATGATCAAGCGGGGCAAAGACCCGCAGGCGATAGCGGAAGAACGCCGGCAGAAGCGTTCCCGCCGCCCGACCGAGGCCAAAACGACGACGAGCGCCGCGGGCGTCCGCCGCCAAGCCGTCCAGCCGCCGGCGGGCGGCGGCGTCCAGCGTCAACAAGTGGCGCGCAACCAACCCAAGAAGCAATCTCGGGCCCAGCGGAAATCGCCTTAAGCCCCAGCCTGCGGGCTGAGACTGCCGCCTGGCCGGACGCCTTTGAAGGCGCCTAATCTCAAGGAGGACAAGTGAGCGAAAACGAAGCAACCGGAGTGGTCACTGTCGAGCCGGCCGCCGCCTCGCCCGTCGAGCCGGCGGACGCGGCCGACGAGATCGAAAACGAAGGCGAGCTGGCCGCCGACTATCTCGAAGAGCTCCTCGACATCGCGGACCTCGACGGGGACATCGACACGTACGTGGAGGCGGGCCGCGCCCACGTCTCCATCGTCACGACCGGCGAAAAGCTGGTCGGCCGCGACGGCGAGGTCCTAGAGGCTCTGCAAGACCTGTGCCGGCTCGCCGTCATGACCCAGCAGGGCCGCCGCAGCCGTCTCATGCTCGATGTCGCCGGGCACCGGGAGAAGCGCCGCAAGGAGCTCCAGGAGATGGCCGCCGCCGCCATCGCGGAGGTCAAAGAGTCCGGCAGTTCCATGGCCCTCGGGGCGATGAACCCGTTCGAGCGCAAGATCGTCCACGACACTGTGGCCGCCGCCGGCCTCGTCAGCGAATCCGAAGGCGAGGAGCCGAAGCGGCACGTCGTCATCAAGCCGGCCTGACCAGTCCCCCGGTCGGCAGCTGGCGCGCCGGCCTTGGCGGATTCGAGGAGGAGAGCCGATGGCTGAGGCGCTAGAAGACGCCGTCGACGCGGTTTTCAAAGACAACGCAGAACTCATACGGTCGTACGTCCGCCTCCTGGCGACAGCTGGCGTCGAACAAGGCCTCGTCGGCCCGGCCGAGGCGGACCGCCTGTGGCAACGGCATATTTTCAATTCGGCCGCCCTGGCCGGCCTGATTGGCCAGGGGGCGACGGTCTTCGACGTGGGCAGCGGCGCGGGGCTGCCCGGGCTGCCGTTGGCCTTGGCGCGCCCCGACCTCGAGGTCGTCTTGGTCGAGCCGCTGCTTAGGCGCTGCCGCTTCCTCGACCAGGTCGTCGGCGAACTGGGCTTGGGCTCGAGGGTGCGGATCGTGCGGGCCCGGGCGGAAGAGCTGCGAGAGACCGCCGACATCGTCGTGGCCCGGGCTGTCGCCCCCCTCGGCCGGCTCGTCGCCGTGACCGCGCCCCTTTTCACTGGCGGCGCCCTGCTGGCTCTCAAAGGGGCGAAAGCGGAGGCGGAAGTGACCGCCGCGGCGCCCGAGATCAAGCGGCTGGGTCTTCAGGCCTTGTTGTTGTGGGCGCAAGCCCACCCGGCGGCCGAAGCGGCCCGCGTCGTCAAGGTGTCATGACCTAAACCCTGCCGGCGACCTAAGCCCAGACGGCGGCCGCCGCGGCGCGCTGGGGTGGGAGATGACGCGATCGGCAAAAGAAATACGGCCGGGCGCAGGGCCGGGCGAGGTCGCCGGCCGCCCTAGCCGGGTTCTGCGGCGGCTCCGGCGCGGTGGATTTGCCCGCTCCCGGTGGTCCCGCCGTCCCTACGGCACAAGACTTAGGCTAGGCAACCAACTCAGCTTAGGCGATAGGCCAGTCCGGGTCCTGACGCCTCCTTTTGTACAGTTAGACCAGATACGACTAGGTAGATCAGTTGTGAGGTCTCCTATGAATCCTGTCTCGACCCGTGACGCCGAGGCGTTGCGTAGCGCCCTTGAGTCAGAAGGCGACCAAGTGACGGTGTCCTTGTCCCGTGAGACCATCGAGATGCTCAACCGCGTGGTCGACGCGCAGGCAGCCGGCCAGCAGGTGGTCGTCACCCACGGTTTGCAAGAGGTCAGCCCGTCCGAGGCGGCGCTCATGCTGGGCATGTCCCGCCCGCAGGTGCGCAAACTGATGGACCGCGGCGCGCTGCCGTTCCGCATGGTCGGGGCGCACCACCGCATAGCCGTAGACGACGTGAGGACGTGCTTGGCCGACGAGCGCAAGCGCCGCAAGGCGGCATTGGCCCGCTTCTCGGAGTTGGAGAACGAGTTGGGGCTGACCGAGTGAGCGGGTTGTTCGTCGCCCCGCCGCCGCCGATCCAGATCGTCCTGGCCGACGCCTGCGTGCTGTATTCACGCGTGCTGCGCGACTACCTGCTCTACGCCGCCGAGGAAGAGGTCATCTCGGTCCGATGGAGCCGAGCGATCCTAGACGAGATGACCCGCCACCTGGTCTCCAACGTCGCCGGTTTCACCGAGGAGTCGGTCTGCCGCTTGGTCCAACCCGTCTTCTAATCAGAAGTGCAACACCCTTCCTAGGATGAGGACTGTCAAAGGTTCTCTACAAGGAAGGGTGTTGCTGGGGGCGGCCTATCCAGTCGCCCAGCGCGCCTGCGGCGCAAGCCGTGGGACGGGAGAGCGGAGGCCGGCAGGAATAGGGTCTGTCCCTAATTCTTGCCGCTTTCGCATCAGGCGGGCTTGGTGTAGCTGAGTTTGTACATCCCGCCTTTCCAAATTAAGGCGAGATTGATGTCCTCGGCGTCTGCCGGCAACAGTTCTACCGGCGCTTGGGTGAGT
>JAIRXC010000079.1 GCA_031268515.1 Propionibacteriaceae bacterium
CGTCGGGATCGCAACCGACTTCTGCGTCAAGGCGACAGCCCTCGACGCCGCCCGCCTGGGTTACAGGACGCGGGTCCTGTCTGACTTGACCGCCGCCGTCAACCCGGCCGGCCAACCGGCCTTGGCGCTCGAACTGGCCGCCGCCGGAGTCGCCGTCGTCTGATCTAGCCGACCGTCCGAGCCGCCGCGACAGACAGCCGAGCAGCACAGCGACCGGCAATCCTCCAAACACCCCTGGAGTGGCGTACGGCCCGCCGCCGACAGGTGGTCAAGGGCGCAAGCCCAGCCAACGCCGCTTAGGCTCCAAGCGCCACACTGGCCTTGGGCGGTCCCTCCGAAGTCCGCCCATCCAAACTCCGGAGGGCGGCGCGAGCCATGGCGGCTTCGCGCCCAGCTTCCGGCCTCCGGGCCGCTCAGGCGCCAGGAACCCCGTCGGATCGGGCCGGCAAACAGGGGGCTGTCGGCCCGCTTAGGCGCCGGGAACCCCGTTTAAGATCCGAGCCAGCTCGCCCACCTCCGGCAGATCGAAGATCTCTTCGAGGAACAGGCGGCGGCCCTCGGCGTCGGCCAAGGGGACGCGCCAGTTCGGGTATTCGTCCGTCGTGCCCGGCTGGTTTTGGGTCCGGCGCTCGCCCACAGCGTCCGTCAAAGCGACGCAGAGCAGCCGCGACCGGGTCGAGCAGAGGTAGCGGTGGAGGGCCAACAAGATGGCGTGGGGGTCCCGGTCGCCGTCGGCCAGATGGCCGCGGTTCTCCAGCATCGCGATGATGGCGCCTTGTTCAGCCACGTCCTTGGCGATCTCGTCGGCCAGCGACTCGGTCAACAAACCAAGCGAGTGGCGCAAAGCCACGTGGTCGTGGACCAGATAGCCCATGGTCGGGGGCAGGTCGTGGGTCGTGACCGAGCCCAAGCACAGTTCGCGCCAGGCCTCGGGGGATTTGACCTGGCCGTCATCGGTGTACTCGAACCACAGCACCGAGGTGCCCAGAAGGCCGCGCCGTGACAGGTAGTCGCGGACCCATGGTTCGACCGTGCCGAGGTCCTCGCCCACGACGACCGCTCCGGCCCGCTGCGCCTCTAGGGCCAAGATGCCGATCATGGCGTCGTGGTCATAGTGGACGTAGACGCCGTCTTTCGGGCCGTTGCCGGCCGGGATCCACCAAAGCCGGAACAAACCGATGATGTGATCAACGCGTATGCCGCCGGAGTGCCGGAGGATGGCGCGGACCATTGAGCGGTAGGGGGCGTAGGCCAGCGCTTCCAACCGGTCGGGCCGGAAGGGCGGCTGGGACCAGGTTTGGCCAGCTTGGTTGTAGGGGTCGGGGGGCGCGCCGACGGAGACGCCGGGGGCGAAGACATCGCCCATCATCCACGGCTCCGCGCCGCCGTCCCGTTTGACGCCGACGGCCAGGTCAGCGACAATGCCAATTCCCATGCCGGCTTCTTTGGCCTTGTGCTGGGCCGACGCCAACTGGGATTCCGCCACCCATTGCAGCCACATGTGGAAACGGACGCGGCCGGCGTGCTGCTGGGCCAAGGAGACGACCTCGGGTGAAGCCGGGTCGTGCAGTTCGGCCGGCCAGTCGGCCCAATTTTGGCCGTATTCCTCCGACAGGACGCACCAGGTGGCCCACAGCCGCAACGCCTCGCCCCCCTGGGCGAAGAAGGCCTCCATCGCCATGGTCCTAGCCGGGCGGCGGTCGGCCTCGAAGATCTCCTCCAAGGCGGCCCGCTTGGCGGCCCAGACCTCGTCCCGGCGGATGGCGGTCTCATCAGCCAAAGCCTCGTTGAGGGAGCGCCGGAGAGAGGCGATACGGCGGCGGCGGCGGTCGGACAGCTGGCCGTATTCCTCGACTCCCTCGGGACGGATGTAGATGGGGTTGACGTAGCGGCGCGAACAGGGCAGATACGGTGACGGCTCCATCGGCGGGACGGGTTCGGCGGCGTGGAGGGGGTTGATGAGGATGTAGTCGGCGCCGTGGGCCGTCTTGGCCCAAACAGCCAGGTCGGCCAGGTCGGCCAGGTCGCCGAAACACCAGCCTGACTTGGAGCAAAGGGAATACAACTGGACCATGAAGCCCCAGGGGCGGCGGCTGAGACGGTCCGTCAAATCGAGGTAGGCGGGGGTGACGATGAGGGTGGTTTCGGCCAGGAGCGGCCCGGAGCGCAAGAAGAGGCTGTGGTAGCCGAGGGGCAGGGAGCCGGGCAGGCAGAAGGAGGCGCGCCCCGTCCAGTGGCCGTCGACCTCGCGGTCGGGGACTGAATTGTCGACTTGCCAAGCGTCTACGCGGACCCCGTTTTCGCAAACTGCCCAGACTTCCGCCGGGCTGCCGGCGGCGACGTGGACATCGACGACCTTGTCAGCGCCTTGTTCCATGACGACAACCGGCGGCAGGGTCCGCCGCCAGGCGGCTAATTCATGGTCGGCCAAGGCGGCGTTGACAGCTTCAGGGGTCGAAGCGTCAACGCCGAGGGCGGCCAAAGCGGCAATCAGGGTCGCAGCCGAAACGTCGGCGCGTTGGCCTTTCCAATCCCAAAAATCAATTGCGATACGGTGGGCGGCGGCCAGTTGGGCTAAGCCAGAGTCAATGTCTGCCATGTCAACGCCTTTGGTGGTGCGGAAGAACGCTTAGCATCCTACGGGATAAGCCAATCTGCACGGCCTCGCGGGGCAGGTTGATTATCAGCCGAATGCACGCCGGCTCCAGCGGAGGTGATCAGCGCGGCCAAATGGGCCAGCCGGCGCCCAAGGGTTAGCGCCAAGAGCCTCTGCCAAGCTGCCCGCGCCAGCCGCGGGCTTTGCGGCGCCGGCCGGCTGCTAGAGTGGCTGCGCCTGAAGCGATGTGGGGAAAGCCGGTGTGATTCCGGCGCTGACCCGCAACCGTGACGGTTGGTTTGGCAGGTCCAAACCAACCCAAGCCGGACCGCCTACGTCGAATTCTGGCTCTTGACCACCCGTCGTGGAATGCGGGACAGAGCCGGCGACATGATCCGCCGGGCCGTGTTCCACCGTTTGAAAGGAACACGAGGTGACACCCTCTTCGGCGAAGCGGCGGCCAGCCGGGTTTGCGGCTGCGGCTTTCTCCCTTGTCTTTGCCGCCACAGGCTTTGCCTGCGCCGGCGCGCCGCCAGCGCAGGCCGCCCCGGCCGACACGGCCGCCCGCGCCGCCGCCTATCTGACCGACAACATCCCTGCGACCTGGGACAGCGTCGGCGCGGCGCTCGACACGGCCCTCGGGCTGATCGCTTCAGGACGGTGCGACGAC
>JAIRXC010000106.1 GCA_031268515.1 Propionibacteriaceae bacterium
GTGAAGGAGCCGCCCGGGGAATTGATGTAGATCGAGATCTGGCGCTCCGCGTCCATCGACTGAAGGCACAGCAATTGGGCCATGACGGCGTTGGCGATGTCGTCTGTGATCGGCGTTCCGAGGAAGATGATGCGCTCTTCGAACAGTTTCGTGTACGGATCGACGCGACGGACGCCGTAACTCGTCCGTTCCTCCCACTGTGGGATGTAGTAATCCGCGCGGGGCGCGGCCGGAGCCAAGCCGCCGGGCAGAGAGCCAGCCAACAGGCGGGCCAGGTCGGGTCCAGGTGATGTCATCGGGCGCCTCACTGATTCGGAGATTCGGTCGGGATTTGGCTGGCGCGTTCAAAGACGTGGTCGATGAAGCCGTAGGCCTGAGCCTCCTCGGCTGTGAACCAGCGGTCCCGGTCAGAGTCGGCTTCGATCTGATCGACCGTCTGGCCCGTGTGCTGGGCGATGAGCGCGGACATCGTCTTCTTGATGTGGAGCGACTGCTCGGCTTGGATGCGGATGTCCGAGGCCGTGCCGCCGAGGCCGCCGCTCGGCTGGTGCATCATGATGCGGCTGTGCGGGAGGGCAAAACGCTTGCCCTTCGTCCCCGCCGACAAGAGGAACTGGCCCATAGACGCGGCCAAGCCCATGGCGACCGTCGCGACGTCGTTGGAGATCCACTGCATCGTGTCGAAGATCGCCATGCCGGAATCGACCGAGCCGCCGGGAGAGTTGATGTACAGATAGATGTCTTTGCGGGGGTTTTCGGCGTTGAGAAGGAGCATCTGCGCGCAGATGGCGTTGGCGTTGTCGTCCTTCACCTCGGAGCCCAAAAAGATGATGCGGTTGGCCAAGAGGGCCTGATAGACCGCGTCGGTCATCGAAGCCCCGCCGCCGGAAGCCGCCGCCGAGCGAAGCGGCGTAAAGAGAGAATCAGTCACGCCATGGGAGGTTACTCGCTGCCTCTGACGATTCCGCGGTTCCGGACGCTGTGTTCGCTCTCGGCGCAGGACGGGCCAGCTCAGTCGGCCGACTCGGAGCCGGCTCCCTCGATGTCGATGAACTGGACAGCCTCGCCGGCCTCAGATTCCGCCGCGGCGGCCTCGGCTTCAGCCGGATCGGCCAAGATCTCAGACAGGTCGACCCGGTCGCCTGACGTGTCTACAACCGTCGCCTGGAGGACGAACGCGTTCATCGCCTTGGCCCGCCGGATCTCCGACATCCATTCGCCGAGGTGGTCGTGGTCCTCCATGTGCTTGAGTTCTTCTTGCGGGCTCGTGCCATTTTCCTGGGCCTTGCGGAAAAGCAACTGGGTGAGGTCGCTCTGGGTGACCGAGACAGCGGCCCCCTCGGCCAGCTTGTCGAGGAGGACACGCGTCCGCACAGCCTTCTCCTCCCCCGCCGCCAGCTCGGCCCAAAACTCATCGGCGGACTTGTCCTGGCCGAGTTGGGCCAGATAGTCCTCCAAGGAAAGGCCCGCTCTCTTGAGCGACTGGTTGACCTGCTCAGTCCGAGCCGCGGCTTCCCGCTCCACAAAGCCCTCAGGCAGTTCGAAGGGGACCGCGGCGACAAGAGCCTCCATGACCTTGTTCCGGGCCGACTCGGCCTGGTCGTAACGAGCCGCCCGCTCAGCCGCCTGCCGCAGATCGGCCCTCATCTCCTCGACGGTGTCGAATTGGCTGACCAACTGGGCGAAAGCGTCATCCACCTCGGGGAAAGAGCGCTCGGCCACAGCCGTGACGTCAACCGTCACGTCAGCCGCTTCGCCCGCGCGGCCGCCGCCGACCAGAGTCGAACTGAAGGTCGCGGACTCGCCCGCCTTGAGACCGGTGACAGCCTCGTCCAAGCCGTCGATGAAACCGCCCGAGCCGATCACATAGGAAAGACCAGACGCCGCCGCGTCAGGCAATTCGACGCCGTCTTGGACGGCGACGAGGTCGATCGTCACCTGGTCGCCCGCCGCCGCGGCGCGGTCGGTTTCGGCCGTCTCCGCGAAACGCTCCCGCAGCAAGGCGACACGCTCGTCGACCAAGGCGTCGTCGACGTTGACCGGCTCGACCTCTACGGCAATGGAAGCCGGCTCCGGCAGGTCGAAGTCCGGGCGGACGTCGACCTCCGCCGTGAAAACAGCGTCCTGGCCGGGTTCCAAAGAGACGACGTCGATGTCCGGGCGGCCGAGGGGAGCGAGGCTGTGTTCGATGACGGCCTCGCCGTAGGCGTCCGGCAGGACAGCGTTGACCGCTTCGTTTAGGACCGCCGCGCGGCCGACTCGCTGGTCGATGATGGCCGGCGGCACCTTGCCCTTGCGGAAACCGGGGATGGAGATCTGCCCCGCGACAGTCCGATACGCCTTGTCGAGAGCGGGCTTGAAAGCGGCGGCGGGGACCTCAAGGGTGAGCTTGACCCGAGTCGGGCTGAGACGCTCAAGGGTGCTAGGCAAGGTGCGCTCCTGAAATGCCAGTTGGTTATGCAAATGCTTCGGCGCCGGACCGGAGCCGAAGGCACCTTATGCTACCCGGTCGGCTGGGGGCGGGCGAGTGAGATTCCGGACGGCCAGACGGCCTGTCCTCGACGGCAAGAACCCGGCGCGCCTGGCCACCTGTCCGGCGCCGGCCGCGCCAGTCCGCGCGGCCTCTTGAGAACCCGGCACGCCTGTTTCCCCGGCTTCCGCCGCCAAGGGCGGCTAGGCGGCCCCGCGGCCCAGCGCCCCAGCGCGGCGCTTCAACCCCGCGAAGCAGACTCGGCTCGTCCGCCGCAGTTCTGAAGCCCAAGGTGCTCTAGACTCGCGGAGGTGATCGGGGCGTAGCGCAGTGGCTAGCGCGCCTGCTTTGGGAGCAGGAGATCGCAGGTTCGAGTCCTGTCGCCCCGACCACGGCCATACGGCGTATCGACGGTTTCGGCCGCCGCACGCGGATGTAGCTCAATGGCAGAGCCCCAGCCTTCCAAGCTGGCCATGCGGGTTCGATTCCCGTCATCCGCTCTCATCTACCCCCTTGGCAGCCGCTCTCTTGCCGCCGCCAGACGCTCCCCCCTCCCGCCGGGGCGCCCCAGAGGACGGCTGCTGCCGCCAGAGCCTTGTCCGCTTTCCCAACTCTCCCGCCGGGGCGCCAGCGCCTCGGGGTCTTGCGCCTGACTGCCCTCTGGCTCTCCCCTCCCCTGCCGGGGCGCCCGTCTGAAGAACGCGGCGCCACGGTCCGCGCGGGCGGCCTTTCCAAAACTTTGGACGCCGGCGGCGGCCTACGGGCGGCCAAGGCGGCTACAGTACTGCCGGTGATGGACTATTTAGTGTGGATCGACTGCGAGATGACAGGTCTCAGCTTGGCCGACGACGCCCTAATCGAAGTGGCCGCCCTCGTCACCGACAAGGACCTCAACGTGCTCGGCGAGGGAGTGGACAGGGTCATCGCGCCGCCGCCTAAAACCCTGGCCGCGATGGACCCCTTCGTCGTCCAGATGCACACCGCGTCCGGCCTGCTCGATCTCCTCGACGGCGGCGAGTCCTTGCCCGAAGCGGAAGCGGCGGTGCTGGCGTACATCCGCGAACACGTGCCGGAAGCCGGCAAGGCCCCCCTGGCCGGCAACACCATCGGGACCGACCGGGCCTTCCTGGCCCGGGACATGCCGGCCCTGGAAGGGCACGTCCACTATCGCAACGTCGACGTCTCAACTGTCAAGGAGCTGGCCAAGCGTTGGTTCCCCCGAATCTTCTATTGCGCCCCAGCGAAGCAAGGCAACCACAGGGCGCTGGCGGACATCCGCGAGTCGATCGAGGAACTGCGCTACTACCGGGAGGCGCTGTTCGTGCCCGAACCAGGCCCCGACCGCACACGGCTCGCCGCCATCGCGGCGAAATGCCAAGGGGCGCTCACGGGCAGCCAACCCGCTTCGTAGAGTTGCCTTCGGCTCCGCCTGCGACCGTCCGGCGGACACCGCGGCGGCCAGCTCGTTGGCGGAACGATTTCCAGGTCCGGACGGCGGCGCCGTATGATTCGGTGCTGGCACGCGCCAAAGGGCGCGTCCATGGTGGCTGTAGCTCAGTTGGTAGAGCACCAGATTGTGGTTCTGGGGGTCGCCGGTTCAAGCCCGGTTAGCCACCCCAAATGTGTCAGGTTCAAACCCTCGACCAGAGTCACCGCTCTGGTTCCGGTTTGGACCTCGCCCTTCGTCTTGGCCTCGGCAGCCCAGTTCAGGGCGTTGGCCTGGACGTGCGGATCTCACAGCGCGTCGTACGGTCGCTGATAGGTGGCGCGGGGCTCGCCGTCCTCGTCGATGTAGATGGCGGCGAAGAATACCTGGTTGCACAGGCGACGGTTCGCGTCGTCGCAGCGTCGGTAGATGTCTGCGGCGTGCGCGAGCAGCCCGAGGGAATCTTCGAGGTTGGCGCGAGCCTCCGCGTACTCGTCGGGGTGGGCCGTGATCCGGTTGTTGATCGTCTCCAGCTCGGCGCTGATCCGGTCCTGTTCGCGCTTGAGCAGGTCCAGCGGCACGGCACCGGCGTAGTGGGCTTGCAGCAGTTTCATCCGTTCGTCGTCCAACCGGTCCCGGTCTGTAGCGAGGCGCGCCAGCCCCTTCGTCTCCGACGCCATCAACCGATCGAACTCCGCGTGCAGCATCTCGGCAACGTTCTGCCGGGTCTGCCCGCTAACCTGAATCGTCTCGTAGAAGGACTCGATCAGGCGCTCCACGTCGTCGATGAGCATGGCCTGTCGAGCGCAACCGCTCGTGTCACCATGACGACCAGAGCTTACGAAGTACGGGTAGACCTTGCCTTGCCGGTTGCGGGCGTTGCAGATGATGAGCCGACTGCCGCTCTGCCTGCAGTAGACAGTGCCCTTCAAGTAGTGGTCGTGTACCTGCGTCGCGTCGGCGGCGGACTTATGCGAGTCCAGCACGGCCTGAACTTGATACCAGACCTCTCGCGGCACGATCGTTTCGTGCGTGCCCTTGTAGGTCGCACCTTTGTAGCGGATGTCGCCCTTGTAGTACGAATTGGTCAGAATCCGGTACACCGTCGATTGGCCGATGGGCTTAGACGGACCCGCGGCGACGGCGGACAGGTCAGCCCCGCCGCACCAGCTCGCGATGAAGCTGAGTCGTCGTCCACTGGCCCGAGGCGAACACCCGGAATGCCCAGGTCACCAACTCGGCCCGCTCGGGACCGACCTCGACCGTGCGGAAGATCGACGCAGCCCGAGCTCGCCCCGCCGTCGCTCAGGCCCAAGCCATTGCGACCAAGAGCACGGTGGCCGAACAGGATCGACGGCCTTGGGTCGTAAGGACAGCCCCGAGTCCGTGATGCGGTCCTTGATCAGCACCATCTTGTTCGGGCGCCTCGGAGAACAAAGCGAGTGTTGCCGCACGTCAGACCCGAACAGGAATGGTGGAGCCTCTCAAGCTCCACTTGCAGGCGATCGAGCCAAGGCGTCCGGATTATCAGGCCCGCGATTCTCCGTCCTCTGGGCTACTACACATGAGAGAATTAGGACAAAGTTAAGCTCAGGTCGCTGATCGGGGCAAGCAACGCGAGGACGTGGCCGAGTATGTGGACCGACAACGAGACCGACCGGGACTTCCTCAACTTCGAGGGCGTCGCAGATACCATCGCCGAGGTCATCGTCAGCGCTGACGGGCGGCCAGTGTCGATCGGAGTATCCGGCGCCTGGGGGGTCGGCAAGTCCTCGATGATCAAGCTGACCAAAACATCCCTCGCCAAGCATCAGCCAGCGCAAGGACCGAAGAAGTTTGTCTTCGTAGAGTTCAACGCGTGGCTGTACCAGGGATATGACGATGCCCGTGCAGCGCTCCTCGAAGTGATCGCCAACAAGCTCGAAGCCGAGGCAGAAGCCCGCGAGACAGGGATCGACAAAGCCAGGGACTTTCTCTCACGTGTGCGATGGTTCCGCCTCGCCAAACTGATCGCGCTGCCCGCAGTGTCGATGGCGCTGGGGCTTCCGTCGGTAGGACTCGCGGGCGAGATTGCTGGGGTGATCAGAGATGCAACCTCTGGCAACGTAACTAACGAAGGGCTGGAGTCTTTTGGTGAGCAAGCGTCAACCACAGCTAGCGCTGCCGCAGCCCTGATAAAGCCAAAGGAAGCAGTCTCGCCGCCGAAAGAGATTCAGGCCCTCCGCGATTCATTCGAAGATGCGATCAAAGCGCTCGACATCACGCTCGTGGTTCTCATCGACGACCTGGATCGGTGTATGCCAGGTACGACGATATCGACGTTAGAAGCCATTCGTCTTTTCCTGTTCCTCGATCACACAGCGTTCGTCATCGCGGCCGACGACAACATGATCAAGTACGCCGTCAAGAAGCACTTCGGTGGACTCGAAGATGACGAACTAATCACCAACTACTTCGACAAGCTTGTACAGATACCTATTCGCGTACCAGCGCTGGGAACGCAAGAAGTTCGCGCCTATCTCATGATGCTGTTCATCGAGAACAGCGACCTTGCACAGGCGCAGAAGGATCAGCTTCGGACGTCGATTGCAGGTCAGCTTCGTGAGTCTTGGAAAGGCAAGCGCGTTGACCGCTCGTTCGTTAGTAGCTGCGGAGCCGCGCTGAAGCCGGGGCTCCTTGCTCGGCTTGAGACTGCGGAGCGGCTCGCACCACTAATGACGACCTCTGAGCGGATCGCAGGGAACCCCAGGTTAATCAAGAGATTTCTGAATGCGCTTTCGATCCGCATGACCATCTCAACTGCTCAAGGCGTCGGCGTCGATGAGGCGGTTCTGGCGAAGCTGCTTCTGTTCGAGCGCTTGGCGTCACCAGCAGCGTATGCGGCATTGACCGCCGCGGTGAACACCGACCCCGATGGAAAACCTCAGATTCTGACTCCTTGGGAGGACGCGGCAACCAAGGAGGAGGAGTTCGAACCCGATGAGGCTTGGCGTGAGGCATTCGTTCGCGAATGGCTGGCGCTCCCGCCCGCGCTCGGTCAAGTAGATCTTCGTGGCGCGCTCTATGTCGGACGCGAGCATGCCCCCTTGGTCACGGCATCGGACCGTCTGTCTTCCGCGGCCGCCGATCTTCTTCAAGCTCTTGTCGAGGACCCCCAGGAGTCGAACGCCCTCACTGATCAACTCGCCGCGCTGCCTCGAACTGAGCTATCAATCATGATGGATCGCGTTCTCGCGCGTGCTCGCCAGGTCCAAGAATGGGGAGCTCCGGCAATCTTGGATGCTTGTATCGCACTAGCTACTGCCGACCCGAACCAAGGACGAAGCCTCGCCGGGTTTCTCATCGAGCGGCCCGGTAAGCAGATTCAGGCAAGCATCGTGCCGAAGATCGAGTCGGAGCCGTGGGCGGCTGACGTGCTCAAACACTGGGCCAGCGCCAAGGATGTCGAAGGTCCCGTAAAGAAGGTCATCGAGAGGAGGCCGAAGAGTGGGAACGTCTCAAAGTAGCACCGGACCAGGGGCCGGGGTCGCTCTCGTTCCGCCGTGGGCCGACGACGTGCCCTGGAGTGTTCCCGAAAAAGTGGACACTCGCTATGCTGCGAGTTGGTCTATATGCGTGTATCCTAGCTCATACTCCTCAATCGTCAAATACCCTAGATACGAGTGCCTCCTAGTCCGGTTGTAATGCCTCTCGACCCATTCAAAAGTAGCTTTCCTAAGACTAGCCATATCCGGCCAGGGACGCG
>JAIRXC010000006.1 GCA_031268515.1 Propionibacteriaceae bacterium
GAACTGCGACAAGGGCCGCTTCGGCTTCGTCTCGACCCGGGGGGAGGACCGGATCAGGCGGCCTCTCGTCCGCCGGGACGGCGAACTGAAACAGGTTTCTTGGACCGAGGCTCTGGCCGTCGCGGCGGCGGGCTTGGCCAAGGCCAAAGGCAAGACGGGCGTCTTGACGGGTGGCCGTCTGACACAGGAAACGGCTTATTCGTACGCCCGTTTCGCCCGCGTCGTCCTCGGCGTCAACGACATCGATTTCAGGGCTCGGGCCCACTCGCCCGAAGAGCAGGCTTTCTTGGGCTGCCAGGTGGCCGGGCGGACCTTCGGGCAGACGGCTTCCTACGCCGACATCGACGTCGCCCGCCGGGTTGTCCTGGTCGGTTTTGAGCCCGAGGACGAGGCGCCGATCGTCTTCCTCCGGCTGCGCAAAGCGGTTCGGAAGAACAAGTTGTCCGTCCAGGTCGTCGCCCCGCGCCTGTCGGCGGGGTCGCGCAAGCTGTCCGCCGAGCTTGTCGGGGCTTTGCCCGGGGCCGAGGCGGCCGCCTTGGCGGCTTTGGCTTTGGACGCTCAGACGGTCGTTTTGGCCGGCGAACGCCTCGCCTCTTCACCGGGGGCTTTGGACGCCGTGGCCCAGGCGGCCGAGGCGGCCGGCGCCCGGTGGGCCTGGATTCCGCGTCGCCCCGGCGAGATCGGGGCTTTGGAGGCCGGGGCCTTCCCGACCCTCTTGCCGGCCGGCCGGCCCGTTGACGACGCGGCGGCGCGGGCCGAGGCGGCCCGCCTCTGGGGCGTCGCCGATTTGCCGTCGGCGCCGGGCCGTTCGACCGCGGAGCAGCTGTCCGCCTTGGCCGCCGGCGATCTCGCCGCTGTCGTCGTCTCCGGTTTGGAGCTGGCCGACTTGGCGGACCCGGCCGCCGCAGCCGCCGCCCTCGACGCCGCCGGCTTTGTCCTCTCGCTGGAGCAGCGTCATTCCGATGTCACGGCCAAGGCCGATGTCGTCTTGCCTGTCACCTTGCTGGAGGAGACCTCCGGCACTTTCCTCAACTGGGAGCACCGGCCCGGCTCGGTCAGCCAGGTCATCGGCAAACCGAGTTCGCCCATGACGGAGATCAGGGTTTTGGCCGCCTTGGCCGAGGCTCTTGGCGCCGACCTCGGTTGGCGGACGGCGGCCGCGGCCGCCGCCTCGCTGGCTCAGTTCGCCCCCTGGCCCGGCCGGCGTCCGCCAACCGCGGCCGCGGTCCCCGTTCCGGCCGTGGCGCCTGCTCCGGCCGGAACGGCCCTGCTGGCTTCCTGGCGTGAATTGATCGATGACGCCCGCCTTTGCGACGGCGAACCGGCTCTGTTGGCCGGGGCCCGCCCGATCGCGGCCCGGCTCAACCCCGCGACGGCTGATCGGCTTGGCCTGGCCAGCGCCGCCCGCGTCAGCCTGCGCGGACCGGCTGGCGCCCTTGATTTCGACCTCGTCCTCGACCCGGCCGTCCTCGACGGCGTCGTCTGGGCCCCGGCGCGGGCCCGCGGCGCCTCCCTGGCGGTCCTCGGAGCCGCCCCGGGTTCCCCGGTCGCCGTGACAGCAAAGGAGGCAGACCGCTCATGACCCCACTGATCTTCGGCGCGGACCCTTGGTGGATCGTCCTCATCAAGGTCGTCGGGATGTTCGTCCTCCTGCTCGCCTTCACGATCTTCAACGTTTGGTTCGAGCGGCGCGTCGTCGGCAAGATGCAGCATCGCCGCGGCCCCGTCATGAACGGTCCCTTTGGCCTCGGCCAAGCCCTCGGCGATGGCATGAAGTGCCTTGTCAAAGAGGATTTCAGGCCTCACGGAGCCGACAAGGTGATCTTCTCCTTGGCGCCGTTCATCTCCGGTTTGGCCGCCTTTACCGCCTGGTCGGTCATACCGCTCGGCGGCGAGGTCGAGATGTTCGGGGTGACGACCTCGCTGCAGCTGACCGATCTGCCCATGGGCGTCTTGTTCGTCTTGTCGGTCGCCTCGGTCGGCATCTACGGCATCGTCTTGGCCGGCTGGAGTTCGACCTCGCCGTATTCGATCTTGGGCGGCATCCGCTCGACCGCGCAGATGGTCTCGTACGAGGTCGCCATGGGCCTGTCCCTCGTCTCGGTCTTCCTCTGGAGCTCTTCGATGTCGACGTCCGACATCGTGGCGGCCCAGCAATTGCCGCTGCGGGTTTTGCCGCAGTTGGAGATCCCCGGTTGGTACGGTCTGCTGCTCTTGCCGAGCTTCGTCATCTACTTCATCTCCATCGTGGCCGAAACCAACCGGGCGCCCTTCGACCTGGTCGAATGCGAGCAAGAGCTCATCTCGGGCTATTGCACGGATTATTCGGGTTTCCGTTACGCCATCTACTTCTTGGCCGAATACATCAACATGGCGACCGTCTCCGCCATGGCGACGACCCTCTTCTTGGGCGGCTGGCATGTCCCTTGGCCGCTCAGTTTGATCGAGGTCGGCGGCCACCGGTTGGACGACGGCTGGCTCGGCCCGATCTGGTTCTTCGCCAAGGTCCTTGTTTGCATCTTCGTCTTCGTCTGGCTGCGGGGGACGCTGCCGCGTTTCCGCTACGACCAGTTCATGGACTTGGGTTGGCGTTGGCTCATCCCCATCTCGCTGGGCTGGATCGTCCTCATCGCTTTCGTGTCGGTCGCCATCGAAGGGTCCTGGCTGACCGCCCAGAGCACTTTGATATTGGCGGGCGTCCTCATAGTCATCTTGTTGGCTTCGGTGTTCCTCAGCCGCAAGCCGGAGGCGCCCGAGGTGCGCTCCGAAGTCTCTCGGGTGCCGCCGCCGTCAGACGAGCCGTTCGATCCCTTCGCCGGGGGTTACCCTGTCCCGCCGTTGCCGGGCCAGGTCCTGCCCGAGTTGGCGGATGTCATGGCGGGCGACCCTGTCGGCGACCTGGCGGAGCCTGCCGCCGCGGCCGGGGTCGCTGAAACCGGGAAGGGAGTGTGACGATGGGAGTCCTTGACGCCTGGAAGGGCTTTGGGATCACGTTCGCGACGATGTTCCGCAAAACCTTCACCCAGGGTTATCCGCAAAAGGGCCGGGAGAAGGTCACGGCGCCGCGTTTCCACGGCCGCCACCAGCTCAACCGCTGGCCCGACGGGCTCGAAAAGTGCGTCGGCTGCGAGTTGTGCGCCTGGGCTTGCCCGTCCGACGCCATCTACGTCGAGGCGGGGGAGAACACCCCGGAGGAGCGTTATTCGCCCGGCGAGCGTTACGGCCGCGTCTACGAGATCAACTATCTCCGCTGTGTCTTCTGCGGCCTGTGCATCGAGGCTTGCCCGACTCGGGCCCTGACGATGACGAACGAATTCAAGCTGGCTGACGATTCGCGGGCCAAGCTTGTCTACACGAAGGATGAGTTGCTAGCTCCGCTCATGGAGGGCATGGCCGCCCCGCCCCATCCGCGCCGGCTCGGCGCCGACGAGCGGGCTTATTTCCTCGGCCTGCCGGACGCCGGCCAAGACACGCGGGCCCCGGCGCCCGCCGGTCAGGAGACGATATGACGCCCGCTCCGATCGCCTTGGCCCCTTTGGTCAGCGGCGCCGACATCACCTTCTGGATTTGCGCCGTCTTGGCCGTGGCGGGGGCGGTCGGCGTCATCGCCTCGTCCCGGCCGGTCTACTCGGCTCTTTCGTTGGCTGTCACGATGCTGTCGCTGGCGGCGCTTTACGCCTCCTTGGAAGCTGGTTTCCTTTTCGCCGTCCAGATCATCGTCTACACCGGCGCCATCCTCATGCTCTTCCTCTTCGTCATCATGCTCGTCGGGGTGAGCAGCCGGGACCATCTGATAGAGACGCTGCGCGGCCATCGGGCCGCCGCCTTCACGGCCGCCGCCGCCCTGCTTGCCCTCCTTGTGCTCGCGACCGGCCAGGCTGTGACCTCGCCGCCGGCCGGCCTTGAGGCGGCCACGGCCGACGGTTACGTCGAATCCTTGGCCCAGCTGATCTTCCAGCGCTACGTCATCGCCTTCGAGGCCACGGCGGGCCTCCTCATAACGGCGGCCGTCGCCGCCATGGTCTTGGCCCATCCGCGGCGTTTGCGGCCGAAGCCTGGTCAGGCAGAGCGGCTGGGCGACCGCCTCGCCGCCTACGCCAGCCAGGGCCGCCACCTAGGCCCACTGCCGTCTTCCGGCGTCACGGCCCGCCACAATTCCATCGCCACCCCGGCTCTGCTGCCGGACGGCACGGTCGCCCCCGAGTCGGTCTCGGCCACCTTGGCGGCCCGTGTCGCCATTGCCCCGGCCGCCGAATTGACCGCCCCGCTGGCCGCGACGTCAGCCGCCCTCGACGGCACAGGGCCGGGGGTCACAGCCGCCTTGGCGGCCCCGCCGCCGGCCCTCCCGGCGTCGTCGGCTTCTCCTGATCTGGCTTCGCCGGCTTCTCCCGCTTCTCCCGCCTCGCCGGCTTCTCCGGCGGCGGCTCCCGCCCCAGAGGAGGGACCGACCCATGCCTGACCTTTACCTCGTCTTGGCTTCGACGCTGTTCGTCATCGGTTTGACAGGGTTCCTCATCCGGCGCAACGCGCTCATCGTCTTCATGTCGACGGAGCTCATGCTCAACGCCGCCAACCTTGTCTTCGTCTCCATGAGCCATGTCCACGGCGTCCTCGACGGCCAAGTGGCGGCCTTCTTCGTCATGGTCGTGGCGGCCGCCGAGGTCGTCATCGGGCTCAGCCTCATCGTGACGATCTTCCGCGCCCGCCGCTCGACTTCAGTCGACAATGAAATACTCCTGAAGGGCTAAGGCTGATGACGACGCTTGAAACCATCGCCCCCGTCGCCGCGACGGGGAGCTTCGCGTACGCCTGGCTCCTCATCGCCTTGCCTCTCGCCTCCGCCGTCATCCTCCAGGCCGGCGGCCGGTTGACCGACCGGTGGGGCCACCTACTCGCCGTCCTCACGCCGGTCGCCTCCTTCGGCCTCGGCCTCGTCTACTTCCTCGGCCTTATGGGCCGGCCCGAAGCGGAGCGGGCCGTCGACGCCTCCGTTTACACCTGGATCGCGGCGGGCGGCTGGCATTTCGAGGTCGGGCTCCTCCTCGACCCCTTGTCGATCCTTTTCGTCCTCCTCATAACAGGCGTCGGTTCCCTCATCCACGTCTACTCGCTCGGCTACATGGCCCATGACCCCAACCGGCGGCGCTTCTTCGCCTACCTCAACTTGTTCGTCGCGGCCATGTTGATCCTCGTTTTGGCCGATGACTACCTCGTTTTGTTCGTCGGCTGGGAGGGCGTCGGGTTGGCCTCCTACCTCTTGATCTCTTTCTGGCAGGAGCGCCCCCGGGCCGCCGCCGCCGGCAAGAAGGCCTTCATCGTCCACCGGATCGGCGACCTTGGCTTGTTGATGGGGATTTTCACGATGCTGGCGATGTTCGGCTCTTCGAGCTTTGCGGCTGTGGACGAAGGGGCGGCCGGCCTGGCTCCTGGTTGGGCTTGCTTCCTCGGTTTCATGCTCTTGCTCGGGGCCTGCGGCAAATCCGCCCAGGTGCCCTTGCAAACCTGGCTGCTTGACGCCATGGAGGGCCCGACGCCGGTCTCGGCCCTCATCCACGCGGCCACCATGGTGACCGCGGGCGTCTACCTCGTCGTCCGCTCCGGCGCCGTCTACGACCAGGCGCCGGCCGCCCAGTTGGCGGTTGCGATCGTCGGCACGGTCACGCTCTTGGCGGGCGCCTGGATCGGCTGCGCCAAGGACGACATCAAGAAGGTGTTGGCTGGTTCGACCATGTCCCAGATCGGCTACATGATGCTGGCCGCCGGCATCGGCCCGGCCGGTTACGCTTTCGCGATCTTCCACCTCTTGACCCATGGCTTCTTCAAGGCGGACATGTTCTTGGGGGCCGGCTCGGTCATGCACGGCACGGGCGATGACGTCAACATGCGCCATTACGGCGCTTTGGCCAAAGTCATGCCGATCACCTTCGTGACCTTCGCGGCCGGCTACCTTGCCATCATCGGCGTCCCCTTCTTCTCCGGCGCCTACTCGAAGGACCACATAATCGAAGCCGCCTTCGAACACAACGCCGTGCTGGGTTCGCTGGCCTTGCTCGGGGCCGGGGTGACGGCTTTCTACATGACCCGGTTGATGTGCTTGACCTTCTTCGGCCAGAAACGTTGGCGCGAGGGGATCCGGCCGCACGAGTCGCCGGCGGCCATGTGGGTCCCGCTCGTCGTCTTGGCCGTCGGCGCGGTCATCGGCGGCATGGCCCTCAACGCCTGGATCAGCCGTTGGCTCGTCCCAATCGGAGCCGAAGCGCCAGAGCACGCCACCTGGCTGCCGGACTTCTCCAACCCTCTTAGCTGGGCGGTCCTCGCCGTCGTCGCCGTCGGCGTCGTCATCGGCTGGCTCTTGTTCGGCCGCCGGCCGGCGCCGGACGAGGCGCCGGCTGCGGTGTCGCCGCTCGTGCTCGCCGGCCGCAATGATTTGTTCTTCGACGCGGCCTACGACGCCGCCCTCGTCCGGCCGGGTTTGGCGTTGGCGACGGGCGTGGCCTACTTCGACGACCACGGCGTCGACCGGGCCGTCGAGTCGCTCGGCGGCGCGGCGCTCGCCACGGGCCGGCGGTTGCGCCGGCTCCAGAACGGCCACGTCCGCAGTTACGGATTGGCGATGTTGATTGGCGTGGTCGCCGTCGGCGTCGTTCTGGCTTTGCTCCAGTTGGTCTGACGAGAGGAACTGGCATGACGATCCCTTGGCTGACCTCAGTCCTCGCCCTCTTGCCCCTTGTCGGCGCCGGCTTGACGGCGGTCCTCAAGCCGGTCTCCGGCCGGGTGATCGGCCTGGCCGCCGCGCTCGCGACCCTGGCCGCCGGCGCCGTGGCCGCCGTTTTCCACTGGCGTGGCGCCGACCTCGACGTCCACCTCGACTGGCTGCCGGCTCTCGGCGTCTCTTACGACCTCCACCTCGACGGCTTGGGCTTGGCCATGGCCGCTTTGACCGTTTTCCTCGTCCCGCTCGTCCTCATCGCCGAGTGGACCGTCGGCGGCAAGGGCCGTTGGAGTTCCCGCTCCTACGCCGCCTTGGTCTTGTTGGTCGAAGCTTTCTCCTTGTTCGCCTTCCTGGCCGGCGATGTCGTCGTCTTCTACGTCTTTTTCGAGGCGACGCTCATCCCCATGTACTTCCTCATCGCCGGTTGGGGCGCCGACCCGGCCGCGCGGACCCGGGCCGCGGTCAAGTTTTTGCTGTTCGGCCTGGCCGGCGGGCTCATCATGTTGTTCGGCGTCATCGGGACCGGGGCGCTTGGCGCCGACGCCTTGGCCGCCCAGGGCCAACCCGGTTCGCTGACCTTCTCGATCGCCGGCTTGGCCGGCCTCGACCTCGGCGGCTCGGGTCTGGCCAAGGCCGTTTTCATCGCCTTCTTCGCCGCCTTCGCCCTCAAGGCCCCCATGGTCCCTGGGCACACCTGGCTGCCTCAGGCGGCGGCTTCCTCGACACCAGGCGGGGCGGCCCTCATGGTCGGCGTCCTTGACAAGCTCGGCACCTTCGGCATGATCCGCTTCTGCATCGAGTTGTTCCCCGGCGAGTCCGAGTGGGCGACTCCGGTCATCGTCGTTTTGGCTCTCGTCTCGATCCTTTACGGGGCTTTCGCCGCCATCGGCCAGAAGAACCTCATGCGGCTGGTCGCTTTCACGTCGATCAGCCACTTCGGCTTCATGGTCCTCGGCATCTTCGCCCTGACGACGCCGGCCATGACCGGCTCGATTTTCTACATGGTCAACCACGGCTTGTCGACCGGCGCCCTCTACCTCCTTGTCGGCTATCTCATCGCCCGCCGTGGCTCGGCCGACATCCGGGATTTCGGCGGCCTCGTCAAGATCGCCCCCGTGGCGGCCGGTTTCACCTTGTTGGCCGGCTTGGCGGGCTGCGCCTTGCCTGGGACCTCGAGTTTCGTCTCCGAGTTCTTGGTCATGGCTGGGACTTGGCCGCGCTGGCCCGTGGTGGCCGGCGTCGCCGCCCTAGGCACGGTTTTCGCCGCCCTCTACATCCTCTGGGCCTACCAGCGGCTCATGACCGGTCCGCTGTCCGATGAGGTCAGAACCGCCTTCGGGGGCGACCTGACGGCCCGGGAGCGCCTTGCCGTCGTGCCCCTGCTCGTCGCCATCCTCGGACTCGGCTTCTTCCCCCAGCCGGCCCTCCACGTCATTGAGCCAACCAGCCACGTCATCGTGGCCGAGCACGCGGGCGCCGCCGATCCGGAGCCCGTCGTGAAGGGAGCCAAGTAGAGATGCTGACAGTCCTGGAGTTCACGGCTCCGACGATCGCCTACGCCAAGCTGGCGCCCTTCTTAATCGTCATCGGCGCGGCCTGCCTGGGGGTCTTGGCCGAGGCTTTCGTCGCCCGCCCCTGGCGCCATGAGGTCCAGGTCGGGTTGGCCGTCTTGGCGCCGCTGGCCGCGATTGTCACTTTGATCGCCCAGTGGGACAGCCCCGCCGCTTTGGTGGACGAGAGCGCCGCGGCCGGCGGGGCCGGCCTCACCGGTTCGATTCTTTTGGACGGACCGGCCAAGTTGTTCTGGCTGCTCCTGCTCGGTTTCGGTTTGCTCGGGCTGCTTTTGTTCGCCGAGCGCGCCGTCTACGGCGGCCGCGGCGCCTTCACGCCGGCCGCCGCCTCGATCCCCGGTTCGAAGGCTGAAGCCGAGGCCGCCGCGGCCGGGCTCAGCCACACCGAGGTCTTCCCCTTGGCGTTGTTCTCCTTGTCCGGGATGCTTTTGCTGACTGCCGCGGGCGATCTGCTGGTCCTCTTCGTCGCCGTGGAGATTGTCTCCTTGCCGCTGTATGTCTTGGCCGCTTTGGCCCGCCACCGCCGCCTCGGCTCCCAGGAAGCCGCCTTGAAGTACTTCCTCCTAGGCGTCGCCGCTTCGGCCATGTTGTTGTTCGGGGTCGCCTTGCTGTTCGCCTACGCTGGTTCCTTCGACTTCGCCGCCATCGCGACGGCC
>JAIRXC010000030.1 GCA_031268515.1 Propionibacteriaceae bacterium
GCCGTCAACGCCGGAACCGCCGTAGGCGGAGTCAGGCAAGCCACAACCGAAGCCGTGACCGTCTCGCTCCAGGGGCCAAGCCCCTTGTGGTTGACGGCCCGCAGGCGGAAATCGTAAGACCCAGCCGCCAAGCCGGCGATCACAGCCGTCGTGTCGGAGACGTCTTGGGACTGCCAATCGGCGGCGGCGGACGGCTTGTGGGAAACCGTGTAACCCTCCACCACGTCGCCCGTCGGCGCCTGCCAGGTCAGCGTGACCTGGCCGCAGGCGGCGGCGACGTCGGCGCTGACAGACGCCGGCGGCGCCACAGGCGGGACGACACCGTCGTCCGGGGTGGCTGTGGCCGTGTTCGACCAGGGGCCACGGCCAGCCTCGTTGACGGCCGCCACCTGGAACTCGTAGGCCGTCCCGTTGGCAAGGCCGGAGACGACAGCGCTGGTCGGCGTCGCCTGGGGAACGGCCTGCTCGGTCCAAGCCCCGCCGCTAGCGCGGTATTGGACGACGTAGCTGGTCGGCGGGGCGCCGCCATCGTCAGACGGCGGCAGCCAAGCCAAGCTGACAGCGCTGTCTAAGGCCGTCGCCGTCAAAGTCAGCGGAGCCGAAGTCACGGTCGGCGGCACCAAGGACTGGCAGTCGACGGAGTCGCTGTAGGCGCCGCGGCCCAGCTCGTTCTTGGCCGCAACACGGCAGTTGTAAGCGATTGTCGGGTCCAGTTGCAAGACCGCTTCCTCGGCGGCGGAAACGCCGTCCTCGTAGACGTTCCAGACCGTCGCCGAAGCCTGCTTGAACTGGATGACGTAATCGATGATGGCCGAACCGCCATCCCAACTCGGCGGGCTCCAGTGCAAGACGACCTCGTTGTACTCCGGCTCGGCCCAAGGGTCCTCGGGAGCGTAGGGGAAATCGACCGTCCCATCGATGGTCAGCCGCAGGACATTCGACGGCTCAGACAAGGCGCCGTTGTAAGCGGAGACGCGGAACTCGTAGGAAGTGTTGTGCGTGAGATCTTCAATCGAAGCGGCCGTTTCCGTTGACGGCTCGTGCTGCCACTCGACCCAAGCGGTCCAGGTCGGATCGCCGACCTGGCGGTATTCGACGATGTAATCCTCCAGCCCGCATTCGGCGGCGTTGGCCGAAGCCGTCCAGCTCAAGCTGGCCGAGGTGTAGCCGGCCTTGCCGTTCAGGTCAGTCGGCGAATCGCAAAGAGGCAGGCCGCCCGGGATCGCCGTGGCCAAGGCCGGCTCGGAGACGCCGACGTAGGTGACGGTGCGGACGCGGAAGTCGTACATCACGTCGTTGACAAGGTTGCGGACCGTCGCCACGGTGGCGTCGGACAAGGTCGAGATGATCTGCCACGGTGTTGCGGCGTCTGCGTCCTGGAGGCGGTATTCAACCTGGTAGCCGATGATGGCCTGGGAACCGGAGTAGTCCGGGGCCGTCCAACTGAGGCCGACCGCCTCGTAGCGGCCGACCGCTGTGAGGTTCGAAGGCATGTCGGGCAAGATGCCCGTGGTGACGCGGATCGACTCGGTCCAATCAGACTGGCCGGCGTGGTTGAGGGCGGCGACCCGGAACTCGTAGGCGGTGTCGATGTCGAGGCCGGTGAGCAGGAAGCTCGTCGGGGCTTCGACCTCTTCCTCGTCGTCGCCAGTGTCGCCTTCGTCGTCCTCTGGGTCCTCTTCGTCCTCCACCTCGACCGGCTGCCAGTCGGGCGAGCCGAACTCGCGGTACTCCACCGGATACGCCGTGATGACAGCGCCGCCGTCGTCGGCCGGACGGGCCCAAGTCAACTCGACGGCGTTCTCAGAGGCTTGGCCGCGCAGATCCGTCGGCGGGCCGGGCGGAGCGGCCTCCTCCGGGCTGTAGGGGCCGGTCACGCTGGGCGTGCCGAGGCCATTGATGTTGACAGCTTGGACACGGAAGTAATAGCTCGTGCCGGCCCGCAAGTTCTTGACCACAGCCGTCGTCTCGGCGCTGACGCCGTCTTTGTAAACGGCCCAGGGCCCGATCGGCGAGGTCGACTTTTCGATCAGGTAATCCGTCGCGGCCGGCTGGTCGTCGCTGGGCGCGGGAGCCGTCCAAGTCAAGGCGACCCGTTCGACCCCGGCTTCGCCGCCGAGGTCGCCGACAGCGTCGAGAGCCCTTCCGGCGCCCGCCGTCGGCGTCACCCGGAGCGCGGTCGAAGTCGTCAGCCAGCTGCTGGTCCGGTTGTTGAAGCCGACCGCGCGGACGCGGATCTCGTAGGCAGTGCCGTTGGCCAAACCCGCGATGGTGATGGCCGGGTTGTTGGAGCGTTGGGCCGAAGCCTCGGTCCAGCCGGAAGTGCCGGAACCGACGACTCGGTATTGGACCTCGTAGTTGGCCGTCGGGCCGTAGGCGCCGGAGACGACGCCGGGGGTCCAGGAAGCGTAAGCCTGGCTGTCGTGGGCCGCTGTCTGAATGGCCGTCGGCGGACGCGGGGTGCCGAGACGGACACGGGTGCGCCCGCCCGAGCTCGAGCAGATCTCGTCGTTGCAGGCGTAGACGCGGACGTAGAAGTTCTTCCCCAACGGGCTGGCGGCGCTGCTCTCGCTGTCTTCGTAACCCGTCCAGACGTAAGTCGTCGTGTTGGGCGCGGCGATGCCGCCGTTGGCGTCCGGGATGGCGACATAAGAGCCGCCCTGATACCAACGCAACTCGTAGTGGTCGAGTGCGGTGCCGTAGAGGTTGGCCGGCGGACGCCAGTTGAAGGTGATGCTCATGCCGTCGGTAGCGACGCTGTTGGTGACGCTGCGGGGCGCTGAGGGGCGGGAAGCGTTCGGGGTGACGCGGTTCGACTGGGCCGAGACCGGGCCGGCGCCGACGGAGTTCTTGGCCGTGACGCGGAAGTTGAAGGAGTAGCGGGGCAGCCCCGTGACGATGTAACTGAGCGAGCCGGCCGAGTTCGGCGTCAACTGGCCGGTGTCAGGGACGCAGGGCACCCACTCGCGGTAAATGAAGCCGGTCGAGTTCTGGGAGGCGCTGCCGCTGTAGCGATAGCACTCGATGAAATAAGTCAAAGGCGCCGCGGCGGCGGCGTTGGCCGGCGGCTGCCAGCTCAAGGTGACCCGGTTGTAGCCGGCCACGGCGACCGGGGTGCTGGTGATGGCAGGCAGATCCGGCGGCTCCGTGACAGCTCTGACCGGCCGGGTCGGGATTGAGACGCCGGGCGAGTTCGTGTTGACGGCGGAGACGCGGAACTCGTATTCAGTCGAACCGAGCAGGCCAGTCACCGTCAGGCTCGTGCTGGTCGAGTCGGCGTGGGCGAAGGTCTGCCACGAGCCACCGGAAGACGGCCGGTACTGGACCCTGTAGGTGTAAAGCGGCATGCCGCCGGTGTTGACAGGAGCCGTCCAGGACAGCTGGACGGTCCGGCCGGACGTCGCCGCCGTCAGATCGGTCGGCATGCCCGGCTGCGAGGTTTGGACCGTCACCGAGGCCTGAGCCTGGCCGTCGTCGAAACCGTCCTTGTGGGCGGTGACCGTGACACGGTAGACCGTGTCAGCCTGGTCGTCGTCTCGAATCCGGACGTTGCGCGTCGTCCCGTACTCCTGGCCGCTGCGGCTCCACTCGAAGGTGAAGGTCGTGTTCGGCTCCCAACCTGTCGGATTGGCCGTTATGGTGCGTCCAGCGGCGGGGGTGCCGGTGATGGCCACCTCGCCGCTCAGGAGCGGATCGGCAGCAGCCTGGCTCGACCCGATTAGGATGGCGGAGGTCAGGACCAAAGCCGTGGCGGCGACAACAGCAGTAACCTTACGAAGGCGCTGTGCGAAGGACGGAGACGTCATGGGGTCATACTAACCACAGCCGCCACGCGCCACAAGCCTATAAAAATGGGCCTCAAGGGCCTCGGGAGACTCCCGCCGCCGGCCCCGCCAAAGCCGGCGCGGCGGCCCAAAGGGCAGCGGCAGTTTTAAAAAAGACGCGGCTTATCTCGCAGAGTCTTCAAGGCGGATCCTCCTCTTTCCGCCGACCCCAGGCAAAACCGCCGCCGGCGGTCACCAGAGTTTAAAGAAATCAACCACTCGATAGTAAATAGCGGGGTTGCGAGCTTCGAACCAGTTGAAATCGCTGACCACGCCTATCAACAAGAAAATGACAGCGCTGCCGGCCAGCAAAATGGCAACGGCGGTGCGGACCGGGCCGCGCAAGGCGGCCGAGCGGCCCAACGCCTGGCTGGCCACGGCGAGGAAGACCAGGGCGGAGAAGGCGACGAGCCAGCCGAAGTCGGCCTCGTAACGGGGATGAAGCCCGCCGCCGACGGCGTCGACGACCATGAGGACAGGCGCGATGACGAGGGCGACAGCGACAAGGCGGGCGGCCAGAGGCTGGCGGCGGCGTAATTCAGGCCACGCCCAGACCGCCAAAGCGATCCCCCAGAAGGCGGGGATGGAAGCCATGCCGATGGGCTTCCAGACGTAGTAATAGCCAAGGAAACCGTCGAGGTTGGCGCCAGTCGGGACGGTCACGAAGGGGAAGGTCGGCTGGACGTCGAGGGGGCTGAAGAGATAGGCGAAGAGGCCATAGCCGGCCTTGGCGATCTGGCCGGGCAAGCTGATGTCCGCAAAGGCGCCGACGTTTGTCACCGTCAATTGGTGGGAGGCGCCGAAATCGACGACCGAACCGAAACGGACCTGGTTGTAGGCCATGAGGCCGGCGGCGACAACGGCGTAGGGGATGGCGATGGCGGCCAACCGGCCAGGGTTGGCGGCCAACCGGCCGCACAGCCGGCTCCAGCCCTCCCCCAAACCTTGCCAAAAAGACTCGAAACGGGAGACGGCCAACCTTCTGGGCGCTCCGACAGCGGCCAACTTCCCATCCGGCTTGACGGCGGCCGGCGGCAGGGCTTGCCAAAAAAGGACGGCGAAGAGCGCCGACGAGAATACGAAAGTGGGCCGGCAACCAACCGCTAAGGCAAGACAAGTAGCGGCCAGGGCGAGGTAGGCGGTGCGGCCGTAGAGCCGGTCGAGGGCTTTGAGGGCCAGCCAGAGGCCGGCCAACGAGAAAGCCAAACCCGCCGCCATGGGCATCTCCAGGTCCGAAGGCTGCCAGGCTAAGAAAGCCAATTGAGAGCCGCCGAACAACAAAAAAGCACCAGCCAGGAAGATGGCGTAAGGCAAGTTGGGCAGGAAGCGGGCGGCGAAACGGCTCCAGAATAGGTAGAGAAACAAGGCGGCAATGGCCCCGAACAAAAACACGGCGGCGCGCGGAGCAAGGTAACTGGCGGTCAGCACCTTGAATGGCAAAAAGAGCAGGAGGACCGGCACAATGCCGAAGTAGATGTAGTAGTTGCCGTTGTAATAGGCCGTGTCGAAGAGATACCAAAACCCCTCGCCGGCCCGCCAACCGATGTCATACGGGTTGGCGGCGGCCGCCAAAGCCGGATCGGGGGCCTCCAACAAGGAAACCTGGCCCTGGAGAAGGGCGTCGACGAGGCGGCTGTAGTGGTCCGGGCCGTTTGTCGTCAGCCAGGCCTGCAACACCCCGCCCGGGTCTCCCCCGAAAACGTCCGTGCAGACCGTGCCCAACCCCAGGAAGCCGGCCATGCCAGCGACCGAGGCCGTGTTGAGGAGGCGTTGGGAGGCCGATCCGGGCCGCCGGCGGACCCGCCAAAGGCGGCCCTTGGCGAACAAGCGGCAGGCGACGGCCAGGCCGGCGGCGAAGACGACGCGCAGTCCATTGAAACGCAGCGGGATGACCTTGTTGACTGCGATCTCGGCCAGGTCGGCGTTGACGTCGGAGGAATTGAAGCGGATGACAAGGCGGCTGACGTCGCCCATCAAGATCGGGGCGATGTAGCCGCTGCGGTCGAAATCGCGGATGAGCCGGACCGATCCGGCCGTCCGGCCCGTCGAGTCCTCGTCGTCGTAGCGCAACTCGACCGACTGGACCGCCGCCTCGTTCAAGAAGACAGGGCGCAGGTAGAGGGAGTAGACGGGCCGGTCGAGGTTGACGAGTTCGATCGAGGCGTTTTTGTCCGTGGCCTTGTAGGCGCCGCTGACAGGATCGACTTCCACGTCGTGGAGGATGACGTCGGCGGCGCCAGGACGCCACTCGGGGCCGGCTTGGAGGCTGTTCCAATGCGGCAGGTTGAACAGGGTCAATTCCAGCAAGGCGGCGACGGCGAGAGCCCCGGCCAAGAAACGCCAAGACCGCTTGAGGACCGCCCCGGCCCGCCGGACAGCGTCGATGACGGAACCATCAGGCGTGAAATCGACGGCGCAGTTTCCGGCCGCCGCGGTCACGTTGGTCACAGGCACAAGCGGCATTATGTCGCAGACTCGCTTAGCGAGCGCCCAAAGCTGGGGATAAAGTAATTTATCGATAGCTGCCGCGATCCGGCCGCCGCCTGCGCCTTGGCCACGTCAGACGGCTCAGTCCAAGGAACGGTTCTCGCCCAGGCCGCCGATCGAGATCGCCAGCCGTAACTGGCCCTGGCGCCGGCTTGCTTATAAGGTGGCGCACATGCCAGGCCCGTTTTTCCAGCCGGCGGGCCGACGGTGAAGCGGGCCGTCGCCTGGGCGTTGCGCTCGCCGGCGGCACGTGAATTTTTCCGCTACGCCGTCGTCGGCGGCATCAGCTTCCTTTGCGACTACGGAACGCTGCGGCTGGCTGTCGGCCTGCTCGGCCTCCACTATCTGCTCGGCGCGGCCCTTGGCTTCGGGGTCGGCTTGGCCGTCAATTTCACCTTGGCCGAACGCTTCGTTTTCGGAGCCCCCAAGGTGGCCGCCAGAGCCGTCCGCTTCTCCGGCTACGCCCTCATCGGCGCCGTCGGACTGGGTCTGCTGGAAGCTCTCATGTGGCTCCAGGTCGATTGCCTGGGCTGGGATTACCGGGCGGCCAAGATCACCGCCACCGTCCTCGTCTACCTATGGAATTACGGGGCCCGCCGACGCTTGTACGCCCACCCGGCGGGACAACCCGCCCTTGACGGAACGACCGAAACGGATGGGGCAGGCCGGCCGGCCGAAGCAACCGAAGCGGCCGAAGCAGACGGGACGATCAGAACAGACGAGGCAACCCACAAGGGCGAACCGGCTGGAACGGGCGGACAAGCCAAGCTGGCCAAAACAGATAATGCCGCCGAGGCCAACAGGCCAACCGCCGCCGCAGCCGCAGCCGCAGCCGCAGCCGCCGAGTTGACCGGGGCGGCCTGCCTGGCCAACCCGGCTCGGAGCCTTGAGCCGTCCGAGAACGACCCGTACGCGACGACGACAGGAAGGGCCTGACAATGGCGGATGCACCAGTAGCTCTTATTATCGGAGCTGGGCCGGCCGGCTTGACGGCCGCCTTGGAGCTGACCGAGCGGACCGCCTGCCGTCCCATCGTCTTGGAGGCGTCGCAAGAGATCGGCGGCATCTCCCGCACCCTCGTCCACGACGGCAACCGCATGGACATCGGCGGCCACCGCTTCTTTTCCAAAGACCCCCAGGTGATGGCCTGGTGGGGACGGCTGCTGCCCCTGCAAGCGCAGCCGGCCAGCGACCAGTTCACCCGCTGGTTCACGCAAACGGGGGCCGACCCCGACCACGGCGACGTGATGCTCGTGCGAGACCGGTTGTCTCGGATCTACCACGGCGGCGCCTTCTTCAACTACCCCGTCACGCTCGACGCCGACACCATCAGAAAACTTGGCTTGGCCAGGGTGACGCGGATGGGGTTGTCGTATCTGGCCGCCCGGCTGCGGCCCCGCCCGGTCGGCAACCTCGAAGATTTCTACATCAACCGCTTCGGCCGCCTCCTTTACGAGACGTTCTTCCGCGACTACACGGAAAAGGTCTGGGGCGTCCCCGTGGCCTCCATCGCCGCCGACTGGGGGGCCCAGCGCGTCAAAGGCCTGTCGGTCATGGGAGCCGTCGCCCACGCCGTCCGCCGCCTGCTCCACCTCGGCGGCGGACGCAAAGGGGTTGAAACAAGTCTGATCGAACATTTCCTCTACCCCCGCCTCGGCCCCGGTTCGATGTGGGAACGGGCCGCCGCCAAAATCCGGGAAGCCGGCGGCGAAATCCGGCTGGGACAGACGGTCGAGCGCCTCCACACAGAAGGGGACCGCGTGACCGGATTGACCGTCCGTGACGCCGCGACGGGGAAACGCGAACGGTTGGACGGCGACTACATCTTGTCCACCATGGCGCTGCGCGACCTCGTCGCCGGACTTGACACGAAAGTGCCCGCCGAACCCGCCCGGGTGGCCGCCGGCCTGTGCTACCGCGATTTCATCACCGTCGGAGTCTTGGCCCGCTCGCTCACCTTGGCCGACGGCCGCGGCCGCCCTGGCGCCGTCAAAGACAATTGGATCTACGTCCAAGAGCCAGGTGTCAAGGTGGGCCGCCTGCAGTTCTTCCACAACTGGAGTCCGGCCCTGGTCGCCGACCCAGCGACGGCCTGGATCGGCCTGGAGTATTTCGCCGACGAGGGTGACAGCCTCTGGACGATGCCGGACGCCGACCTGTCCGCCTTCGCGGTCGGCGAACTGGCGGCCATCGGAGTGCTCGACCCCGCCCAGGTCCTCGACACAACAGTTGTACGGGTGCCCAAGGCTTACCCGGCCTATTTCGGCTCCTACCCAGAATTCGCCTTGCTGCGGGAATTCCTCGACCGCTTCGACAACTTGTTCCTCTTGGGCCGCAACGGCCAACACCGCTACAACAACCAAGACCATTCGATGCTGACGGCTTTCCGGGCCGTTGACGCCATCGCGGCCGGCCGCTTAGACAAGTCGGCCGTCTGGGCGGTCAACGCGGAAGCGGAGTACCACGAGGAAAGCCACGGCTAAAACCCCGCGGTGCTCGCGCCAGCGCCGGTCCTTCTTCAACCGGCGTCTGGAAAACAGTCGACGGCGATCCTAAGAGGCTTATTCATAACTCGGCCCACGCGGAGTAAATGCCATCTATTGCCCCTAGTCAACGGCTGATCCGTAGTCGCTGATCGGGAGTTATGAATAAGCCTCTAAGTCAGCGCCGTCCGTAGGGGTTCGGGCCGGTTGGATAATGGACCACTTTGGCCTCGGCGCCATCACCGCGGATGGCGTCCTCCGTGGCGTCGGCCGCGAAATCATTCGCCGACCGCAAAGCCATCTCCTCGTATTGCGCCCAACGCTGGTCGGCCGTATGCTGCGCCAATTCCTCAAGTCGGACCGCCTCCTCCGGGTTAGAGCTGCGGAGCATCCGGTAACGCAATTCGTTGTAAATGTAATCCGTCATCTTGAGGCGGGGCCGCGGCGAATCGAGCAGGAAGGGGTTGCCGCCCTCCCAGCGGATGACCGGGTTGTAGCGGATGAGCGGCCAGTGGCCGGCGTTGACAGCCCGGTATTGCTGGTCAAGGCCCTTCTGCATGTCGATGCCGTGGGCGATGCAATGCGAATAGGCGATGATGAGCGACGGCCCCGGGTAGGCCTCGGCCTCGCGGAAAGCCTTGAGAGTTTGCTGCGGATCGGCCCCCATGGCGACACGGGCCACGTAGACGTTGCCGTAGGCGATGGCTTGCAACGCCAAGTCCTTCTTGTTCGTCCGCTTGCCGGCGGAGGCGAATTTGGCGACCGCCCCGATCGGGGTCGATTTCGAGGCCTGGCCGCCGGTGTTTGAATAAACTTCCGTGTCCATGACAAGGATGTTGATGTCACGCCCGGAAGCCAAAACATGGTCGACGCCGGACGAGCCGATGTCGTAGGCCCAACCGTCGCCGCCGACGATCCAAACCGAGCGGCGGACGAAATGGTCGGCCAGATAGAGGAGATCCTTGGCTTGCGTCCGGATGCGCTTTTCCGGATTCGTCAAAAGGCCGGTCACCGCCTCCTTGAGGCGGCCGATCCGGTCGAATTGCTTGCGGATGTCGGACTCATATTGCTGGGGGGCTTGCAGCACCTCGTCCACGAGCGCCGGGCCGACGGTCTCCCGCAATTCGGCCAGCCGGACCTTGGCCAGGTCGGTTTGCAGGTCGGCCGCCAGGCGCAAGCCGAGGCCGAATTCGGCGTTGTCCTCGAACAGGGAATTCGACCAAGCCGGGCCGCGGCCCTCGGCGTTCTTCGCCCACGGGGTTGTCGGCAGATTGCCGCCGTAAATCGATGAGCAGCCGGTCGCATTGGCGACGATGGCGCGATCCCCAAACAATTGGCTGAGCAATTTCAGATACGGCGTCTCACCACAGCCGGCGCAAGCCCCGGAGAATTCAAACAGCGGCTCCAAGAACTGGGTGCCCCGGACCGTGCCGAAATCAAGCCGCGCCCGGTCGTTGAAAGGCAAAGTCTCAAAGAAAGCGACCTGGGCCCGGGAGTCGGACTTGTCGGGCATGGGTTTGAGGTTGACAGCCCGCCGGTTCGGCTGCCGAAGGACCCGGACGGGACAAGCCTGATAGCACAACCCGCAACCCGTGCAGTCTTCGGCGTAGACCTGGAGGGTGTAGGAGTCGCCGGGCAGGCCAGCCGCGTTGAGCCGGGCCGTCTTGAAGCCGGCCGGAGCGTCAGCGAGGGCAGCGTCCGGGTAATGCTTGGCGCGCAGGACCGCGTGCGGGCAGACAAAGGCGCAGTTGCCGCATTGGATGCAGGCCTCCGGGTCCCAAACCGCCACCACGTCTGAAACGTTGCGCTTCTCGTATTGCGTCGTCCCCGAGGGGTAGGAGCCGTCGACCGGCAGCGCCGACACGGGCAGGTCGTCGCCTTGGCCCAGCAACATCGCGGCCGTCACAGAGGTCACGAAGGCCGGGGCGGAAGCGGGCACGGGCGGGATGTAGCCGCGCTCCCCGACCGGTTGCGCGGGCACGGCCACCTCGTGCAGATGTGCCAACGCATGATCGACCGCCGTATGGTTTTTCTCCACGATTTCCTGGGACTTCTTGCCGTAAGTCTTCTCGATCGCCTTCTTGACCGCCGCGACGGCGGCCTCCCTGGGCAAAACCCCGGAGATCGCAAAGAAACAGGTTTGCAAGACGGTGTTGGTGCGGCCGCCGAGGCCGGCTTGGCGGGCCACCTCAAGGGCGTCGATGACGAAAAGCCGGATGTTAAAGTCGATGATCTTCCGCTGCATCGGAACTGGCAGTTGGGCGAACACCTCGTCCGGGCCGTAGGGGGCGTTGAGAAGGAGCGTTGTGCCGGGGCGGGCCATCGTCAAGACGTCGGTCCGCTCCAGGATCGACCACTGGTGGCAGCCGATGAAATCGGCCTTAGAAACAAGATAAGGAGCCTCAATGGGGTCGGGGCCGAAGCGAAGGTGGGAAACCGTCCGCGAACCGGATTTCTTGGAGTCGTAGACGAAATAGCCCTGGGCGTAGAAAGGTTCGGTTTTCCCTTCCGGCGCGGTCGAGCCAAGGATTTTGATGGTGTTCTTGTTGGCGCCGACGGTGCCGTCGGAGCCGAGGCCGTGGAAGACAGCCCGAACCGTCCTAGGGTCCTCGATGTCCAAGTGGGGGTCGTAATCGAGGCTGAGGAGCGAAACGTCGTCCGTGATGCCGACGGTGAAACGGGGCCGCGGCGCCGGCTTGGCCAACTCGTCGAAGACGCCGACCGCCATGGCCGGAGTGAACTCCTTGCTCGACAGGCCGTAACGGCCGCCTATGACCCTCGGCATGGCTGCCAAAGCGCCGCCGGAGAAAGCCTCCGCCACGGTGGCGGCCACGTCGAGATAGAGAGGTTCGCCGTTAGAACCAGGCTCCTTCGTGCGGTCGAGCACGGCGATCCGCTGGACCGTGGCCGGCAAGGCGGCCAAGAAGGCTTCGGCGGGCCAAGGACGGTAAAGACGAATTTGGAGGACGCCGGTCTTCTGGCCTTGGGCGTTGAGGTGGTCGGCCGTCGCGCGGGCCGTCTGCCCGCCCGAGCCCATGATGACAAGGACACGGTCAGCGTCGGGGGCGCCGTGATAGTCGACAAGGCTGTAGTGGCGGCCCGTCAGCTCGGCGAAACGACGCATGACATCAGTCACGTTGCCCGGCACCCGCGTGTAATAAGGGTTGGCGGACTCGCGGGACTGGAAATAAGTGTCAGGATTTTGGGCCGTTCCCCGGATAAAGGGGTGTTCTGGCGTCAAGGCCCGTTCCCGGTGCTCGCGCACGAGGTCGTTCGTGATGAGGCTGCGGATGTCGTCGTCCGACAACAACTCGACGGCGTTGATCTCATGCGAGGTCCGGAAACCGTCGAAGAAATGAAGGAACGGCACGCGCGCTTCCATCGTCGCGACCTGGGAAATGAGGGCGAAATCGTGGGCCTCTTGGACCGAGGCCGAGCTGAGAAGGGCGAAGCCGGTTTGGCGCACAGCCATGACGTCTTGGTGGTCGCCGAAAATCGACAAGCCCTGCGCCGCCAAGGCGCGGGCGGCGACGTGGAAGACGGTCGAGGTCAACTCGCCGGCGATCTTGTACATGTTCGGGATCATGAGAAGCAAGCCCTGCGACGCCGTGAAGGTCGTTGACATGGCCCCGCCTTGGAGGGCGCCGTGCATGGCGCCGGCCGCGCCCGCCTCGGACTGCATCTCGACGACGGTCGGGATCTGGCCCCAAATATTGGGCTGGTGCTTGGCCGACCACTCGTCGGCCAACTCGGCCATGGTCGAACTCGGGGTGATGGGGTAGATGGCGCACAGCTCGTTGCAACGGTAGGCCACCGAGGCCGCAGCCTCGTTGCCGTCGATGATGACTCGGGCGCTGGAGTTCTTGGCGGCCATGGGTTCAGTGCTCCGAAATCATCTCGATGGCGTGGACAGGACATTGTTCGTAGCAGCTGGCACAGCCGGTGCATTTCTCATAGTCATAGCGGTAACGGAAACCCTTGCCGAGCTTGATGACGGCGCCTTCCGGGCAAGCCCCGAGGCAGCCGTCGCACTCAATGCAGTTGCCGCAGGACAGGCAGCGGGTGGCCTCGTAGACCGCCTCGTCGGGGGCGAGGCCGCGCACGATCTCCTGGAAACCCGTCCGCTCATCGACCTCCAGCTCCTTTTGGGTGCGGCGGTCGTGATCACCGAAATACCACAAGTGGAGCATGTCGTAAGTCGCCAACGGGTGCTTGGCCTTCGGCGCGGGCTGACGGGAATACAGCCAGGTGTCGATCATGCGGGCGGCCCGTTTGCCGTGGCCGACCCCGACGGTGACAGTCCGGTCCGAGGGCACCGCGTCGCCGCCGGCGAAGATGCCCGGCACGTCGGTCATGAGGGTCACCCGATCGACAATGACAACATCGTTCTCGAAGCGCAAGCCGGGGATGCGGCGTAGGAAATTGGAATCGGCTTCTTGGCCCACGGCCAAAATCACCGTGTCGGCTTCCAACGTCTCATAGCGGCCCGTGCCGACAGCCCGGCCGTTCTCGTCCAAAGCCATGATCTCGACCTTGACGCCGTCGGAATCGACCTCTTGGATCGTCCGCAGCCAGCGCATGTCGACACCCTCGCGCTTGGCCTCTTCGCGCTCCTCCTCGTGAGCGGGCATCTGAGCTTCGGTGCGGCGGTAGATGACGATGGATTCCTCGGCCCCCAGCCGGCGGGCGACCCGGGCCGCGTCCATGGCCGTGTTGCCGCCGCCGTAGACGGCGACGCGGCGGCCGACCATGGGCCGGGCGCCAGAGGCGACGTCTTTGAGGAAGCTGACGGCGTCGACCAGCCGGGAGGCGTCCATCGAGGGGATGTCGACCCGCTTGGACAGACCCGCGCCGATGGCCACGAAGACAGCGTCGAACCGTCCCTCGGCCTGGTCGGCCACGAGGTCTTTGACGACGGCGTTCTGGGTGAAGACGACGCCGAGACGGCGGACGCGGTCGATCTCGGCGTCCAAAACCTCGCGCGGCAGACGGTATTCGGGGATGCCGTAGCGCATCATGCCACCCGGTTCGGGCGCCCCGTCGCGGACCTCGACGGTGTGGCCGAGACGAGCCAAATGGTAGGCGGCGGCCAGGCCGGCCGGGCCAGCCCCGACGACGAGGACGCGGAAACCGGTCGCCGTTTCAGGCTGTTCGAACTGCCAGCCCTCGGCCAACGCCAAGTCGCCCAGGTGGCGTTCGACGCCGTGGATCGAGATCGCCTCGTCTAAGAAACCCCTGTTGCAAAAATTCTCGCAGGGGTGGTAGCAGACGCGGCCGTGGATGGCCGGGAAGGGATTGTTCTTGACCAACTCCAGCCAGGCCTGGCGGGGTTGGCCTTCCTTGACGAGCCGGAGGTACTCCTGGATGTTCTCCCCCGCCGGGCAGGCGTTATTGCAAGGCGGCAGGAAATCCGTGTAGACCGGCATGCGCGTCCGGGTCGGGCCGACGCGGCCCGCGCCACGAGCCAGGTCAGGCAGTGCGGTGATGTCCCGCTGGTCGGCCATGCGTACCCCTTTGTGGATGGTGAAGAGCCGGCCGGCGCCCTGCTCGCGGGATTCCCGCTGGGACCTTCTGCCAGCTCATAGTTCGAGGACAGAATAGGCCCTGGCCCGCCGAAACAACCATCGGGCGGCCGGCTTGACGCGCTTTTCCTTTCCTACGACCGGCCCGGGCATCGCAATCTATGGACTAAGGTAATCAAGTGCAACGATCACAACGGCTCAAAATGATCACTACGGCTGTCACGGCCAGTCAGCGCACGGTTTCCGAATTGGCCGACTTGACCGGCGCCTCCGCCATCACGATCCGCCGCGACCTGGCCGAACTGGCTGACCTCGGAGCCATCCGCCGTATCCGAGGCGGCGCGGCCGCCAGCGCGAGGCGAGGCTCCTCTTATCCCTTCGCGTTGCGCCTCGACGACCACCACAGCCAAAAAGAGGCCATCGCCCAAGCCGCCGTCTTGGCCGTCCATCCCGGCGACTGCGTCTTGCTGGACAACGGGACAACCGCCATCGCCGTCGCGCGGCGCCTGTCGGGCGCCGGCGTCACCGCGATGGCCCTGTCCCTCCACGTCGCCGCCGCCTTAGCCGAGAGGCCAGGGGACGAGGTCATCGTGCCCGGCGGCCCCATCGACCACGACGACCTCGCCTTCATCGGCGCTGGCGCCGCCGACGCCGTGCGGGCCATGCGCTACGACATCGCGCTGATCAGCAGCTGCGCGGCCGACCCCGCCACCGGGCTAAGCGTGGAGCGCTGGGGCGACGCTCAGGTCAAACAAGCGATCTTGGCCAGCTCCCGCCGAGTCGTCCTGCTCGCCACCGCCGACAAGTTCCGCCGGACCGCCGCCCACGTCTTCGCCCAGATCACCGACCTCGACGCTGTCATCACCGCCGACGACACCCCAGACGACATCGTCCGCGAACTCGAACTCGCCGGGGCAGACGTCACCGTCGCCCGCGCTAGCTCCCAAACGTCCGCGGCCCGTCCGTCGGGGTCCGACGCCTGACGGTCAGGCGACTCCCAAAACCACAGCCGTCCCAAGGCGGCGACGCCGACGGGCCGGCCGTAGGGGCGGCTTTATCATCGCTGCCATGTGGTTTGACGCTTTGGCGGCCAGCTTGGCCCGCGACAACCTGGACCTGCTGGCCCCGCCTGTGGCAGCCGCCATCGCCGTCATACCCGAAGCTCTCGTTTTCAGCATCGACCCGGCCGACGCCGACACGGCAACCTTGGCTGCCAAACTCGCTCTGCCGCTGGAGGCGTCAGCCAACGCCGTCTTGGTGTCAGGCCGACGCTCCGGCCAAGAACGCCAAGCCTGCTGCCTGACGCTGGCCCACCGCCGCGTCGACGTCAACGGCGAAGTCCGCCGCCGCCTTGACGTCCGCAAAGCCTCCTTCATGCCGGCGGCAACCGCGACAACCCTGTCAAAAATGGCCTACGGCGGCATCACCCCCATCGGCCTGCCAGCCGACTGGCCAATCTGGCTGGACAGCCAAGTGACGGCGACAGACTGGGTCTGCGTCGGCGCCGGCAACCGCAGCGCCAAGCTCATCGTCCCCGGCCCCGCCCTGCTCCGCCTGCCCCAAGCGATCATGGTCGAAGGACTGGCCTACACACCCGGCCCGACGGCCCAAGACGACGGCTCTGAAGGCTAAGCCGAGCTGACAGCCAAGCCGAAAGGACCAGCCGGCACGGCCGGTCG
>JAIRXC010000109.1 GCA_031268515.1 Propionibacteriaceae bacterium
GTTGGGCCACGACCGCGGCCTCCATCGGCCTAGTCGAAGCGCCTGCCCCCTGGTTCGCCGCCGCCTTGGCTTTGTTGGCTGAGGCCGCCTCGGCTCCCCAGTTCGCCCCGGCTGAAGTCGCCCGCCTGACAGCGCAGCGGTTGGCCGAACTCGGCCAATTGCGGACGTCAGCCGGCCGCTTGGCCAACTGGCTGCTGCGCTCGACCGTCCTCGATCCGGCCCACCGGTCAGCCCGCTTGAGCGGCGGCGGACGGGCCAGCGTCGCCGCCATCCAGGCTGCCGACGTCCAGGCTTTCCACGCCCGCTGCTACGGACCTGGCGCCGCCACTTTGATCGTCGCCGGCGATCTTCCCGCCAGCGCCGTCCAGGAGGCCGCCGAAGCCGCCTTCGGAAGCTGGGAGCACTCTGTCATCCCAACCAGCCATGAACCGGCTTGGCCCGCCGCCCGCCGCCGCCGCCTCATCCACCGCCCTGGCGCCGTCCAAGCTGACATACGCCTTGGGACCTGGGGTCCCGACCGCCGCGACCCGCTCTGGCCGGCCTTCCAAGTCGCCTCTGTCATCATGGGCGGCGGTTTCGCCAGCCGCCTCAACCAAGCCCTGCGGGAGGAGCGCGGCTGGACCTACGACGTCTCAGTGACCCCCCACGCTCTCCGCCAAGGCGGCTGGATCTGTTTGGCGACCTCGACCCAAACGGCCACCGCCGTCCCCTTGATCGAAGAATCATTGGGTCTGCTGGCCTTGGAAGCTGGCGGCTTCAGCGAAGCTGAACGGCGAGACGCCGTCGGCTTTTTAACCGGCGTCGCCCCGCTTAGCTTCTCGACCGCCGACGCGGTCACAGGCCACGGCGCCGGCCTGGCCAGCCATGGCCTCGACCCTCAGACAGCCGAAGCCGAACTAGAGGCTTTGGCCCAGGTCACGGCGGCCGAAGCCGAAGCGGCCTGGCGGACGTTCATTGACCCAGACCAAATGAGCCTAGTCGTCTTAGGCGACGGCGATCAGTTGGCCGGCCCGCTCGCCTTGACCCCAGAGCCGCTGCCGCAATTGTGAAACCGGCCCGGCCTTGACCCCAGAACCATCGTTGTCGCGGGCCTTGGCCTTTTCGCGATGCCCCCGGCGGCGTAGGCCACCTCCTCAAGAGGCGCCCTGACGGGGCGGCCAGCTCCCGCTCCGGAAGCTCAGCGCTGTTTTGGCTGACCGTTGTCGGCGGCGGCCAACTCCCAGACCAAAGGCTCAGCGCTGCCGAAACCAGGATGATTAATCCCAGTTGCCGTATGGCAAGCCTTCAAGGCTGCTGCCCGACGAGTTAGCAAGCAGGCCTTTAGTCTGGCACGCACAGGTTCGTCGTCGCATCGAGATGTTGGCCCTCGCCGCAATCAGCTGGGATCTCGGCTCCCATAGCCTCCAGGGCCGCCCGGACGGCCGCCTCGGCTTTCTCATTGGCGGACTGGTAACCTGCCAAGTCGCCTGCTTTAAGGGCCGCCTCGGCGGCTTGGAACTGGCGTTCAGCTTCAGCCAGGTTGGTTTTGGTTTTCTCCTCCGCCGTGGCGGCCGGTGCCGATGGATCAGTTGTCTCGGACGGGGTTTCCGAGGTTTCGCCGCTGACCGCTTGCTCGCCGGTGTCCGCCCCGGCGTCGCCGGAGAAGACCTGGTCGAGGGCGCCTTGGAGGGTTTCCGAGATGCCGATGTGGTTGCCGAAGCGGACGACGACATAACGCAACACCGGGAAAGACCCATTGGTGCCTTCGCGTTGGGTGTAGATCGGCTCGACGTAGAGCAGGCCGCCGCCCAAGGGGATGGTCAAGAGGTTGCCGTAGAGGGCGCTGGACGAACCTTGGTTGAGGTAAGGCCTAAGCAACGACGCCACCTGCTCGTTGCCTGTGATCGAGTTGAAAGCCTGTCCCGGCCCTTCGATCTGCTGGGTGTCCGACATCCGCAAGATGCGGATACGGCCGTAGTCCGGGCTTGTCGCCTCGGCTACGACCGACATGTAGGCGGCCAGGTTCTCGCGGTTGAACGGCGTGTAGACGCTGGTCAACGAGAACAACGGCGTCTCATCGCCGGGGACGGCGGCCCCAGCCGCTTCGCTCTCTGGCCATTTGATCGACAGATAGTAACTCGGCTCCTTCGTCCCGCCCGCTGACGAACTCTTGACCGGATCGTTCGGAATCGTCCAAAGGTCGGATTGGCTGAACCAGTTAAGAGGGTCGGTCATGTGGTAGCGGCCCAGGACGTCGCGCTGGATCTTGAAGAGGTCCGAGGGGTAGCGAAGGTGCTCCATCAGCTCGGCGGAAATGGCCGACCGCGGCTCGACGGTGCCGGGATAGGCCTTCATCCAGGTTTGCAGCAGCGGGTCCTTGTCATCCCAGGCGTAGAGGGTGACCTCGCCCGTGTAGGCGTCCACGATGGCCTTGACCGAGTTGCGGATGTAGTTGACCTGGTCGGTTGGCCGCAAGGCGGACAGGTTGGAATTGGTCCGCGTGTCCGAGGTCGCCTGCTGGATCGAAGTGAGGCGCGAGTTCGGGTAGTGCTGGCTCGTCGTGTAGGCGTCCACGATCCAAACGATGCGGCCGTCGACGATGGCTGGGTAGGCGTCGGAGTCGACGGTCAGCCAGGGGGCGACCAGCCGGACCCGTTCGCGGGGCGTCCGGTTGTAGAGGATCTGCGAATTGGCGTTGACCCGGTCCGACAAGAGAAGGTTCATCGAAGCGAAGCGGGTGGCGTAAAGGAGGCGGTTGAACAAGTTGCCGATCGACACGCCAGCCGTGCCGTCGTAGACGTTGTACTGGCCGCCGCTCGTCTCGCCGCCGGCCGGAGTGTCAAACTCGACTGGGGCTTGGCCCTCAGTCCGCCCGACGATGGCGTAGGTGTCGGCGTCCTCGCCGAAGTAAACGCGCGGCTGCTCAGCTGTCAACTCGCCTACGGTCGGGATGTCGCGGGCCAGCCAGTCCGGCTCGCCGTCGCTTTGACGGCGGTTGCCGTACGCGGCGACGAGGCCGAAACCGTGGGTGTAGACGGTGTGGAGGTTGATCCAGTCCTGGTTCTGGAGGCCGGCGTGGTCGAGTTCGCGGGCGGCGATGACGACGTCGGTCTCCTTGCCGTTGATCGTGTAGCGGTCGACGTCGAGGACGTTGGCGAAGGAATAGAAGCCGCGCACCTGCTGGAGTTGCTCGAAGGTCGTCGGCACCATGGCCGGGTCGATCAACCGGATGCCGGGCAAGGCGGCGGCGTCGGATTTGAGCTGGCCGGCGGCGACGGTCGTCGTGGCCGAATAATCTGTCACCTCGACCTCGTCGATGCCGTAGGCCGCCCGCGTCGCCGCGATGTTCATCTCGACGTAGGAGCGCTCTTTGTCGGCCCGCGTCGGGTTGACCTGGAATGACTGGACGATCATGGGATAGACGACGCCGACGATGAGAGAAGCGACAACCATTAGGACGACTGATGTGACCGGCAGCCGCCAGCCCGGCTTCCAGCAGGAAAACGCGAACAGGCCAGCCGTCAAGAAGGCGATGACGGCGATGATGAGGTTGGCGTTGAGGTTGGCGTGGTCGCCGGTGTAAGTGAGGCCGTCGAGGAGGTCGCCTGATTGGAGGAGCTGGCCGAAACGGTCGAGCAGCTTCGAGAGGCCGTACAAAACAAAGAAAACCGCCAAGGTGATGGCGATGTGGCGGTGGGCGGCGCGGCGGGTGACGCGGCCGCCGGAACGGGACGGGGCCATCAGGCTGCCCAGCATGAAGTGGCCGAGAGCGGCCAAGGCGGCCGCGACGCCCACGGCGACGAGGGCGAAAGACACAAGCTGGCGGTACCAGGGGTAGTCGAAGACGAAGAAGCTGATGTCCAGCCCGAAGCGGGCGTCGGACGTGCCGAATGGAGTCTTGTTGGCCCAACCGAGGAAGGTTGACACCTGGGTGGCGCCGTTTAACGCGCCAAAGACGGCGAAGGCGAGAGCGGGGACGATGACGACGAGGCGGCGGTGGCCGTTCAAAAGCTCGCGGTAGGCCTGGACTGAGCGAGGCGCTGGCTCAGGCGACTGGAAGGCGAGGACGAGCCAGATGGCCAAGGCGACGACAGCGCCTAAAACGAGGCCGAAACCGATGGCCAAACCGATTTTCGTGAACAATTGAGTTGTGAAGACCTTGTTGAAACCCAACGCGTCGTACCACAAATGGTCTGTCCAAACGTCCGTGAAAACGGCGTAAAGCCAGGCCAAGGCAATGACGATGAGGACGGTCGGGATGAGGGCGCGTCCGCGGTGGCGCGGTTTGACAGCTGTCGCTCGGTCCTGGCTCACTCGAGGTCCTCCCTCATCAAAGGCAACCGCCTCGACGGGGCGGCCTGCGCTGCTTCAAGGGTAGCGGGCGGCGGGCCGGGCCCAAGTCAGCAG
>JAIRXC010000123.1 GCA_031268515.1 Propionibacteriaceae bacterium
CCTCTGCCGAACCGACCGAAGCGGCCCCGCCGCCGCGCTCCGCCGCCGGATCCGCCAGCGGCCTCAGAGCCGCCGCGGCAGTGGCGGCCCTCATCATCGGCGGCGGCCTCGGCTACGCCCTCCGCGGCTGGCTCCAACCGGTCTCGGACAGCGCCGGGGACGTGCCATCGGCTTCGGCCAGTACGCCTGCCGTCGAGACATCCGGGCCGGCCGAGACAGCCGCGCCGGCGGGAGCAGCCCGCCCGACGGTCATACCGCCCAACGCCGTGGCCGACCTGTCCGGCATCAAGGCCAACGCCGCTCCGGCCAGCGCGCCGCTCCTCGTCGTCTACCAGGACTACCAATGCCCCTGGTGCGCCTACTTCGACTCGGTTTTCAGCCCCACCGTCCGCCAAGCCATCGCCCAAAACAATGTCCGCGTCGAATACCACACGATGAACTTCCTCGACCAGAGAAATGACCCCGCCTCGGCCACAGCCGAATCGTCTACCCGCGCCGCCATGGGGGCCGTCTGCGCTGATTTCGCCGGCGTCTACGACGCTTACCACGACCTCGTCTACGCCAACCAGCCCGACACTGAAGGCGACGGTTTCACAGACGAGCTGCTGC
This sequence comes from Propionibacteriaceae bacterium, assembly GCA_031268515.1. Taxonomy (GTDB): domain Bacteria; phylum Actinomycetota; class Actinomycetes; order Propionibacteriales; family Propionibacteriaceae; genus WQYJ01. Next base: position 610 of record JAIRXC010000123.1, read on the forward strand.
GCGACCAGTTGCCGGCCCAGGCCGGCCTCAGCGGGAACGCCCTGACGAGTTTCCAGCAGTGCTACGACTCCGGCTCGGCTCGTGACTTCGTCGTCTACACGAACGCGATGGCCCAGCAAGCCGGCGTCAAGGGCACGCCTACGTACATGCTCGACGGCGTCCAGCTCAACCTCGACCCGAACGATCCGTCCTCGCTGCAGGCGGCGTTGGACGCGGTCATCTGACCGGGCGCCTTTGCCGGCCCCGCTGGCCTAGCGGCCGGCAAAGGCGGGCAGCCGCCTGAAAGCGCAGTCAGCGCTCAGCCTTCAGGGCCGGACAAGCCAGACCGCCCAGGCCAGACCGCCCAGTCCTGAAGGCCTGCGCCCGGCTTTGGCGCCGAAAAGCGGCGGGCCGATTGGACCGCCGGGGCAGGACTGACATAATCGTTCAGCAGCATCTGACGCGATCTACCACAGGGGAACAATCATGGCCAACCGCAGCCAAGCCGCCCGGAGCCGGCGGGCCGAACTAGAAGCCCAACGTTTGGCGCAAGCCAAGAAGCAACGCCAGCTCCGCATCTTTGGCGCCGCTGGCGGCCTTCTCGTAATCGCCGTTGTCGTCGCCTTGACGATCTGGGGCGTCAACGGCTCGAAGACCGGCGGCTCCGACATCCCGCCCAGCGCCACAGCTGACAAAAATGCCATCAGCTTGACCCCGAACGTGTCGTCGTCGGCTCCGACCCTTGATATCTTTTCGGATTTCCAGTGCCCTGGCTGCAAGTCCTATCACGACGCTTTAGGCGATGTCATCGATGACTACATCGAAGCAGGCACGGTCAATATCATCATCCACCAGATGACGTTCCTTGACCGGCTCAACACCGATGGCAACCCAAATTCCTCGACGCGATCGGCCGTAGGGGCGGCCTGCGCTGATTTCGCCGGCAAATACCTCGCCTATTACGACGCCGTTTACGATAATCAACCATCTGATGAGGGACCCGGTTACAGCGACAGCCTCTTGCGTGACACCATTCCCGCCGGGATCGGGATCAGCGGCGACGACCTCACGGCCTTCCAAACCTGCTATGACACCAGGGCCACAGGCCAATTCGTCCAAGACACCGACGACGAGGGATCTAGAGGCATGGCCCAGGCAGGTTCTCAAACCACCCCGGTGTACGCCCTCAACGGCGAAAACATCACCACCGAACTCGGTTCTGCCAGCAGCCCGGCCAGCAAGCTCAAAGAACTTCTTGACAACGCCATCTGAACGAAGCGGCCAGCTATTATGGCGACAAGTCTGAGCGCCCGACGGCGTCTGCCAATCTAAGGCCGTGGCTAAAGTGGATGAAAAAGCCCGGCGGTTGACGCGGGCCCGGCGGCCAGCTTGGCTGTGGCAGCCGGCTTGGGCGATAACTGGCGGCGGCCTCGTCCTCTACGTCACCTTCACTTTGCAGCGCTGGCATCGCCTGGCCTCGGCTTCTTGGGACCTGGCCATCTTTGAGCAGGCCGTCAAAGGCTACGCCCACCTCGGCGCCCCGATTGTCGACATCAAGGGGCCTGGATTCAACCAGCTAGGCGACCACTTCTCCCCTCTCCTGGCGGTTCTGGCCCCCTTCTACCGCCTCTGGCCGACGCCTGTCACCTTGCTCCTGGCCCAGTGCTTCCTCCTCGCCTTGTCGATCCTGCCTGTCACGTTGGCCGCCAAGCGTTTCCTCGGCCCGGCCCCGGCCCTCTTGCTCGGCGCCGCCTACGCCCTGGCCTGGGGTTTCCAGTCAGGCTTGTCGGTCGAGTTCCACGAATATTGCCTGGCCGTGCCTTTATTGGCCTTCGCCTTGACCAGCCTCTTGGCCAGCCGTTGGACGGCCACGGCCACATTCGCCCTCCTTCTGCTCGGCGTCAAAGAGGACCTGGGACTGACGACGGCGGCAATCGGTCTTTTAATGTTCGCCCAAGGCCGGCGGCGACAGCGGCAGCCGGCTGGACAACCGGCGATCCTCGGCGAAGGCGACACCGTCATCCGGGCCGCCAAGCCCGCGCCGCCGGCGGACCCCGGGCAGCTGGCCGACGCCAAACGCGAAGCCAGGCTCGGAGCCGTCGTCGCAGCCGTCGGAATAGCGGCCATGGCTGTCATCCTTGTGGTCGTCATCCCCGCCTTCAACCCCGCCGGCCAGTGGGATTACTGGGGCCGCCTGGAGAACTCTGACGGCCAAGCGACCGGTGGCAACGCCGTCGCCGCCGTCCTCCAGCGCCTGCCCGACCTCGTCTTCAGCTTCTTCACCAACCAAACAAAAGTCACCACTTCGGTCTTGCTGGCCGGCCTCGTCGTAGGCGCCTGCGTCGTTTCCCGCTACGCCCTCCTGGCGCTGCCAACGCTGCTATGGCGCTTCAGCTCCCCCGTCGAAGGCCTCTGGGGCACAGGCTGGCACAACTCGCTCGTCCTCATGCCGATCATCTTCGCAGCCGGAATCGACGGGCTGCGCCGCCTGCGCCGCTCCCCCTCCCCCGCTGTCCGCCGCTACAGCCGCCTCGCCCCCGCCTTGTCACTCGTCTTCGCCCTCCTCCTGACCAGCCAATTTCCCTTCCACGAATTGGCCGACCCCAAATCCTGGGCCAAGTCGGACCGCGACCGGCAAGCCCACGCCGTCCTCGCCCTCATCGCCGACGGTTCGACCATCGCCACAGACGCCGGACTCATCATCCGGCTGCCAGCCCGGACCACGACATATTGGATTTCTTCTCTGCCCGACCAGCCAGTCGACTACCTCCTCCTCGACACGATTGGAGGAGGCTGGAACGTCGACCCCGGCGACCCCAGCGACTGGGCCGAAAACCACTACCCCGGAACGGACTACCAAACGATCTACGGCGGCCCCGGCGACACCGACAACGGCGGTTATCGATTAGCCAAGCTCGTCGACTAGTCATCCCTTCGGCAAAAGCCGTCGCCGCCAAACCGATTCTTGTCAGATGAGGTCAAGCGGCTAGATACCGGTCGATAGCCTCGCGGACGATGTCGGAGCGCCGCCGGCCCTGGCGGGCGGCCAGGGCCGTCAACTGGTCATTGACGCTCGCGGGCAGACGTAGCGTGAGTTGCGGTGACCGCCGGCCCGGCCCGGTCAGCGATGGACGGCCCATCGCCTTGTGGGCCGCCATGACCAGATCTTCGGCCTCAGCGGCGGTGACCCCGGCCTGATCTGGCGTGACGGTCTCGAAATCTGCATCTGTCAGCGAGTCCAGCGCGGCAAGCGCCTGGGCTGGCGTCATCCGCGGCTTCATGAGTCCTCCTTATGCCTGTAGTTGACAGGCATCGAGTGGATGATCGTTTCACGGGGGCCGGCGCCGACCGTGATGACCTCAAGTTCGACACCACGGTCGTCTTTGCCGACAAACAGCGTTCCTGACTTGCCTCTGTTAGTTGTGATAGCTTGCGGCCGAGCAGTCAGAACCACGTACAAGGACGACCGCCGCGGCACTTTGTGTTTGTCAGCTTCAGCCAAGAACTTCACCGGCATAACCTAATTATGTCATGCACATGTCGCTTATGCAAAAGACCGCCCGGCTGGGGCTCGTCCTTGACGTCTTCACAGAAAGCCTACGTCCCACACATCACGGTTTCTAGCACCATGGCAAGACTGCCCTCACACTCGCTGGCTAAGATCGCCACAGCCATTTGCCTTTCGCGGCGCCCGCCGACTTGCCCCAGAACGCGCCAGAAGGCCCGTCCCCCTGGGGAGAACGGGCCTTCTGGCAATCCTGGCCGAGCCAGATTCAGTGCGTATGGTCCTTGTCGTCGTCCTCTTCGGCCGGCTTCTCGACCACGAGCGTTTCCGTCGTGAGGAGGAGCGCGGCGATGGAGGCGGCGTTGGCCAGAGCCGACCGGGTCACCTTGACCGGGTCGATGACGCCCTGGGCGACGAGGTCGCCGTAGACGCCGGTGGCGGCGTTGTAGCCCTGGCCGGCGGTCAATTCCTTGACCTTGGCCACGATGACGTAGCCCGGCTCGCCGCCGTTCTCGGCGATCCAGCGCAGCGGCTCAACCGCCGACCGGGCCACGATCTCGACGCCGAACAGCTCGTCGCCGGACAGGCCGAGGCCGCCGTCGAGGACCTTGGCGGCGTGGACGAGGGCAGAACCGCCGCCGGCCACGATGCCTTCCTCGATGGCCGCGCGGGTGGCTGAGACGGCATCCTCGATGCGGTGCTTCTTCTCCTTCAGCTCGACCTCAGTGGCCGCGCCGACCTTGATGACGCAGACGCCGCCGGCCAGCTTGGCGACCCGCTCTTGCAGCTTCTCACGGTCCCAATCCGAATCGGTCCGCTCGATCTCGGCCCGCAACTGGGCGACCCGGGCCGCCACGTCCGCGGCCGAACCAGCCCCATCAACAACCGTCGTGTCATCTTTCGTGACGACGATCCGGCGGGCCCGGCCCAAAACCTCCAAGCCGACCTGGTCGAGCTTGAGGCCGACCTCGGGGGCGACGACCTGGCCGCCGGTCAAGATGGCGATGTCTTCGAGCATGGCCTTGCGGCGGTCGCCAAAGGCCGGAGCCTTGACGGCGACCGACTTGAAGGTGCCCTTGAGCTTGTTGACGACGAGCGTGCTCATGGCCTCGCCGTCGACATCCTCGGCCACGATGAACAGCGAGCCGCCGACGCCGATGACCTTCTCCAACAGCGGCAACAAGTCGTTCATGGACGAGATTTTGCCGGAGTTGATGAGGATGTAGGGGTCGTCGAAGACGGCCTCCATACGGTCGGTGTCGGTGACGAAGTAAGGCGAGATGTAGCCCTTGTCGAACTGCATGCCTTCGGTGAACTCGAGTTCTGTCCCGAAGGTCTGCGATTCGTCGACCGTTATGACGCCGTCCTTGCCGACCTTGTCGAAAGCGTCAGCGATGAGCTGGCCGATTTCGGGGTCGCGGCTGGAAATGGTCGCCACGTTGGCCATGTCGGCGGTCGTCTCGACGGCCCGGCTGAGGCGGCCCAGTTCAGCGGTGACAGCGGCGACGGCCTTCTCGATGCCGGCCTTCAGGCCGACCGGGTTGGCGTCGGAGGCGACGGCGCGCAGCCCCTCGTGGACCATGGCCTGGGCCAAGACGGTGGCCGTCGTCGTGCCGTCGCCGGCCACGTCGTTGGTCTTCGTCGCGACCTCTTTGGCGAGCTGGGCGCCGAGGTTTTCGTACGGGTCGGCCAAGTCGATCTCCTTGGCCACCGTGACACCGTCGTTCGTGATGGTCGGCGCGCCCCACTTCTTGTCCAGGACGACATAGCGTCCCTTGGGGCCGAGCGTCACCTTCACGGTGTTGGCGAGGATGTCGACGCCCCGCTCCAGGGAGCGGCGGGCTTCCTCGTCGAACTGAAGGATTTTAGGCATTGGCTGTCCTCACTTCACGATGACGGCGAGGATGTCGCGCGCGTTGAGGAGGAGGTAATCATTGCCGTTGTACTTGACCTCGGTGCCGCCGTACTTCGAGAAGATGACGGTGTCGCCCTCGGCGACATCGAGCGGAATGCGCTTGCCGGAGTCGTCGGTCCGACCAGGCCCGGTCGCGATGACCTTGCCTTCTTGCGGCTTCTCCTTGGCGGTGTCCGGGATGACCAAGCCGGAGGCGGTGACCTGCTCGGCTTCCAAAGGCTGGACGAGGACCCGGTCCTCGAGCGGCTTAATCGTGGTTGCCACGAAAAAGACCCCTTTCACTTGTCGTTAGTGGCCTTGTGGCCACGGGTGTTCGTCAGATGTCAGTCGAGCTGCGATGCCGTCGCGGTGCCATCGGCAGCCTTGGCACACTCGCTTGGAGAGTGCTAAGGCAGAATCTATACCCGCCTTAGCACTCCGGCAAACCGAGTGCTAACCGTGTCGCCGCCCGGCCCGCCGGCCAGAAGGCTCAAGGCGGCCGGAGCGCCCGGCCAGCGTAGGACACCCAGCCGGCCAGGCCAGTCAGACAGCCGGCCGCTCAGCCGGCCAGGCTGGCCAGACAGCCGGAAACCCAGTCGGCCGCGGGCTCAAACCGGCGACAGTCCAGCCGGACGGAGGCTCAAACCGGCAGCGGCTCCGGCGGCCGGGCGGCCAAGTCTTTTCGCCGGCGGACGATGATGACAGCGGCGCCGTCGACGGTTGGGGCGCAGACGACCGTGGCCTGGGCCCGTCCGCCGCCAAGGCCGAGGCGGCGACGCCAGACGGCCGGGTCGAGGCCTAGGCCGCGGGTCTTGACCTCCAAGGCGGCGATCCCCTGCTGCCTGATCCAGGCCCGGACCGCTTTGTCGGAGAAAGGCAGGCGGCCGAGGACCTCGAAGGCTGTGGCGTAGGGAGTCAAAGCGGCTCGGCCGCCGGTCAGGTAGGCGATCTGGTCGGCCAGAGGGCGGGCGCCAAGGAGCCGGGCCAGCGCGCCGACCGCGTCGGCTCGGATGACGGCGGGGTCAGGCTCCCAAAGGTAGGCGGCGAGAGGGCCAGGCAACGGTGGCGGGGCCCCTCGGGCCAGGCGGCAGCCGGCCGGCAAGATGAGCGCCGACCAGCCCGGCGTCCCCACGGCGGCCGACAGGGCCGGGCCGCCGGTTAGTTGGACCGGCAAAGCCGCCGCCGTCACAACGGCAGCCGGGGGCAGCTTGGCCGGAGGCGTTGCCGCTTGGTCCAGAGCCGCGGCCGGCTGGTCCGGGACCGCTACGGGCTGGGTTAGAGCCGCGGCCGGCCGGTCCGGGACCGCTGCGAGTTGAGCTGGAGCCGCCGCCGGCCGAACCGAGACGGCTGAGAGCCGAATCGGGACATCCGCTGGTTGGGCCGAAATCGCAGACAGCCGGCCCGGAGTTGCTGCTGGCTGGGCCAAGGCGGCGGTTGGCGCCGGGATAGCCGCGGCGATCACGCCAGAAACCGGGCCGGGCGACGGTTGGCCGGGCCAAAGCCAAAGGCTCAACTCAACCAGGTCGCCGGCCTGGCTGACCCAGATCGCCTCGGCAGAAGCGGGAATCTGGCTGCGCGGAGCGCCGGGGCCGAGTTTGACGACGACGGGACCCCGGCTGGCTGAGAACACCTGCTCGAGCCAGGCCCAGGCGGGCGAAAGGTCATCCAGCCGCCAACTCCGCCCTTGCGCCGTCCGACGGCTAGGGTCAACAAATATAGCTTGTGGAAGGTCGGCGGCGTCGCGGCGGGGGTCGACCAAATCCTCGGCGGCGCCGGCCAACACCTCGTGCCGCCCAGCCAAGCCGGGCTGGGCAGCGCTCGCCTGGGCCAGGTTGGCGGCCAGGAAGACCGCTGTCACAGGGTCGCGCTCGACCGCCCTGACGGCGATCCCGGCGGCCACAGCGGCGACCGCGTCGAAACCGAGGCCGGCGGCAGCGTCAGTCAGCCCTGTCACTCCCGCTCGGCGCAATCGGTCGGCCCGCCAATTGGCGACGTCAGGGCGGGTGGCTTGCTCCAAGCCGTCCCGGGTCAGGAAAAAGCTGTCGGCCAAAGAGCCGAGCTTGGCCCGGGCCCGCCGTCGCAAGGTGATTTGGCTAAGAACAGCGGCGGCCTGTTCGGGGGCCAAGTCGCGGCGAAAGCGGGCGGCGGCGGCCAGAGCGGCAGGATCGGCCTCAGCGGCGGCCAGCGTCAACCAAGGCTGGGCCGCCGCCGAAACGAGCCAGCGAGCGGTTGCGACATCCATGCAGGCGAGGCTAGCGAAACCGGCGGCGCCGGTCAGGCGGGGATGACCTCGACGTCCCAGCCCACCGGCTGGCCCCCCTCGTAGGGCAAAACGCCGTGGAACATGGCGACGGCCGGGTCGAAGACGAGAGGCAGGAAGTAGCGGTCGCCGGGCCACAGGGGCAGGTCAAGGTTGACGAGACGGTCGAGGTCGAGCCACTCGAGGCGGCCCTCGCGGGTCCGTTTGAGGAGTTCGCCGGACCAGGCGTCAACGCGGAAGATGAAACCGAACCAGCTCTCGCCGCCGGGGCCGAAACCAGGCCAGGAGACGGTGCCGCGCAGCCGGTGGCGGACCGCTTCGAGGCCGGTTTCCTCCGTGAACTCCCGTCGCATCCCAGCCACGACGTTCTCACCCGGTTCGAGTTTGCCGCCGACGCCGTTGTATTTCGTCAGCTCGGTGTCGCCCCGGTCCGAGTCCTTGAAGATGAGCAGGACCTTGCCCCGCTCTTGGTCGACGGCGTAGGCCAAGGTCGCCAAAACGGGCCGGTAGGGACCGGCCAGAGCTCCGTCTGGTCTGCCGGCCTCGGCGGCGTTGTCGGCCAAGGTCGCCGCGACAGGGCCGCCGGGCCGCCGGGCGGCGGTTTCAGCCGTTTCGGCCGCTGGCGCGGTCAAGCGCGAACTCATACGGACACCTCCTCGACGGGCAGCCCCGAGTCGGCGCCGATGTCGAAGGCTGACGGAGCGACACCGGCTCGGACGAGTTCAACGCCGACCGCCGCGATCATAGCGCCGTTGTCCGTGCAAAGAGCGGGGCTGGGCCGGCGCAACTCGACGCCGGCGGCGGCGCAGCGTTCGGCCAGCAAGGTCCTAAGACGCGAGTTGGCCGCCACGCCGCCGCCTAGCAGGAGCGTGCCGACGCCGAAGTGGCGGCAGGCGTCCAAGGCTTTGCCGGTCAGGACGTCCGCCACGGCCTCCTGGAAACTGGCCGCGACATCGTCGAGCGGGATCGGCTGGCCGTCGAGCTGGCGCTGCTCGACCCAACGGGCAACTGATGTTTTGAGGCCGGAGAAGGAGAAGTCGAAGCGGTGGCGAGCCAAATCGTGGCGGGCCGTCAGCCCCCGGGGGAAGGCAATGGAGGTTGGGTCGCCGTGCTGGGCGGCGGCGTCGATGACGGGGCCGCCAGGATAGGGCAAGCCAAGCAACCGGGCGACCTTGTCGTAGGCCTCCCCGGCGGCGTCGTCGATGGCCCCGCCGATCTGGCTGACCCGGGTCGCCAGGTCGTCCACACGGAGGATGTTCGTATGGCCGCCGGAGACGAGGAGGGCGAGAGCCGGGCTGGGCAGCGGGCCGTGCTCGAGAAGGTCGACGCCGACGTGGCCGACAAGATGGTTGACGCCATAGAAGGGTTTGCCGAGGGCGAAGGCCAGGGCTTTGGCGGCGGACAAGCCGACGGCCAAGGCGCCGACCAGGCCGGGGCCGGCGGTGACAGCGATGGCGTCGACCTGGCCGAGGTCGATCTGGGCGGCGGCGAGGGCGCGGTCCAGGGTCGGCAAGATGGCGTGGAGATGGGCGCGGGAGGCGATCTCGGGCACCACGCCGCCGAAGCGGGCGTGCTCGGCCATGGAACTGGCGACCTCGTTGGCCAGCAGTTGGCGGCCCCGGACGATTCCGACCCCAGTCTCGTCACAACTTGTTTCTATGCCGAGGACCAGCGGTTCAGACATGTCGCCTCCTCAAGGGCGCCGGGACACGGCCTCGCCCCGCCGTGGCAGGGTGCTGCAAACCAGACAACCGGGAACCAGAGGAGAAGACCCGGGCCAGCGGTAGGTCCGACGGCGCTGGCGCCGAGGGCGCCGCCGGAAGGCCAAGGGGCCGCGCCAAGACCAGGGCGTCGTCGCCGGGCCCGTAATAGCCGGCGCGGCGGTTGATCTGGCGGAAACCCAAGCGGCGGTAGAGGCTCAAGGCGGCGGTGTTGGCGGCTGAGACTTCCAGCAAAACTCGCTCAGCCCCCTGGCTGGCGGCCCAGGTCAAAGCGGCGCCGGCCAGCGCCACGCCCAAACCTTGACGGCGGCGGTCCGACCGGACGATGAGGCGGAGCAGGTCGGCCGTGTCGCCGACAGCCGAAGCCGCTGCCACGGCGACAAGACGGCCGTCCGAGCCGCGGCCGACGTAGACGACGTGGCCGGCCTGGCCGATCTCGGCTTGCCAGGAGTCAGCGGACCACCCGCCGACGGGGAAAGCAGCCGCTTCAAGATCCGCGATAGGACCGAGGTCAGACGCCGTCGCCGCTTCGACGGCAACTGCCAAGGCAGTGGCGGCCGCGGCGGCGCCGGGGTTTGCGGGCGCCGGCGGACAGCTCATTTGGCTCATCGCGGCCGCCGGCTCGGCAGAACTGATTTGCGGGCCGCCGGCAAGGCGGCGTCGGGACGGCGCAAGTACAAGGGTTCCCGGCCAGCCTCGGACCACTGGCCGACGCGGGCGGCCAACAACCCGGCGTCAACCCGGATCAGGCCGGGAGCGGCCAAGACGGCGTCGATCGTAGGCGTGGCCGCAACCGTCGGCGGCCGCGTTTCCCCGGACAGGCTGTCCGCGAAATGAAGCCGCTCCTCGGCTAGGGCACAGGGGACGTTCCCGACCGGCGGCTTGCTGTCGGCAGATGGGGCGTCCGCAGGCAAAGAGGGCTGTCCGGCCGTAGCCGCCAACAGAGCGGTCAGACCGGCGGCAGGGCCGGCGCCCGCCTCGGGATAGAGCAGAGCCCCGGGTCCTGTGACCGGCAGCGGCGGCAAGGCGGCGGGGGCGGAGACAACTGGGCCTTCCAAACGGCGGCCGGCGGCGTCGTAGCGGGCCCAATAGAGTTCCCGGCGGCGGGCGTCGAGGCTGGCGATGAACTCGCCGGCGGCCAAAGCCTGCTCCGCCGCGGAACAAGCCAGGACGTCGAGACTGCAAACATGGCGCAACGGAACGCCGCAGACGGCCGCCAAGGTCTCGGCCGCGACAATGCCGACACGCAAACCGGTGAAGGGGCCAGGGCCCATGCCGACGGCCAGCCCCGTCAGATCGGCGGCCCGCCGGTTTGACTCAGCCAACAGATCGGCCAACAAAGGCAGGAGGCTTTCGACGTGCCGCCGCGAATCGTCTAGCCAACGCCGGGCGACGACCCGGCCGTCAACGGCCAAACCGACGCTGACGCCGGCGGCCGTGTCGATGCCTAAAATAACTGTTTCAGCCATGAGCGGTCCTTCCGGCCTGGCGGCCCGAACCGGCCCGCCGGCTGGCCGCGGTCGCGGCGACTTCCGGCGAACCGCTGGCCGCCGCGGCTTGGCCGCCTTGCCCAGGCGGTCGGCCATCGTGGTCGCCGGCGGCTGCCGGCGAACCGTTGACGGCGGCCAAGGCCTTGGCGGCAGTTTGGGAAAACCCGTCGCCGAGGGCGGCCAGGTCTGACCCCGCCCAGCGGCGGCCAGCCGGCCGCAGAGTCACCCAGCGGGTTTCGTCGGCCGGATCGCCTGAGCGTTCGATGAGGATGTCCAGGCGGTCGGAAGCCAGATGCTCGGCTAGGCCTTGGCCCCATTCGACAACCGTCACCGCCGCGCTCATCGACGCCTCCAGGTCGAGGTCGTCGATTTCGGCAGCGTCGGACAGGCGGTAGGCGTCCACGTGGACGAGGGCGGGGCCGCCTTGCCGCGACGGGTGGACGCGGGCCAAGACGAAGGTCGGAGAGATGACCGGGCCTTTGACCTCAAGGCCCGCCCCGATGCCTTGAGTCAGCGCTGTCTTGCCTGCCCCCAACTCGCCGTCAAGGAGGACGAGGTCGCCGGCCCGCAGGAGTTTGGCCAAGCGGCGGCCAAGGCGGTCCATGGCGGCGGCGGTCGGTATCCGGAGGCGCCGCGGCACGGCTGAGTCGGCCTCAAACTCACCCATAACCGACTCCGATGCGCTCCAGCCAGCGGCCCGGACGGCCGTACGGCGAAGGCCAGATTACCAACCGCGGTCCGCCGCCGTCCCTTCTCGGCCCAGCCTCCCCGCGTCATCCGAGCAAGCCGACGGTCAGCCCAGGCGGCAGGACCAGCCAAGCTCAGACTCAGCCGGTCGCCACGACGGCCAGGCCCGCCGCCGCACGATGGCGGCCTCCGTATGCTGGCTGCGTGCGTGTCGCCGTCATAACCGAAAGTTTCCTGCCTCAGGTCAACGGTGTGACGAACTCTGTCCTCCGAGTGGCCGAACACCTGCGTCGGCGCGGGCACGAAGCAATCATCGTGGCTCCCGACGACGTCGACGTGCCAAAGACCTGCGCCGGCTTCGAGGTCATGACGGTCAGCGCTGTCAGCTTCCCCCTCTACACCGACATCCGCCTCGGCCTCGTCCCCAGCTTCGTCCTCGAACGCCTCCTGGCCGACTGGGCTCCCGATGTCGTCCACGTCGCCTCGCCTTTCCTCATCGGCCACAACGCCCTCCTGGCCGCCGCCCGTCTGACCTTGCCGACCGTTGCGATTTACCAGACGGACATCCCCTCCTACACCGGCCGTTACGGCCTCGGTTTCCTTGAGGCCCGGGCTTGGGCCCGGGTGCGGGACATCCACTCCCTGGCAACAACTACTCTCGTTCCCTCAACGTACGCCCGCGACCAACTGGCCGCCCACGGGGTGCCGCGGGTCGCCGTCTGGGGCCGCGGCGTTGACACGGCGCGTTTCGATCCGGCTAAACGAGATCTTGCCCTCCACGGCGAATGGGCGCCCGCCGGCCAGGTTGTCGTGGGCTCGATGGGCCGCCTGGCGCCGGAGAAACAGGTCGCCGATTTGGCCGTCCTACGGGACCTCGACGGCCTCCGGCTCGTCATCGTCGGCGACGGCCCCAGCCGGGCCGATCTGGAGGCCGCCTTGCCGAAGGCTTTGTTCCTCGGCCGCCGCGACGGCGATGATCTGGCCCGGATCCTCGCCAGCTTGGACATCTTCGTCCACCCCGGCGAGTTGGAGACTTTCGGCCAAGCCATCCAAGAAGCCTTGGCCTCCGGCCTGCCCGTCGTCGCGCCCGCCCGCGGCGGCCCGGTCGACCTTGTCAAGCCAGGCGAACGCGGCTTCCTTTACGAGCCAGGCCGGCTCGACCAGCTACGAGAGCAGGTGCGCCGCCTGGCCGAGCAGCCGGAATTGCGCCGTCAAATGGGACAGGCGGCCCGCGCCTTCACAGCCGACCGCACCTGGGAGAACCTCGGCGACCAACTCCTCGGCCACTATCGGGCGGCCATGCGCCCCTGGTCGAGCCGCGGCCTGGAAATCGACCCCCGCTGAAACGCCGCCTAAGCCGCGCCGACGGCCGCCTGACCGGTAACGCGAAACCCTGCCGTGCCATAGCCCTATGTCGCGTCAACCTGGCCCAGTTAGCTCCCCGGAACCGTGCCTGCCGTCCTGACCACAACACGTCTGGACAATATAAGCGAATCCGTCACCTGGAACTAAACTTGCCGTCGTAGTGGCAAGCGGCCGGGCGCGTCTGCCTTGGCTTTTGCTCGCCGGTTCAGCCGGTCAAGGAGACTCAACCGGTCAAGGGCGTAGGGAGGCGATGACCCGTGCCGAGGCGGCGGCGGAAACGGCGCCTGCCATCTGCTCAACCGGTCAAGGGCGTAGGGAGGCGATGACCGTGGGCAGGCGGCGGGCCAAGTCCTGAGGCGGATAGGGTCCGGGGTTGCGGACGGCTGCCAAAGCTTGGACCGAACCGCCGAGGAGAGCGGCCCACAGCGGCGGCAGGCCGGCGGCCAAGAGGGCGCCGCAAATGCCGGCCAGGACATCGCCCGAGCCGGCTTGGGCGGTCCAGGCCGGGCCGGGAAAGCACAGATACGTGACGGGGTCGCCGGGCGTGGCCACGTATTGCGTCGCCCCCTTGAGGAGGACCGTCGCCCCGGTTTGCTGGACAGCGGTTTGGACGGCGGCGGCCGGTTCGGCTTCGACCCATTGGCGCGTCCGGCCGAGCAACCGAGCCAGTTCGCCCGCGTGGGGGGTGAGGAGGACCGGCGGCCAAGCGGGAGCGGGAAAGGACGGTTCAGAGGCGGCCGGGGAAGCCGGAGAAACCGGCGGGCCAGAGGAGGCGGCAACAGGGGAAACCAGCGAGCCAGGGGCGGCGGCAACAGGGAAAAGCGGTTGGCCAGGGGCGGCGGCGTTACGAGGAGCCGACCGGCCGGAAGCGGCGGCGCGGCCGGCGTGTCGGCGGCGCGTTGACTCGCCGAAACACCAGATCGCCTCGGCGTCCACGACCAGCGGCTGGCCCTGGGCGGCCAACTCGGCCAAGCGGGCCGGCCCGTCCGGCCGGCTTCCCCAGCCAGAACCGGCCACCCAAGCTTGGACACGGCCCGCCACCGACCCGGCTGCAGCCTGGCCAGCTGAAGCCTGGCCAGCTGCAGCTTGGCCAGTTGGAGCTTGGCCAGTTGGAGCTTGGCCGGCTGCAGCTTGGCCGACTGGAGCTTGGCCGGCCGGCGGCAAACCTAGCCGCGGCAGACCAAGCGGCAAATCCGACCGTGACAGATCAGATTGCGATAACTCATTTTGCAAATCCGACTGCGGCAGGTTGGATTGTGACAACTCTGTTGGCAAAGTTGACTCCGGCAGATCAGACTGCGGCAGATCGGATTGCGGCCAACCAGATCGCGGCAGGCGGAAGGGAGACAGGCCGGCCGCCGGCGCCGGCGGCGGGCAGATGACGTTGGGAGCGGCGGCCAGGACAGCAGCCCGGGCCGGGCCCGCGTAGCGCACGAGGCCAGCCCCCGCGTAGACCGCTCCGAGGACGCTGAGGACGGCGGCCCCGGGATAGTCGGTTGAGCCGGTGTCGAGGCCGACGGCGCCACGGGAATATTTGTCGGAGCCAGGTCCGGGCCAGGGCCAACGAGCGGCCAGGTCGGCCAGTTCGACGGCCGCGAAGGCGGGCGGCGGCAGGGTCAGGCCGATGTCGACGAGGCGGCGGGCGCCGCAACGGCTGCGGGCCGGCTCCAGCTCGTGACAAGGTTTCCAAGCCCCAAAGCTGACGGTCACGGCGGCTTGGAAGCTCAGCCCGGCCGGCCGGGCGGCGTCGGCGGCCAGTCCGGACGGCAGATCGGCTGAGACGACAGGGGTTCCGGCGGCTTGGCAGGCGGCCGCGAAGGCGGCGGCCGCCGGCGGCAGCCCCGGCCGCGCGCCGAGGCCGAAAACCGCGTCGAGGACAAGATCCGCCTCGGCCAGAGCCGCTTGGGCGGCCGAAGCGCCGAGGGGCCGGCCGCCCGCCTCCAGGAGAGCCGCCCAACCGCCCGGGTGGACCTTGTCGGCCAGACGCCAGACATCGACGCGGGCGCCCCGGCCGG
>JAIRXC010000190.1 GCA_031268515.1 Propionibacteriaceae bacterium
GACGCGCCCATCGGCCACCACAAGGGCCCCGGCTGGAAGATGGCGGTGACGGCGGCCGGGCGCCCCAGCGTCACGCATTACGAGACCTTGGAGACCTTCGCCGCCGCCACTTTGCTCGAGGTTCATTTGGAAACCGGGCGGACCCATCAGATCCGAGTCCATCTGGCCGCCGTCCGCCATCCTTGCGCCGGCGATCTCCTCTATGGCGCCGACCCTCGTCTGGCCGCCCGCCTCGGCCTTGAGCGGCAATGGCTCCACGCCGTCGAGCTTGCTTTCACCCATCCGGTCAGCCGCGAGGCCATGCGTTTCACCTCGCCCTATCCACCGGACCTGAACGAGGCTTTAGAGGGGGTCCGAAGCGGTCTGGGCGCTCCCACGGGGCCGGGCCGGCCGCCGCGCTGAACGTTGCCGCAGCCTTGAGCCGGCGAGGCCCAGCCCAAGCCACCGACGAGGCGCCTAAGCGCTAGGGTGTGGCCATGCGTAGAGCGAAGATTGTCTGCACGCTCGGACCCGCCGTCGATGGCGTCGAGCGGATCGTTGAACTAGTTGAAGCAGGCATGGACGTCGCCCGCCTCAACATGAGCCATGGCAGCCACACCGAGCATGGTGTCCGGCTGGCCCAGGTGCGTCAGGCCGCTGAACGGGTCGGACGCCCCATCACCGTTTTCGCCGATCTCCAGGGGCCCAAAATACGTCTCGGCGTTTTTCCCGCCGGCCCCGTGACGCTGCAAGCGGGGGACCGTTTCACCATCACGGTCGACGATGTGCCCGGCGACGGGACCCGGGCTTCCACGACTTTCAAGAAACTGCCCGGCGACGTCAAGCCGGGCGAGACGATTCTCATCGACGACGGGCGGGTCGAACTGCGGGCCGTCGAGGTGACCTGTCGCGACATCGTCTGCGAAGTTGTCACGGGTGGCCCCGTCTCCGACCACAAGGGCATCAACCTGCCCGGTGTTCCCGTTTCCGTGCCCGCCTTGTCAGACAAAGACGCCGATGACCTACGCTGGGCCCTGCGCCAAGGAGTCGACCTCGTCGCCTTGTCTTTTGTCCGCACCGCCAGCGACATCGACGCCGTCCGCGCCATCATGGACGAGGTCGGCCGCCGCGTCCCGGTCATCGCGAAGATTGAAAAACCCCAGGCGGTCGACAACCTCGACGCCATCATCGACGCTTTCGACGCTTTCATGGTCGCCCGCGGCGACCTCGGTGTGGAGCTGCCGTTCGAAGAAGTGCCGCTTGTTCAAAAACGCATCATCACGGCGGCCCGGCGTTGGGCCAAACCAGTCATTGTGGCAACTCAGATGTTGGAATCCATGATTTCGGCCCCCCGGCCGACGCGGGCCGAGGCTTCCGACGTGGCCCATGCCGTGCTCGATGGTTCTGATGCTGTCATGTTGTCGGGGGAGACGAGCGTCGGCGCGTATCCCATCGACGCCGTCCAGGCCATGGACCGGATCATCCGGGCCGTCGAGGAACACGGTTTTTCCCAAATCGACACCATCGACTGGGATCCCCACACGACCTCGGGGGTCGTGGCCTGGGGGGCCGCCGAGATGGCGAAGAAGCTCGACGTGCGCTACATCGTGGCTTTCTCGCGGTCCGGCGACACGGCCCGCCGGCTGGCCCGTTTGCGGACTAAGATCCCTGTCCTTTGTTCGACGCCGAGCGAACGGACGCGACGCGAGTTGGGCTTGGTTTGGGGCCTTAGGACTTTTATCTCGAAGACCTCCGAGCTGGAGCCGATGATCGACGAGATGGACGAGATCCTCCTGCGAGAGGGTTTGGCGGTCAAAGGCGAACGGATCGCCTGTGTCTACGGCATCCCCATGGGCATCACGGGGAAGACGAACACGGTCTATATCCACCGTGTCGGCCAGCCTGGGTGAGCCGCCTGACGCCAAATTCCCACGTCTGCCGCTGAATTCCCGCGTCAGCGGTGACGCTGTCCGAAAATGACGCCGGCTGAAAACGGCGGGGGATGAGGCGTAGGCTCAAAGCGAGGCCGCAAACAGCGAAAGCGAATGCGAAAACATGGGCTGGCCTGGGCCGCCGAAGATTCAGAGACCGTGTCGCGGGCGCGGCGCCTCGCCGAGGAGGCGGCGCTGTGTCACCAGCGTTGTTCTACTAATTCCTTGGCGTAGCGGTCGTAGATGTCCTTGAGAGCTGCCTGTTCGTCTCCTGTGAGCGGCGACAGGTCGGCTGCGGCCGCGTTGGCCCGGGCTTGGGAGCTGTCACGGGCGCCGGGGATGACCGTGGTGACACCGGGTTGGTCGAGGATCCAACGCAAGGCGAGGGAGGCCGTGGCGACGGGTTGCGGGCGGGCGGCGGCGATTCGGGCCGCCTCGGCCGCGGCCTCGACGCCGACCTCGAAGGGCAGTCCGGAGAAGGTCTCACCGATGTCGAAGGCCTCACCGTGGCGGTTGTAGGTCCGGTGGTCGGTCGGCGCGAAGACGGTCGACCGGTCGTATTTCCCACTCAACAGGCCGGAGGCGAGGGGCACCCGGGCGATGACGCCGACGCCGGCCGCGGCCGCCGCCGGCAGGACTTCGTCCAGGGGTTTGCGCCGGAAGACGTTGAGGATGATCTGGATGGTCGCGACATGGGGCCGGGCGATGGCCGCGAGCGCCTGGGCGGCGGTCTCCACCGAGACGCCGTAGGCCGCCACGGCTCCGGCTTCGACG
>JAIRXC010000085.1 GCA_031268515.1 Propionibacteriaceae bacterium
TGACCCCGGATGCTTGAGATCGGCTGACCCCGGATGCTTGAGATCGGCTGACCCCGGACGCTTGAGATCGGCTGACCGGGCCCCTGCCGATTCCCTACGGCCGTCCTACTTCCCCTGTCTTCTTCGTGCCCTGACAACGGGGGGACGCCGAAGGCACAGGCCGAGCGCGACAGCCGCGGAACGCTGCTTGGCGTTAGCCCGCCGCTGACATGCCCGCTGGGGCCCTGGCAGCCGCGGAACGCCGTCGTGGTGAAGGAACTCGGCAAAATACCCACGCCTAGCCCATGGCAGCCGCGGGACGCTGTCAACCGCTCTCAGCAGCCTCGTGCTTAGGGGCTGAGGCCTTGGCAGCCGCGGGCCGCCGACCGTTTTGAACGAATCTGCGGTTCAGCGTCCAACGGGCCCTTGGCCGCCGCAAAGCGCCGGCTCAGGCCGACCCGCCAACCGGATTGCCGCGCGCCGCAGGACCGCCGGCCGCCTCCGAACCATCGCTCGCCGCGGGACCGCCGGACGCCCCGGGACCATCGGGGGCACCGGGACCATCGGCCGCCTCGGAATCGCCGGACGCCTCGTCGCTTGGCGGCCCGGACGCCGTGGCCGCCCAGGCCGCGACGAAGAGGACGAACTGGCCGATGAGGTTGAGGACGAACAACAGCACTATGGCTGGGCCGAACATGACCGCTGTCGTGTTACGGGCAAAAGCCCGGAGGATGAAAGACGCGCCGGCGTGGAAGGCCCATAGTCCGACCGTGCCCAGCAGCGCCCCCCAACGGGCTAGCCGGCGCGGCGGCCGGCAGGCCGGCAGACCGCGGAGGACGGCGTAGAACAAGACCCAGCCGAAGACGAGGGAAGCGGCCGGTCCGGCCAGGCGGAGCAAGCCGGATGAAATCCCGGCGGCCCGCCCGAGGTCCGCCGCCAAAGCCGCCGTCACGGTGGTGAGGATGAGAGCCGCGATGACAAAAAACCAACCGGCGTCACGGAGCAGGCCGACAAAGTAGCCAGGTTTCTTGTCCGGGCGCCACGGCGTCGCCGGCGGACGGGCGACAGCGTCGAGGGACCGCCGCAGATGCCCCAGCCAATTGGCCCCCGAGTAGAGGCCGAGGGCCAAGGCGACGGCCCCAAGAGACCGCCAGTCGCCGAGCACCCCAGTCAAGGAAGCCATGATCTGGCTTGTCAAACCGAGATCGTTGACGACCTCGCCCAACCAGCCTCGGACGCCGTCTAACCACTCGGGCCGCAAGACCGTGATGACGAAACCGAGGACGGCGCACGCGATCATGAGGGTGGGAAAAAGAACGAGAAGGGAGAAATACGCCATGGCGGCCCCGGATTCAGGCCCGAGGCGTTCCTGGAAACGGGCGGCCGCCCGTAGGAGGTGGGCGGTCTCACGCCAGTTGGAACAACGCTGCCACAGGGCCCGCAGCCGGCCTCCGAGGCTGGCGCCCGCCGCTCCGGGGGGTGACCCGGACGGCCCACGGTTCAGCAGCCAGCTCCGCCTGCCGCCAGCCGCGCCGGGGGTTGACGCCACGGCAGGCAGAGGGCCGCCGGCTTCAGGAGAGGGCCGCGCGGAGACCTCAGCCGGCCCGGCGGGCACGGCGGGCGGCCAACTCGTCGACCCGTTCTGATTGCGGCTCCGCCCAAGGCGACCGCTGCGGCAGTTCGACCAGCGTCCCTTCGAGATCCCGCCAAAGGGTTCCAAGGGGGATCGCGAACATGGCCTGGCTGCCCTTGAGGAGGTCGAGGACCTCATTGTCGGAGGTGCATTCGAAGATCGACGAGCCGTCCGACAAGAGAGTGACCTCGCTGAGGTTCTCGACGCCGCGGTCCCGTAGATGGTCGACGGCGGCGCGGATCTGCTGGAGGGAGATGCCGGCGTCGAGGAGGCGCTTGACGACGCGGAGCAAGAGGAGGTCGCGGAAGCTGTAGAGCCGCTGCGTGCCAGAACCGGTGGCGTCGCGGATCTCGGGCACGACGAGGCCGGTGCGGGCCCAATAGTCGAGTTGGCGGTAGGTGATGCCCACAGCTTGGCAGGCGGCCGGCCCCCGGAAGCCGAAGGTGGTGGGCACCGGGGCGTAATCACCCTCGAAAAGGACACCTTGTTGGGCGTCGGACTGGCTGTGGACCACCATTGTCGGCCTGGCTCTCTCGTCGCGGTGTCGGGGCGATCCCCCGTGGCGCTAGCACGCTAAAGGGCGCGCCCCGACCGGTCAATCATGACACTCCAAACCCCTCCCAAAGCTCGCTGCCGCGCCCTGAGCGACCACCTCAACCACGCCCTGACAAGGCGAATCACCGAAAAACCAGAGTCTCAAGGAAAGCTCCAGCCCCGCCTGCAAGGAGACCTTGACAGTTTCGCCACGGCCAACGGGGGTCTGCCGCCAGGCAAAACCGTTCAGTTATCCAGGGCTGTCTGCATCAGAGCGGCGTGGGCGTGGAGGATGAACTCCGCCACCTCGATCGTGGCCTTTCTGGCTGCGTCGCGATGCCGGATGTAAGGGGCGACGGCCTCTTCGATGATCTTGACTTCCCGCTCGGCGGATTGCTTGACGGCCCGCAAGTGGCGGGCGTCAAGTCCGAAGGGGCTGAGTTTGCGGGCCACGATGGCCACGGTCAAAGCTTCCCAGCCGTAGTGGGCGGAGTTGTGGCGCAGCTTGACCACCTGGTGGCGCTCCAGCTCCACGAGCGTCGCCTCCGGCAGACCGCTTTTTTCCAAGAGTTGGGCGCGGGTCAGCTTGAGGGGCGGCGTCGAGCTGGCGGCCGGCTGGCTGGCGGCCGGCGGGATGGGCACGGGAGCCGGGGCGGGCGCGGGGTCGACCGGCTCGATCAGCGGCGGCTCGATGCCCCGGTCGATCATGTCGAGATGCTCGCGGATGACCTTGAGCGGCAGGTAGTAGTTCTTCTGGGCGTTGAGGACGTAGCGGAGGCGGTCGATGTCGCTCTGGCCGTAACGGCGGTAGCCAGAAGGAGCGCGCTCCGGCAAGAGCAACCCCTCGGATTCGAGGTAGCGGATCTTCGAGATGGAGACATCAGGGAACTCGGGTTTGACCAACGAGAGGACTTGGCCGATGCTCCGGGTCGATTGGCCCATCAGCGCGTCCCGTGCGGCCCGGTGAAATAGACGAGACGGAACTTGCCGATCTGGACCTCGTCGCCGTTGCGCAGCGCGACCGGACCGCCGATCAAAGCCCGGTTGACGTAGGTGCCGTTGAGGCTGGAAGCGTCAGAGACGGCGTAGCGGTCGCCGGCCCGGGTGAAGAGCGCGTGGTGGCGCGACACCGTGACGTCGTCGAGGAAGATTTCATTTTCGGGTTGGCGGCCGGCCATGACCTGGTCGTCTCGCATCAGATAGCGGGCGCCTTGGCCGGGGCCCTTGACGACGATCAAGAGGGCCGAACCCGGCGGCAGGGCCTCGATGGCGCGGATCTGGTCGGGGGTCAGCTCGTCGGTCACCGTCGTCGCCTCGTCCACGGCCATGAGAGTCGTGCTCTCGGCCGCGGCGGCGGACAACCGGGCGCCGCAGTAGGGGCAAAAATTGACAGGGTCGAGGACATCGCGACCGCAGGCGGGGCACTTCATTGGCCATCCTTCCCGTCGAGAGTTGAAGCCTTGCCAAACCGGTCCGCCGCCCTCCCCGGCCGGGCGGCTCTCAAGCCAAGCGTCGGACCGTGGCCCAGTTTAGGGCCATCGCCTCCGCGGCGGCGCGAGGCAGGGCCGCCGGTCAAGTTTCGGGCCGGGCCGGCGGCGCCCCGCGGCGGCGGCGTAAGACACGGGCGGCAATCGGGTCAGGGCTGCCGGCGGGGAGGGCCCGGCCCTGCGTCCGCCAGGCCCGGGCCAAACGCTGGGTGACCGTGACCGCGCCCAAGGCAGCCGTGACGGCGACGGCCGCCTCCAGCGCCCAAGGCACCTTGAGGCCCGCCAAAACAAGTCCGACGCAGACCAAGGCGATGCGGTCGGCCCGGCCCGCCAGACCGCCCGTCCCGTCGAGGCCGAGAGAATCGGCGCGGGCGCGGGCGTAGGGGATGATCTGGCCGACGACGAGAGCCGCCGCCGCGACGGCGGTCCAGGCGGGGTTGTCATGGCGGGCGTACCAAAGGACGACAGCGAC
>JAIRXC010000167.1 GCA_031268515.1 Propionibacteriaceae bacterium
CGGCGTCCTGGCCCGGCCCGCCCGGACCGCCCTGACCATGCTCGGCGTGCTCCTGGGCGTCGGCACGGTCGTCACCGTGCTCGGCCTGACCGGCACCGCCAGCGGTCAGATCAGCCAACAGTTCACCGCCCTGGCGGCCACCGAGGTGGTGGTCGAGGAGACGCCGGTCAGCGCCCAGGAGCGGGCGGCTGCCAGTCCGGCCTTCCCCCGCCAGTCCGACCGGCTGGCCGAGCGGATCGCCGGCGTCCGCCACGCCGGGGTGGTCCAGGACATCACCTACCAGGCCGGGTCGGTCAGCGGCGTCCGGCTGCCCGGCGCCAACTCGTACTCCCTGCCCGTCCTGGCCGCCAGCGCCGGCTACCTGCCGGCCCTGCGGCCCGAGCTGGCCGAGGGCCGGCTGTTCGACGCCGGGGCCTTGGAGCGAGCCGACCCCGTCGCCGTCCTGGGCGCGGCCGTCGCCCAGCGGCTGGGGATCGGCCGCCTGGCTTCCCAGCCGGTCGTCTTCGTCGGCGGCGTGCCCCTGACCGTCGTCGGCGTCATCGCCGACGTGGCCCGCCGGGCCGACACCCTGTCCTCCGTCATCATCCCGACCACCACCGCCCAAGCCCTGTGGCCGCGCCTCACGACCGAGCCGGTCGCGGCCACCATGGTCGTCGACACCGATCTTGGAGCCGCCCCCGTCGTGGCCGCCCAACTGGCGGTGGCGCTGCGGCCCGACCAGCCGGCCGCCCTGACCGTCATCCCGCCGCCTGACCCCCACCAGCTCCGCGACCGCGTCCAATCCGACCTCGACACTTTGTTCTTGGCTCTGGCGGCGGTGTCGCTCGTCATCGGCATGCTCGGCATCGCCAACACCACCTTGGTGGCGGTGCTGGAGCGGACGGCCGAGATCGGGCTACGGCGGGCCCTGGGCGCCCGCCAACGCCACATCAGCGCCCAATTCCTGACCGAGTCGGCCGTCATCGGCGGCGTCGGCGGCCTGATCGGCGCGGCCGTCGGCGTCATCGTCGTCGTGGCCGTCGCCATCGGCCGGGACTGGACCCCCATCCTCGACCTTCGGCTGCTGCTCCTCTCACCGGCAGGTGGCGTCCTGATCGGCGTCCTGGCCGGCCTCTACCCCGCCATCCGAGCGGCCCGCATCCCCCCGGCTGAGGCTTTCCGGCGCTAACTTCAAGGAAAGCGGGCCTATGTCGAATACGGTGGGTGGGTTTGCATTGTTAGTTGTCCTCTGCCGGGCCTAGGCGGCCCGGGAAGCTGATCGCGAACATCAGCCAGGCTGGCCTACGCCGTGCTCGGCTTCGCCCAGAGGTTGACGCCGGCTTCCAGGTCCGCCGGCTTTGTCAGCTGGTCGATTTGGGACAGTTCGCTGTCGCTGAAGGAAAGGTTCTGGAGGGCGCCGAGGCTGTCTTCGAGCTGGGCGACGGAGGAGGCTCCGACCAAGGCGGAGGTGACCCGGGGGTCGCGCAGGACCCAGGCGATGGCCATCTGGGCCAGGGACTGGCCGCGGCCGGCGGCCAATTCATTGAGGCGGCGGATGCGGTCGAGGGCGTCCGGCGTCAACAGGTCGGGGGACAAGGATTTGCCTTGGCTGGCGCGGGAGCCGGCCGGGATGCCGCCTAGGTATTTGTCCGTCAGCATCCCTTGGGCCAGCGGCGAAAAGGCGATGCAGCCGAGGCCGAGTTCCCCGACGGCGTCGCGCAGGTCGGGTTCGATCCAACGGTTGAGGAGCGAATACGACGGTTGGTGTATCAGCAGCGGCGTGCCCAAGTCATCCATCAGGGCCGCCATCTGACGGCTGCGCTGGGCGGAGTAAGACGAGATGCCGGCGTAGAGGGCGCGGCCTGAGCGGACGGCCGTGTCGAGCGCCCGGGCCGTCTCCTCCAGCGGGGTGTCCGGGTCGAAACGGTGGTGGTAGAAGATGTCGACGTGGTCGAGCCCCAGCCGCCCCAGCGACTGGTCCAGCGACGCCAAGAGATATTTGCGAGAGCCGAGGTCGCCGTAGGGGCCTGGCCACATGTCCCAGCCGGCTTTCGTGCTGATGACGAGTTCGTCTCGGTAGGGCTGGAAAGATTGCCTCAGGTGGCGGCCGAAGTTCTCTTCGGCGGCGCCGTAGGGCGGGCCGTAATTGTTGGCCAGGTCGAAATGGGTCAGGCCGAGGTCGAAGGCGCGGCGCAAGACAGCCCGCTGGCGGTCGAACGGCACGTCGTCGCCGAAGTTATGCCAAAGGCCGAGGGAGATGGCGGGCAGGCTAAGCCCGGAGCGGCCGAGGCGGCGGTAGGGCATCCGGCCGTCGTAGCGCTTGGGATCGGGGACGTAGGGCTCGAGGATGGGCATGGCTTCCTCTCTGAAGGCGGTGTCAAGAAGACTGTAGCCCGTTTTTGGGAGCGCTCCCAGAGCCGGGGCCAAGCATCGCCTAAGGCGGGCGTTTTCGCTCGGGTCAGCCGCTCGCAGGGCCGCGCGGCTAGACTGCCAGAGGCCCTAAGGCGGGTCCTTGCAGGATCGAGAGGGGAGCCCATGCCCGGTGTCGTAGTTGTCGGAACCCAGTGGGGCGACGAAGGCAAAGGCAAGGCCACAGACCAGCTAGGCGACAAAGTCGATTTTGTCGTCCGCTATTCCGGCGGCAACAACGCCGGCCATACGGTCCAGGTCGGCGGCGAACGTTACGCCCTCCACCTGCTGCCCTCAGGCATCCTCAGCCGCCGGGCCCGGCCGGTCCTCGGCAACGGCGTCGTCATCGACCTTGAAGTTTTGTTTGAGGAGCTTGACGCTTTGGCGGCCCGCGGCGTCGCCGTCGACCGCCTCCTCATCAGCGCCAACGCCCACCTCATCGCCCCTTATCACCGCACCATCGACCGGGTCACCGAGCGTTTTTTGGGCAAGCGCCGGATCGGCACCACCGGCCGCGGCGTCGGCCCCGCCTACGCCGACAAGGCCAGCCGCATCGGTTTGCGGGTTCAAGACCTGCTGGACGAGTCGATTCTGCGCCAAAAGGTGGCCGTCGCCTTAGAGCAGAAGAACCAGTTGCTGGTCCGCGTCTACAACCGCCCGGCCTTGTCGGCCGACGAGGTGTCTGACCATCTGCTCGCCTACGCCGACCGTGTCCGGCCCCTGGTGGCCGACGTTTCCCGCGTCCTCAACGAAGCCCTCGACCGCGGCCAAACCGTCTTGTTTGAGGGGGCTCAAGCCCACCATCTGGACGTCGACTTCGGCACCTACCCGTATGTCACCTCGTCCAACCCCATCGCCGCCGGCGCCTGCACCGGTTCCGGCGTCGGCCCGACCCGGCTCGACCGTGTCATCGGCATCGCCAAGGCCTACACGACCCGTGTCGGGGAGGGCCCCTTCCCCGGCGAGCTGACCGACGAGACGGGCCAGAGGCTGCGTGAGACGGGCGGGGAATACGGCACGACGACAGGCCGGCCGCGCCGTTGCGGCTGGTTCGACGCCCTGCTGGTCGAACAGGCTGCTACCTGCAACGCCTTGACAGACCTGTTTTTGACCAAGCTCGACGTCTTGACCGGCTGGCCGAAGATCCCAGTTATCGTGGCCTACGACATCGACGGCCGCCGCTGCCCGGTCATGCCCATGACCCAAACCGAGCTTCATCATGCCAAACCGGTCTACGAACATCTGGAGGGCTGGTCGGAGGACATTTCCGGGGTCCGCCGTTTCGAGGATTTGCCACCCGCCTGCCAACGCTACGTCCGCCGGCTCGAGGAGCTGGTCGGCGTCCGGATTTCCGGCCTCGGCGTCGGCCCCGACCGCGACCAGGTGGTCATGGTCCGTCCTCTCTTGTGACTTCGCCTGCGTTCGCCGGCCCGGTCAGCAAGAGCGCCGGCGAACGCGTCGGCGGCGCAAGTGGTCGAGTGTTCGCGCTGCCGAGCAGCCAGTCGGCTTCAGGCCTTCCCGGGGCGTCGGCGCCGTTGGCGGCCGACGGTTTCCCTAGGGTCAGCTGAGTTGCCAGATGAAAGCCGCCGGCCCACAGCTGGGGAAGGCGTAGCCGGCCTCAGAACGGATCAGGTCGGCGGGACCGTGGAGAAGCGTCGGGCGGCGGCCCCGCAGCAGCGAGGGGTCGAGGACGGCCCCGGGCCAGTCGGTCCGAGCCACTAGGACAAGTAAGATTTCGTCGGCGCTTTCCCGCAGGTAGGCCAGGGCGTCGTCTTCGGCCAGGACCCAGCGTAGGCCGCCGTCGACGAGAGCCGGGTGGGCCCCGCGGAGGGCGGTCAAAGACTGATAGGCGGCGAACATTTCGCCGTCCTGGCGATCCGGCTCGTCCCAGGGCATGGTGACGCGGCCATGCTCGCCGTTGACGCCCGTGGCGCCCCATTCGTCGCCGGCGAAAATCATGGGTACGCCGAGGTAGGTCATGAGGAAGGCGGCGCCCGCCCGCATGACCGCCCGGTCGCTGACCAGGCTGAGGAAACGTATCGTGTCATGAGAACCGAGATTGTTCCACATGGCGGCGGCGACGCGCCAGGGCAGGAGGGCGGCGTACTCCCGCATGGCTCGGGCCGTTGGCCGGCCGCCACGGCGGGGCACCGACAGTGGCAGTCCGAAATAGTTCGTGTCATTGGCCGGGTCGGCCAGCCAGGTCCAAAGCGGGCGGGTGAAACCGGCGTAGTTCATGCCGGCTTGCCAGCCGTCGCCTTGGAGGTCGCGGCTGGCGTCGTGCATGTGCTCGGCCACCAAGGCGGCCGACGGTTTGACAGCCTCGACCGTGGCCCGGATGTCGCGGGCGACCGAGTGGGCGAGGTCTTGGCCGCGGTGGCGGCCCGTCATGTTGGCGACGTCGATACGCCAGCCGTCCAAGTCGTACGGAGGCTTGAGCCAGCGGGCGACGACGGAATCCGGGCCGGTCGTATAGCGGCGGCGCAACTCTTGAGAAGCCCAATTGAGCTTCGGCAAGGTCGGCGAATCCCACCAGCCGACGTAGTCGTCCGGGTGGCGCAGCCAGATGTAGAAGGCGGCCTCCGGGCTGTCCGGGTCGGCGACGGCGCGCTGGAACCACTCGTGGTCAGAGCCGGTGTGGTTGGTCGTCAGGTCCCCGATCAGGCGCAGGCCGCGGGCGTGGACGGCCCGGCTCAAGGCCGCCAAGGCTTCGTTGCCGCCGAGGGCTGGGTCGACCAGGTCGAAGCTGACCGCGTTGTAACGGTGGACCGAGCCAGCCGGAAAGAAAGGAGTCAGATAGACGGCGCCGGCCCCCAAAGCCTCGATGTGGTCGAGATGCTCGGCCAGGCCGAAAAGGTCGCCGCCGAAGAACTCAGACGTCGAAGCGTCGCCGCCCGGGATCGGGGTCTGCCCCCAAGGCCGGCGGACCGCCCAAGCCGGAGCCGGCCGGGCGTCGGCCGAGGCCGAACGGGCGAAACGGTCGGGGAAAACCTGATAAATTGGCCGTTCGACGCTCCAATGCGGGGCGCCGCCGAAGACCGTCATTTTGAAGTCGGCGCTGTCGGACGTCTCGAAGTCTTGGAGGCCGGCCGCGTTCAACCAGTCGAAGGCCCGGCCGTCCGAGCGCAGCAGCAGGAAACGGTAGCGGGTGATTGGGTTGTGTACTGACAATGTTGCTTCATACCAAATCTCCCAGTCGTCTTCGGCCACCGGCCGGCCCTGGTCGAGGTAGAGCTCGTCGTCGGCCATAGCCCGCAAGACAACACCGTTGTAGGGGGAACGTTTCGACACCCTCACCCGCACCGGGATCCGCTCCCCCAAAGCCGGCGGGCCGGGCCGGACGTAGAGGGCGGAACCGTCGTGGTGGGCCAGGGGAGGCGCGGCGGCTGGCATCGCGGCCTCAGCCTTTGACCGAACCGGCCGTCAGGCCGGAGACGATGTATTTTTGCAAACCCATGAAGATCGCCACGACCGGCAAAGCGGCCAGAACGGCGCCAGAGGCGAAGACGCCCCAGCGTTCCGAGAAGCTTTGCGAGATGTACTGGTAAAGCCCCACCGCCAAGGTTTGCTTGTCCGGTGTGGTCAGGACGACCGAGGCGATGACGAAATCGTTCAAGGTGCCGATGAAGCTAAGCAGCGCCACGACGGCCAGGATCGGGGCGACTAACCGCAAGATGATGGTGAAGAAAATCTGGCCGTGCGAGGCGCCGTCGATCTTGGCCGACTCGTCGAGGGATTGCGGGACCGTGTTGAAAAAGCCGTACATGAGGAAGGTGTTGACCCCCAAGGCGCCGCCTAAATAAACCATGACAAGGCCGACTTGGGAATCGAGGCCGAGGATCGGAAAAACGTTTTTGAGCGTCGTCAACAGCAAGAAGATCGCGACATACGCCAGCGTCTGTGGAAACATCTGGAGCAAGATGAGCGTCAACAGGCCGCCGCGGCGGCCCCGGAAACGGAAACGCGAGAAGGCGTAGGCGGCGCAAGCTCCCAAGAAAACCGTGCCGACCGCCGTGACGGCGCCGATGAACATGGAATTGGCGAACCAGTGGCCGTAGGGGTGGGTCGGGTCAGTCAGCAGGTCGCCGTAATTGCCGATCGAGACCCTGCTGAAAAGGCTGTTCGAGCTGGTCAGAGTGCCCAAAGGATTGAAGGAGGCGGAGACCACGAACAGGATCGGGAAAAGGGCGAAAACCAAGGCGGCCAAGGCCACGGCATAGCGCCAACTGGCCCGTCCGGCCCGCCCTAAGACGGCCAGGGCAGAACCGGCCGCTGGCCGGACCGGCGGTGGGACGGCCGGCGCCAAAGCAGATGGGGCGGCAACAGCCATGTCAGTTCATCTCCTCAAGGACTTTGGTGCGTTTGAAGCCGAGGGCCGAGATGCCCGCCACGATGATGAAAATGAGCATCGAGATGGCACAGGCCAGGCCGTATTGCCGATTGACGCCGCCGAAAGCCAATCGGTAGACGAAGGAGATGAGGATGTCGGTCGCCCCCGCCTTGTCCGTCGGCTGTGCCAGCGGGCCGCCGCCGGTCAACAGGTAAATTGAATTGAAATTGTTGAAGTTCATGGAGAAGGACGAGATCAGCAAAGGCGCCGTCGAAACCAGCAAGAGCGGCAGCTTGATATTCCAGAAGGTCCGCAGCCAGCCAGCTCCGTCGACCCGGGCGGCCTCCTCGACCTCGGCCGGCAGGGACTGGATGGCGCCCGTGCAGATGAGGAACATGTAGGGGAAAGCCATCCAAACGTTGACGACTAGGACGGTGGCGCGGGCCAGCCAAGCCTCACCCAGCCAATCGACCCAGCGGCCGCCCAGCAAAACCTGGTTGACGAAGCCGAACTGCGGGTTCAGCATCCCCTGCCAGACCATGGCCGACAGGAAAGCCGGGAAAGCGTAGGGGAGGATCAAGAGTGAGCGTAAGAGGCGTCGGAACTTCACACTCGGGTGGTTGAGGACAAGGGCCAGTGACAAGCCGACGGCGAAAGCCAGCACGACGGTGCCGATGGCGTAGACGAAGGTCCAGGCCAAAACCCCGAGGAAGGGCCCTCTAAGCGATGGCTCCGTGATGATCGAGGTGAAGTTGCGAAAACCGATCGGTGTTTTCCAGCCGGGTTGGAGGACGGTCCCGTCGGGGCTGATGAAATTGCCCTCGCCGGAATCGGCGTAAACGGCGCCATCGGCCTGAGAGGTCAATTGGCCGGCGGCCTCGTCGTAGAGGAGGGTGGGGATGTAGGCGTAGGCGACGGCGCCGTCGGGAGTTTTGAGGACGCCGTCGTTGGGGTCGTCGGAACAGGGTACGGCCATGGCCGTGATGACGGCGGTCTGGGCGATGATGTCGCCTAAAGACAAGGTGTCATAGCCGTCGAGGCCGACGGGGCGGCCCGCTTCCAATCGGGCCCCAGGGGCGGCTTTGAGGGCCTCGCCGTCCGAACCGATAAGGGCGCCGCCGGCGCCGTCGGGGACAAGGAAGAAATAGTCGTCGCCATCGCGCAAGACCGCCAGGTCGAGGGCGGGGCTGCCTTCGACCCGTATCGCGCTCTGGGCCAAGATCGCTTCCACGGCGTCCGCTTTGGTCGAGTTGTGGCCATCGCCGTAGTTCGTGAAAGCGGCATAGCCGGTGTAGAGGATGACGAAGACTTGGTAGACGAGGAGGAAGACGAGTCCGGGCACGAGGTACTTGGCGGGCGTCAGGCGGCGGGAGAAATAGACGATGTTGACGGCTAGGAGGGCTGGGATCAAGACAGCCAAGATGGGCCAGCTGCGGACGGCCCAGGCGGCGATGACGCCGTAGAGGCCAAGGGCGTCGGCCATGGCCAAGAGGACGAGTTTGGCGACGAAACCCTTTGTCCACAGGGTCGAATGGGAATCGCGGCGCAAACGGGAAGAAGGTTCGCCCGAGGCTGGCTCGGCGGCGATGACGACTTGTGGCATGGACGGCCTTCGGAGTTGGCGGTGATCGGGGGGCGGGGCCGGCGGCGGGCGGACTGGGGTGTCCCAAACGCCCGCCGCCGGTTGGCGGCCGGGGGTGTGGCCAGCTGCTTCGGGCTGGCTTGCGGCAGATGGTCTTTTCTGGTTCCGGGTCCTAAGCCCGACGCCGCAGCTAGGCAAGGCGCCGAACGGGGAGGGCGGCCGACCGCCGCCAAAGCCGCGGCGGCCGCAAGGCGTCGGGCGGGGGCGGGTCGACGGCCTTGGCCTTTGGTTGTTTAAGAGGTGGCGATCTTTTCTTTGATGGAGGCGCAGGCGGCGTCCCACAGTTGGGCCGGGTCGCCTTGGTTGTCGATCAGCGCGGACTCGGTGTTGCCCCAGTCGCCCCAGACGGCGTCCATGGCGGGGATGTTCGGCATGGCCACGCCCTGTTCGGCGACGGCGGCGAAACCAGCCATGGCCGGGTCGCCCGTGACGGCCGGGTCTTCGGCGGCGGCGGTCAGGGCCGGCGGCCGGCCACCGGCTTTGAAGAGGTCGAGTTGGGCTTGCTTGCTCCCGAGGTAGTTGACGACGAACTGGTTGGCGGCGATCTGGTTGGCCGACTTGGCCGAGATGAAGAAGGCCTGGACCGAGACGAAGGGGCTGGCCGTCTGGCCGCCGGCGCTGGGAACGGCTTCGATGGCGACATCGGGGATGGCAGCCTGGAAATCGGCGGTGTTCCAAGGGCCGGTGATGATGAAGGGCGACTCCCCGTTGACGAAGGCTTCCTTCGTGATGTCCGCCGTCATCGTCGTGGCCAGGACGCCCTCAGAGCCGAGCTTGGCCAGATAAGCGGCGAAAGCTTGTCCCTCGGGGCCGCACATGGCCAAGTCGGATGAGTCATAGCCGTTTGCCGTGCTGCCGAAGACGGGAGCTCCGAAGGAGGTCTGGATGGGGTAGACGTGGTAGGGGTCGCCGCCTTCGCGCGGCGTTTGCAGCAAGAAGGGATATTTGGCGGAGCCGGCGGCGACCGCGGCTTGGCCGGCGGCGATGGCCGCGTCCATCGTGGCGGGGGTTTCTGGCGCCAGCGCCGGGTTGCGGAACAAGGCCAGATTTTCAAGGGCGTACGGGAGGCCGTAGATCTTGCCATCGTAGGTGACGGCTTCGATGGCCACCGGGCTGAAATCGGCCGCCTTCAACTCGACTGGGACGGTGACGCCGTTTTGGACGAATTTGCCCGTCCAGTCGGCCGCGCCGATGAGGACGTCGGGGCCCTGGCCGGTCGGGGCCTGGGAGATGAAGTCGTCGCGCATCGAGCCGAAGTCGCGCTGCACGACATCGACGGCGACGCCGGTGTCGGCGGTGAATTGGGCGGCCATCGCGGTGATGATCGGCGTCCGGGTGGCGTCGGCCCAGACCGTGATGGTGGCGGTGACAGGCGGCGGGGCGGATGAGTTGTCTTGGGTGGGTGGGTTGTCCGACGGGGAGCAGCCGGCCAGGAGGCCGGCGGCGAGAGCGGCAGTCGTGAGGACTGCCAAAGACCTGCGCATCATTGCGTTTCTCCATTGAGGTGTGGGGGCCGCCGTGGCGGCGGTGGCGATGCCGCCATCCTAGGCATGATTGCCGTAAGAGTCCATCTAAATTCTGAAAACTTGCAGAGATTTTAGAGGCTTACGGCTCCTCGCGCGGAGTAAGACGGGTGATCGGCGGTTGGATGGCGGCCATGCGACGGTGCTACGGCCATCTGGAAGCCAGGATCCAACAGGTCTGCGCGCAAACTTGCGCAAAAGTAACTGGGCCGGTCAGAACCCGATCCGACCG
Organism: Propionibacteriaceae bacterium; assembly: GCA_031268515.1. Taxonomy (GTDB): domain Bacteria; phylum Actinomycetota; class Actinomycetes; order Propionibacteriales; family Propionibacteriaceae; genus WQYJ01. The sequence continues at coordinate 10,116 of JAIRXC010000167.1, forward strand.
CCGGGCCGGCCCGTCGCCGCCAGGCCGGTTGAGGAAACCTCAGATCGGCTGAAGCTCAGACGGCCGGCCGAGCCGGCGCGACGATGCCGGTCGAATCACGGACGATCAGCTCAGGCCGGAACAGCATCTCGCCCCGCGGTGGAGCCGAGCCGTTGACGGCGGCGATGAGGATCGACACGGCGGCCTGGCTCATGGCCAGGACCGACTGGCGGACCGTCGTGAGGGCCGGGTTGACGTAGGCCATGAGGGGCGAATCATCGTGGCCGACAACCGAAATATCGGCAGGGACGGCCAAGCCGCGGGACTGGGCGGCGCGGACAGCCCCCAAAGCCATGGCGTCAGAAGCGCAGACGATGGCGGTGTGGCCGGCGTCGATGAGGTCGCCCGCCGCCGCTTGGCCGCCCTCGACGCTGAGGAGGGAGACGCGGATCGAGCTTTCCGGGTCGGTCTGGCCGAAGCGGCTGGCCAGGAGCTGGCCGAAACGGTCGGCCCGGCGGCGCATGGGGATGAAGCGTTGCGGGCCGGAGGCGAAACCGAGACGCTGATGGCCGAGGGCCGCCAGGTGCCGGACGACGAGTTCCATGGCCACGGCGTCGTCGTCGGAGATGAAATGGGCGTCGACCTGGTCGGTGTAGCCGTTGACGAAAACGACCGGCAGGTCCGCCGAGACCAGTCGTTGGTAGCGCAGCTTGTCGGCTGTCAGGTCGGCGTGGTGGCCAGCCACGAAGATGATGCCCGAGACGCGGTTGTCGAGGAGCATCTCGACGTAACTGTCCTCGCTGATCCCGCTGGCTTCTTTGGGGCACAGGAGGGGTGTGTAGCCGGTGCGGGACAAGGCGCCGCAGATGATTTGGGCGAAGGTCGGAAAGATCGGGTTGTCGAGTTCGGGGATGACGAGGCCGACGAGGCCGAGAGAGCGGCCGCGGAGTTTGTAGGGGCGTTCGTAGCCGAGGGTGTCGAGGGCGGCGATGACGCGGTCGCGGGTGGCTTCGGAGACGCCGGGACGGCCGTTGAGCACGCGTGAGACGGTGGCGGTCGAGACCCCCGTGTGGGCAGCCAAGTCATGGAGCTTCGTGCTCATGGGAAGGAGTGTACGCAAGCGCTCTACAGGCGCAGTGTTTTCGGCGGCCGCCGGGCTATATGGTGAAGGCGCTTTGAGGAGCGACCCCGTCGGCTGTCGGCGCTTTAGATTTCGCGTCGTCGGGCGATTCAGGTCGCTTGGCCCGGGTGTCCGGCGCCGGCGCGATCCAGGAGGGGCGATCAGCCAAGCCTGGTTCCAACGCCGCGGCGGTCCAACGCCTGAAAGAACCATGGCTGTGCCTCGTGAAGTCTCGACGGGGCTTGGTCGGTTGGGCTCAGGCTTGCGCGGCCGAGACGGCTGGGCGTTGGGAGGTGATACGCGCCCGCAGTTCGACGCGTGGCCATCTGCGCTGTCGCCACTGGAAAAGGGTATGAAATATCGCTGTCTATAACTTCAGTTATTCGGCTTTCTTCGCGGTCTATCTTCTGCATCTTGTCAACGGACTGGGACTGTCGATGGCTGTCCTCGGCGTCAGCGGGGACAGCCCTGATGCCCTCGGAGATCTGGCCGCCGGGGCAATCGCGGCGTCGTCGGTCGGCGTTGTCAATGTCATGCTCGGAGCAGGCTGCGGTCTGGCCGGTTCAGCGGTTTGGCTTTTGCACAGCTCGATACGGAACCTACGCCAACTGCCGCCAGCCGAGAGCCGAATCTCTACGGAGGGCTCAGATGGAACAACAGCAGGTCAATAAATCTCAAGGGCTCCTAGCGCGTCCGGTCCGCTGGCGATAGCAGGCGTCCAAGTATTGACGCCAGGTGTTTGATTCGCCCGAGGCTGAATTTCCGGTTTCTCTCACGCGCCGGCATCGATCACCTCCACTGCTCGGAGCGTCCACGGAACCTGGCATTGGGGGCAGGCGGCCACTAAAGCGTGAGACCGCAGCCGTTCCGGCAAAGTCCGATGGAAAAGCACCTGTCCAGCATCCACGAGGAGCACCCTGGTCGCCGCTGAGCAAGACAGGCAAACTACCATGTGCGCCTCGGTCAACAGGGCGCCGTCGAAGTCGCTCTCGTCGTAGGCGCCTGATTTGACTGCTGAATCCAGCAGCCTCAAGTCGCGTCCGTCGCTCCAGTGGAGCGCCTGAAATACTTTCGGGGTTGGGTGGATGAGCGTTCCCAACACTCGTCGGACGCGCTCATGGTCGCGAAACGCCTCGTCGGCTGCAGGGTCATATCCAATCGCGCAATGGCCGTTCTCGGGTAAATCCTCGCCGGCGGCGAAATAAACCAGTTCGCGGCCTTCTAGGCTGATTGTGTGTCCTGCCATCATTGCGCTCCGAACATGTTCAGTGTCAAGCCTTGGTCTCCCACGCCTTTGACGCGCACGGGCAGAACTTCCAGCAGTTGTTGGTCGATTACGCTCATGGGCGCAAGTTTACGTGAGTGCGGTTGCGGACATAAAGCTGCCGCTCGGCCGTAGACAAACCGGGTGGCGGTTGGACTGGTTTGCCTGTGAACGGGCTGATCGGACCATCTTGCCCGATCACGTCGTGGTAGCCCGGCTCAGGATGCCTCGCGGTCCACTTCGACAGGCTCTGGACCGCATTGGCAATGCCAAAAGCGGTGCCGCGATGCGGCGGTTTGATGTGGCTGAGAAGTCGGTTGCTGACAGTTCAATCCTCATCCGTGGCCTGCTCTTTGGAAGACAGAGGCCAATCCCTTGGTTGTCACGTGTGATCTTCAAATTCCCAGTAGGCGAACCGGCTTAATTGCCAGGCGACATTTTCCCACGTGTCACCAACGCACGCTTCGACTCGTTTCTCGATGTACGCTCGGATCGCAACCCAATTGAATTCGCGGACGACCAGGTGATGCCGGCCGTCGAACACGGGTATGAGTTCAGTTTGTTGGCTGAGCCAAGCCGGCGAACACACCGTCAGATCGAACGACTCCTCCCCAGCGCCGCCCAAAGGCCCGACCAGCAGCCGAACCACAACCGAATATGCCTCGCCGGATGGTTTCCATTCGTCTAGGTTCTCCACATCGGACGAGAACACCCGCCGGACTTGGGCCCTCACGGCAGGTCCGTGATGTCGAGGTGGCCATTCGCCTGCCACTGGCCGCTGGGAACCCATCGCGACTCGAAGTTCGACTGCCAGGCTTCGAGTCGCGGCTTTAGGCTGGGTGGTCTCCACTGGCGCAGTTTATCCTGGCCCAACCAAGTGGCGCCGGCAGGCGATCCGGGCTTCCCGCGCACATTCAACGGTTGGCCATTGCCAACACCGTTGTATACGCGGACGTATCCGTTAGGATATCGCGTCGTCGGTTCCATTATCCGAATCTGATTGGCGTTCCCCACGGCTCCGGGCGGCTGAATCGTCAAGCTTCCTCCGCGATCGCATATTCATCCAAGTCGGGGGGAAATCATCTGCTGGCATTAGGTCTTCGGATAAAACCATGATGTCACGCAGGACGCTCGCCGGCACCCGCACATCCTCGCTCACGATCGCCCAAGCCAGAGTGTACAGGCCATAGCCGGGCTCTATGTTGTCGACAAGATCAAGGGCTTCTGCGATTTCTGCCTCCGAAACGTACTCGGCTGCGACCTGGATGGTTGCTCTGACGCGGTTTAAATAGTCGTCGGAAATGGTCATGGATTCCTCGGTGTGTTCGTCGGATGGGAACTCCAGATCTCGTTTTCCCGTATGATCACCTTGATGTCGACCCCCGTCTCGAGTCCCGTTGCTTAACACGCGTAATCTTCAAATTCCCAATAGGCGAACCGGTTTAATTGCCAGGCGGCGTCTTCCCACGTGTCGCCAACACACGACACCGGCCGTCGAACCCAGACCTAAATCATTGGCTATCCGTTGGCTCAGCCTCACAGCGTGTCTTCGCTTGGCCCGTGGCCATCACGTCGGCCCAACAGTTCGCGACCAGCGCCGGTCAACCTCCAACCCGGTCCAGTCCCACCTTCGATCACGACCGACTCGACAAACCCTCCTCTCTCAAGATCCCTGAGAACAGCAAGAATGTTTGGTTTTAGAAGCACGTCGCAGCGAGAGTAGTACTCGAAATCCAAGCTGCGCGTGTCCCAGCGCCCAGCACTCAATTCGACGACCTTGAGGATGACTAGCCTGGCATCTGAAGTGATCATCAACCC
>JAIRXC010000084.1 GCA_031268515.1 Propionibacteriaceae bacterium
CGCCGGCACTGGGGGGTCGTCTACGCCGAGCGCCCGCCAGGGGGCGATGGTGGTCGCCGGGGCCCGCCGCGCCGGCATGGGGGCCGCGGGCCGCCGCCGGCGCACGAAAGTTGTCTTCATCCTGGGCGACGCCTTGCGCCTGCCCTTCGCCGACGAGTCCTTCGACGCCGCGACGATCTCCTTCGGGCTGCGCAACATAGCCGACACCCGGGCCGCCCTGGCCGAACTGCGGCGCGTCGTCCGACCCGATGGAACCCTTGTCATCTGCGAGTTTTCGACGCCGCCAGGGCCGCTGTTGCGACGGCTGTACCGCGTCTGGACAGGCCGCGTCATGCCGGCGCTGGCCGCCGTCGGCTCCAGCGACGCGGCCGCCTACTCCTACCTGGTCGAATCCATCCGGGCCTGGCCGGACCAACGCGCCTTGGCCGGCCTCATCCAAGAGGCGGGCTGGGCCGAGGTCGAATGGCGCAACCTGACCGGAGGCATCGTCGCCTTGCACCGGGCGCGGCGGCCGTGGGACCAAGCAGCCGCGGCGACGGCGTAGGCGGCCTCTCAAAGCCGGGCCGCCGCCGGACGAAACCTGGAAGCGCCGCCGCGGCCCAGGCCGCTTTCGGGAAAGCTTGAGTCCCCCCTCGCCTCAGGCCAGCCCTGGGGGTCGGCGATCCCGACGGCGGCCTGGCGGGCGCGGGCCGTGCGTCCGAACGCTGTCTTCTAGGCCCCGGTCAGCGCTGCCTGTGAAGTCATTTGGAAGGCGTCCATTACGCGCGTCCGAACGCTGTCTTCTCGGCCCCGGTCAGCCCCAGGGGTCGGCTATGCCGATGTACTGGGTTTCCAGGTATTCCTCGATCCCTTCGGCGCCGCCCTCGCGGCCGAGGCCGGAGCGTTTGACGCCGCCGAAAGGGGCGGCCGGGTTCGAGATGACGCCGGAGTTGAGGGCGACCATGCCGGCTTCGATCCGCTCCGGCAGACGCAAGGCGCGCCGAAGATCATTCGTGAAGGCGTAGGCGATGAGACCATACGGGGTGCTGTTGGCCAGTTCGACAGCCTCGTCCTCGCTGTGGAACTCCATGACGGGGGCGACGGGGCCGAAGATCTCTCCTTGGACCAAGGGAGCGTCCCGCGGCACGCCGCGAAGGACCGTAGGAGCGAAGAAATGACCGGGGCCCGGCAGGGCCGACCCGCCCGTCAGAACCTCGGCGCCGCGGGCGACGGCGTCCTCGACCAACGCCCCGACCCGCTCGACGGCCGCCTGGTCGATGAGGGGGCCGCAGCCGACGCCAGGGTCCCAGCCCGGCCCGACCTTGACCTGGCTCAGCGCGGCGGCCAGACGGCGGGCGAACTCGCCGGCCAAGGCGGACTGGACGTAGAAGCGGTTGGCCGCCGTGCAGGCTTCGCCGCCGTTGCGGAGTTTGGCCGCGACCGCCCCGGCCACGGCCTCATCCAGGTCGGCGTCCTCGAACACCAGGAAAGGAGCATTGCCGCCAAGCTCCATTGAGACGCGCAGGACGGAGTCGGCGGCTCCCTTCAGGAGGCCCTGGCCGACCGCCGTCGAACCCGTGAAGGAGAGTTTGCGTAGGCGGGGATCGGCCAGGAGCGGAGCCGTGACCCGGCTGGCTGAACTCGCCGTTATGACGTTGAGGACGCCGGCGGGCAAACCTGCCTCGGCCATCGTTTGGGCGAACAGTAAAGTTGTCAACGGGGTCAGTTGGGCGGGCTTGACGACGACTGTGCAGCCGGCCGCCAACGCCGGGGCGGCCTTGCGGGCCGCCATGGCGAGGGGGAAATTCCAAGGAGTGACGAGGTAGCAAGGGCCGACGGGCCGTTTGGCGACGAGGATACGGCCGGCGCCGTCGGGAGCGGGGTTGTAGCGGCCGGAGACATGGGCGGCCTGCTCGGCCGCCCAGCGCAAAAACTCGGAACCGTAATCGACCTCGCCTAGCGCCTCGGCCAAGGGCTTGCCCATCTCAACGGTCATGAGGAGGGCGAAATCGTCGCGGCGGGCCTGGATGCCGTGGAAACCCGCCCAGAGGATCTCGGCCCGGCGGCGGGGCGCCGTCCGGGCCCAATCCTCTTGGGCGGCCGCGGCGGCGTCGAGGGCGTCAAGGGCGTCGGCCGCCGAGGCGTCTGCGACGTGGGCGACGACGCGGCCCGTGGCAGGGTCCTCGACCGGCAAGGTCCGGTCGTCGCGGGCCGACCGCCAATGGCCGCCGATGTAGAGGCCGCAAGGCAAGCTGGCGACGAGGCTTGAAACACGGTCGGCGATGCCGTCGGCGAGAAACATTGGCGCCTCCTTGGAGGAGATCGGGCCGGCGGCCAAACGGCGCGGCCGAGCCGACGGGCCGTAGGCCCAGCCGGGACTGCTGGCAAGCCGCTTCGCCGACGTTTTCGATGCGGTGGTTTTGCGGCTCACTGTATAGCGAGTCCCGCGGCCGGCGCACGGCAATCTCGCGGCCGGCTCGGCGGCGCCTTAGCCGACCGCGCCGCCGCGAAAGGCGGTCGGGGTGGCCCGGCGCCTTGCCGCAGGCTTCTTTGAAGCTGGCCAAAGCCTCTGAGCCGGCTCTTGGCGGCGCCTTCGCCGCCTCGCCGATCAACGGCGGCCAGAGTCACGGCTTCGCCGGCGACGGCGCCGAGCGGGCCAGGAAGGCCAAGGCGACGCCGATGGCGGCCAAGCCGGCCAAGCCGTAGGCCGTCAGCCGCTCGTTCAGCAAGACGAAGCCAAGCAAGGCAGCTGTGGCGGGTTCAGCCAGGGTCAAGGTTGTCACGGTGGCGGCGGAAAGGCGCTTCAGGCCGGCGGCTAGGAGTTGGTAGGCGACGACGATGGTGGCGACGCCCAGCCAAGCGGCGGCGGCGGCCCCGCGCGGCTGGGCCAGCCAATGAAGGTCCGTTGAGACGAGGAGGGGGAAGGTCAGAAGGCCCGCCAGGCCCATGACCCAAGCGACAGCGTCGGAAGGATGCCAGCCGTGGTCGAGGGGGATCTTGAGGAGGACGAGCTCAAGGCCATAAGCAGCCCCCGCCGTCAAAGAGAGGAGGAGGCCAGGCAGGTGGGCCGAGCCGCTTGTGCCGCCGAGCAGCCCCACGCCGACCACGGCCAGGCCCGTCGAAACAAGCCAGGGGCGGCCGGGCCGTTGGCCCCGGAACAGCCACTCGAACAAGCCGGCCCACAGGGGCGACGTGGCCAAGGTGACGAGTGTGCCGACGGCGACGCCGTTGGCGCGGACGCCCGCGAAAAAGGTGACCTGGTAGACCGCCATGCCCGCCGCGGCGCCGCCCACGGCCAACCGGGCGGGCAAGCGCGAGGACCGCTGTGGCGCGGGAAGCAGGCTGGCCGCCGCCGGCGCGGCTGGACCGGCCGTCCGGGCGCGGCGACGGCGCCAGGAAACAAGCCCGACGAGAGCCATGAAACCGCCGCCGACGGACATCCGGGCGGCGCCGACGCTAAGAGACGAGGCGCCCTCGGCGGCAAGGGCTTGCGTGGTGCCGGTCGTGCCAAAGAGGACGGCGGCGGCGAGAACGAAGACGACGGCGCGCACAGGCCTCAGACCTCGCCGGCGCGGGCCGCCCTGCACGGGTGTTCAGAACGAGTCAACTGTTTCTCCTCAGACTTCGCCGGCCCGGGCCGCCCGCCGAGCCGACCGGGCCAACCGGGCTTCCTGTTCGCGGCGGTCAAAACGGCTGAGCTTGGCGACGATGACGGAAAGGCCGCGCCAGGGGGCGGCCAGGGCGCGGGCCAGTTCCCCTGCGGTCGACACTTGTTCGGCCGGGCAGCCGAAAGCGCGGGCCACGGCCGCCAAGTCAACCCCGTGCGGCAAAGCGAAACAACGTTCGAAGGCTTCGGCCGGCTCGCCTAATTCGGCGGCGGGAGCGCCGTATTCCAGCGTTGCGAAAATCGAACCGCCATTGTCGTCGGCGATGACCAGACGGCAATCAACGGGACGCTCTAAGGCCAACGGAACGAGAGACCCGATGTCGTGGAGGGCCGTCAGATCGCCGAGGAGGGCGGTGACGGCCCGGCCCGACGACGCCGCCAGGCCAAGGGCGGTCGCGATCGTGCCGTCGATGCCGGCCAGACCGCGGTTGGCGTACGTCGAAGGCGGTTCGGCGGCAACAGGGCAAAGGTCGGCGTCGCGGACCGGCTGAGAGGCGCCGAGGAGGAGGACGTCAGCTGGGCCGAGGGCGGCGCCAACCGCCGCGGCCAGCGCCGGACCGGTCAAGGGAGCGTCGCCTGGGCCGGCCGCCGGGATCGCCTGGGCCAGTTCCCGGTCCGCCCTCTGCCAGCGGGCCAGCCAAGCAGGGTCGCCGACGGGCAAGACAAGAGCGGGGACGACACGGCTGACCGCCCAGCCCGGATCGATCCAGTCGGCGGTCGGGGCGACGGCGACGATCTCCAGGTCACGCCGGCCGAGCAAGCCTTGGACCGGCCTGGACAAGGTCGGATGTCCGAAGACGAGGACCCGTTCTAAGCCTTTGGCGAGATGAGGCAGGAGGAGGCGGTAGTAGCGGATGGCGGCCGGACCACGGCGGGCGTTGCTGGAAGGCTCAGCCAGAAGCGGCAAGCCGGCCCGGGCCGCTTGTTCGGCCAGACGGCGGCCAACCTCCGGCGGCAGGTCGCCCGCTACGACGACGGTGCGGGGACCGGGGTTTAAGGCGACGGCGCGGCCGAGGCTGGCCGCCTCGGTTGCAAACGGCGTGCCGGCGGACAACGGACCGGGTTGGCCGGTCAAGGGCGGCGTCAACTCGATGTTGAGATGGACCGGCCCCGGGGTCCGGCTGAGCCGCCCCTCGGCCGCCACAACCGCCCGCCGAAGGCAACTGCGCCAGGCTTCGGGCGCGGCGTCGGCGGAAGCTATCCGCAAGCTCTGGCGCGCGACCGATCCCAGCAAACCGATCTGGTCCGTGGTCTGGTTGGCGCCGGTCCCCCACAAGGTGGCGGGCCGGTCGGCCGTCAAAGCGAGGAGGGGGACATGGGCGTGGCGGGCTTCCAAGAGGGCCGGGATCAGGTTGGCGACAGCCGTGCCCGAAGTCGTGACGACGGCGGCGGCCCGGCCCGAGTCCTTGGCCAGGCCGAGGGCGAAGAAGCCGGCGGCGCGCTCGTCCAACCGCATCCAGAGCCGCAACCGCCCAGCTTGTTCGGCGGCGAACGCGGCGTAGGCCAAAGGAGCGCTGCGCGAACCGGGACAGACCACGATCTCCGTCACGCCCAGGGCGGCCAATTCGTCGATGACGACCGACGCCGCCAGGCGGGCTAGAGACGGCGCCTGGGAGAGCAGATCGGACATGCCGCCCTCCCGCCGCCGAGACCGTCGCGGGGCCGTCCGCCGCGCCCCTGCATGTTAGCAACGCCTGCCCAACGGACGTGACAACGCCGAAACGGCTCACGTCAGCCGGCCCGTGAAATGAAGCTCTGGCGCCTCATTTGGCCGGTCCGCGAAATGGTCTCCAAGTGTTCTCGGAGCACGGCACAAGCCGGCCGCGGCAATAACAGCTGCAAATTCAGCTAGATAAGTTGCCGGGCGATTGAGGCCGGAGCGGCCGCCAAGGCCTTGGGCCGGTGGACGGGTTTGACCATTGGCCACTGCCGTCCTAGCTGTCCCGAAACAATTCAAACTGTGCTTGCGCCAACCGTTGCCGCCAAGCTTTCGCCAAGGCCGGAGCCGCCTGGACAGAGGCGAGACGGGCCGGATCGGGGACGTAGGGCGCGGCAGTCAAAACACCGTTTTGACTGGTCGAAGCCGCCCCCTCCCGCGCTGAAGCAGCTTGCCAACCGGGTCGGGCCGGCAAAGCGCCGCCGGTCGCCACGAGCGGCTCCCCCACGTCGGCGGCCAGCAAGCGCGCCGTATTGAGCCCGCAGGCATACGGCAGTTCTGGCAGCGCGGCGGCCAACGCCAACCCGGCCGCCAAACCGATTGAAGATTCCAGAGCGGACGAGACGACAACCGGCAGGCCCAAACGCTCGGCCAGTTCGAGACAACGCCAAATGCCGCCTAACGGCTGAACCTTGAGTATTGCGATGTCGGCCGCCGCCGCGGCCACCACCTTCTCCGGGTCGCCGCTGCGCCGAATCGACTCGTCGGCGGCGATGAGGATGCCATGGCGCGCGACCCGCCGCCTCAGCTCCGCAAGTTCGGGCACGGTCGCGCAGGGCTGTTCGGCGTATTCCAAATCGAAACGGTTCAAAGCCCGCAGCGCCCGCTCGGCGGTGTCGACATCCCAGGCGCCGTTGGCGTCAACGCGGAGCCGCCCAGCGGGCCCCAGCGCGGCCCGGACAGCTTCGACCCGCGCCAAATCATCGCCGAGGGATTGCCCCCGTTCGGCCACCTTGACTTTGGCGGTGCGACAGCCTGATTCAGCGGCCAGGCGGCAGGCGACATCCGGGCCGACCGCCGGGATCGTCACGTTGACGGGCACAACCGTTCGGACGGGAGCCGGCCAGCCTCGCTCAGCCAATTCGGCGGCGGCCCGCAGCCAGACAGCCGCCTCCGCCGGCCCGTACTCCGGGAAAGGACTCCACTCTGTCCAGCCAGCCGGCGTCTCCCAGACCATGCCCTGGCGGCGGTCCAGGCCGCGGAAACGGTGACGCAACGGGAGGTCGTAGACGACGGCGCCAGTCGGAACGGAGATACGCGCTTTCACGGCACCACTTCACCACACGAGTCCCAACCACACGAGTCCCGCGGCCCCTAAACGGCCAGCCGGGCCGCCGCAAACACGCCAGCGTCAGCTGCCATCAGACGGAGGACGCTGGTGAAAGGGCGCCCGCTGGGAGGCCAAGGCCGTAGTCCGTCGTAATCCGACGGATTTTTTCCGTACACTGTGTCTGTGCATGCGCAAAACAAAGACGCCAGGCTTGACCTGAGGATGACCAGCGCCCAACGCGACCTCATCGGCCGGGCCGCAGATTTGTCTGGCAGCACGGTGACCGGCTACGCGGTGACGCGCCTCGTGGAAGAGGCGCGGAAAGAAATCGAACAATCAAAGAGGATTGCGCTCGACGCGGACGAGTGGGACGCCTTCACGGCGATCATCGATTCCCCCGCCGACGACTCGGCCTGGCGCGGCCTCCTAGACCGGCCGGCGCCATGGACAGCCGCGTGAAGATCAGCAAACCTAGGCCGCTCACGCCTGAGGACGACCTCACCCGGTTCGACTGCGGCGCACCCGGCCTGGACCATTGGCTGAAGGAGCGCGCGTTGCGATCCGAGCGGAACCATGACGCGAGGACCTATGTCGTCACCGCCGGCGAACGCGCCGTTGTTGGCTTCTATTGCTTGTCTGCGGCCGTCGTCGAGCGGGAGAGCGCCTCTGGCTGGCTGTCACGGAACGCTCCGGACCCGGTTCCCGTGATCCTCATCGGCCGCCTCGCCGTCGACCGGCGCCTGCAAAGGTCCGGCCTCGGCGCGGCGTTGCTGGCCGACGCCGCCCGACGCGCCAGAACTGCGGCAGAGCACGTCGGCGCCCGTGCCATCGTCGTCGACGCGCCCGACCAAATATCTGTCGGGTTTTACCAGCGGTTCGGCTTCACCCGTCTGAGCGCGACATCAACACGCCTG
>JAIRXC010000027.1 GCA_031268515.1 Propionibacteriaceae bacterium
GCCCTCGCCATCGCCCGCGCTGAGACTCCCGGCGCCGAACGTGTCCGCTTCGGCGTCGTCGCTTTAGGCAAGACGGGCGGGCAGGAGCTCAATTACGTCTCCGACGTCGATGTCCTCTACGTGGCCGAACCGGCCGACGGCGGGCCGGCCGAGGCCGCCATCGAAACGGCTGGCCGCCTGGCCGCCGCCTTGGCCCGGGTTTGTTCCGACAACACGCAAGCCGGCACGATCTGGCCTCTCGACGCCAACCTGCGGCCGGAGGGCGCAGCTGGGCCTATCGTCCGCTCGCTGGCGGCCCTGCGCCGCTACTACGAAAACTGGGCCGGCAACTGGGAATACCAAGCCATGCTGAAAGCCCGGCCGATGGCCGGCGACCTCGCCCTCGGCCAGGCTTTCTGCGACATCGTCGGCCCGCTGGTTTGGACGGCCGCCCAGCGCGAAGGCTTCGTGGACGAGGTCCAGGCCATGCGAGGACGCGTCATCGCCGGCATCCCGGCCCGCGAGCGCGGCCGCGAGATCAAACTCGAAGCCGGCGGCCTGCGCGACACTGAGTTCTCTGTCCAGCTTCTCCAACTCGTCCACGGCCGGACCGACGAACGGCTGCGCCTGAGGGCCACCTTGCCAGCTCTCGAGGCTTTGACCGCCCACGGTTACATCGGCCGCGCCGACGGCGCCGCCTTGGCCGGCGCCTACCGTTTCCAACGTCTGCTCGAACACCGCGTCCAACTCCATCAGCTCCGCCGCACCCATTTGATGCCCGAGGACGACGCCGGACTGCGCCGTCTGGCCCGTTCGCTCGGGCTGAGCCAGGGCGAAGCGGTCGAAAAGGCTTGGCGGGAGTCCGCCCGCCTGGTCCAGCGATTGCACCAGCGTGTCTTCTATTCCCCCTTGTTGGAAGCGGTCGCCCGCATTCCGACCGCGGACATCCGCCTGACCGCCGACGCCGCCCAGGCCCGGCTGCGGGCTCTCGGCTACGGCGATCCGGCCGCCGCTCTCCGCCATATCGAAGCCTTGAGCTCCGGCTTGACGCGGCGGGCCGAAATCCAACGCCAGCTCCTGCCCGCCATGTTGGGTTGGCTCGCGGCCGGGCCCAACCCCGACATGGGTTTATTGTCCTTCCGACAGTTGTCCGACGCCCTCGGCGGTTCCCCCTTCTACCTACGGGCGTTGCGAGACGAGGGCGCCATGGCGGAACGCTTGGCCCGCATCCTGGCGACCAGCCGCTACGCGACGGCGTTGCTGCGCCGCGCCCCCGCCATGGTCGAACTGCTCGTCGGGGACAAGATCCCGCCGGTCAAGGAGCGGTCCGCTTTGGCCGCTGAGATGGCGGCCATAGCCGACCGGCACGACGAAGCCAGCTGCGGCCAGTTCCTGCGAGCGGTCCGCGGCCGCGAGCTGGCCCGGGTCGCCATGGCCGACATCTTGGGCCAGGCGGACATCCGCCGGGTCGGCCGGGAACTGTCTGACATCGCCGACGCTTCCCTTGAGGCCGCCCTTCTGACGGCTCGCCGGGCGTTTCCGGAGGCTCCCGAGATGACCGTCATCGCCCTTGGCCGTTGGGGCGGCCAGGAACTGTCGTACGCCTCCGACGCCGACCTCATGGTCATTGTCTCCGACAACGCCGGGCCGGCTTCCTTGCGGGCCGCCGAGGAGGTTGTCGCCGCCATGCGCCGCCTGCTGCAGGGGGCCGGCTCCGACCACGGCTTAGACCTCGACGCCGATCTGCGGCCCGAAGGCAAAGGCGGCCCCCTCGTCCGCAGCCTCGCCTCCTGCATCGCCTACTACTCCCGTTGGAGTTCGCCTTGGGAGGCCCAGGCTCTCTTGCGGGCCCGCTTGGGGGCCGGCCAACCTGGTTTGGCGGCCGCTTTCCTCGACGCCATCGGGCCGTTGCGCTACCCGCAAGGTGGGCCGACCAAGACCCAGGTCACGGAGATCCGCCGCCTCAAAAGCCGGATGGAAACCGAACGATTGCCTCGTGGCGTCAATCCGCGTTCCCATGTCAAGCTGGGCCCGGGCGGCCTGTCCGATGTCGAGTGGGCTGTCCAATTGCTCCAGCTCCGGCACGCCGCCGCCGTTCCCGGCCTTCAGACGACAAGCACTCTCGACGCCTTGGAGGCGGCCCGCGCGGCCGGTCTGGTCGAAGAGGCCGAGGCCGCCGACCTCGCCGCCGCCTGGATTTTCGCCAGCCGCCTCCGTAACGCCGTCATGTTGTTGCGTGACCGTCCCTCAGACGCCATCCCCGCCGACGCCACCCAAGCGGCCCAGGTGGCCGAGATTTTGGGCTACGAGCCGGGCGGGGCCTCCCACCTCAGCCACGACTGGGGCCAATTGGCTTTGCGAGCCAAAAAAGCCGCCGACCGTCTGTTCTGGGACCTGTCCGCTTAAAGGCCGCAACTTCGCTTCGCCGCGGTGTTCCTTCGCCGCGGGCTGGCGGCGGCAGATGAGGCCGCTGCGGCGCCGGACCCGCTCCGTAATTTTGATTGTTTTACTTCTTGACGTTGCCCCAGCGTTTCCCTGCTGTTCACCTGCCGGCCCTCCCTCCGTTACGCGCCGACCCTACAGTCTGCCCCAGAAAGCCAATAGGCAAGCGAAGTACTCACAAGGAGAATTTGTGAAACACGCATCCATCGTAAAAATCAAGCTGATTTTTAGTTTTGCCACTGTCTTCGCCGTCGCGGCGGGCTGTTCGGCTGTTGAAGACAACCCGGACGAAGGGGTCTCCAGCGGCGCTTCCGCAGGCACGCTCAGCGGCGTTTTGGCCGGTGGCGGAGCCTCCTCGCAAACCGCCGCGCAGGAAGCTTGGCGGGCCGGCTTCCAGGCCGCCAACCTTGATGTGACCGTGGACTACGACCCGACCGGCTCGGGCACCGGGCGGACGAACTTCGCGGACGGCGGTTACGCGTTCGCCGGCACGGACGCCCCCTTCACGGCCGCCGAGGCCGCAGGCAGCTTCGCGACCTGCGCCAGCGGTTCCGGCCTTGTCGAGATCCCCGCCTACATCTCGCCCATCGCCGTCGCCTTCAACCTTGACGGCGTCGACTCGTTGCGCCTCGACGCCGTCGTCATAGCCGACATCTTCGCGGGCCGCCTCACCTCGTGGAACGACCCGGCCATCGCCGCTCTCAACCCCGGCGCCAACCTGCCGGACACGGCCATCACCCCCGTCCACCGTTCCGACAAGTCGGGCACGACGGAGAACTTCACCGATTACCTCGTCCAGACCGCTCCCACCGCTTGGACCTTCGCGGCGGCGGAGGCCTGGCCCGCCGAGCTCAAGGGCGAGGCGGCTGAGAAGACCCAGGGCGTGCGGCAGACCATCGCGGCCACCGCCGGAGCCATCGGCTACCTTGACGCTTCCCAGGCCAGCGGCCTTGGGACGGCCGAACTCAAGGTCGGGGACGGTTACGTCGCCTACTCGCCTGAGGCGGCCGCCGCCGCCGTCGGCAAATCTTCCCTCGAAGCCGGCCGCGCGGCCTTCGACGTCGTCGTCGACATCGACCGCACCTTGTCTGACGGCGATGTCTACCCCCTCGTCCTCGTCAGCTACCTAGTCGCCTGTGAGCGCTACGCCGACCCGGCGGCCGGCAGCCTCGCCAAGGCCTACCTCGAGTACGTCATCTCGGCTGAAGGGCAACAAGCCGCGGCGGAGCACGCCGGCTCGGCTCCCATCACGGCTGACCCCGCCCTCGCCCCCAAAGCCGCCGCCGCCGTCGCGGCCATCGCCTGAGGAGCCTGGCCGTGTCTTTGACAACCGACCGTCTGGAAATGGGCCCTGTCGCCGGCTCGGCCTCGGCCCATTCCGGAACCGCTCTCGCCGACCCGTCTGCGCCTCTTTCCGGTGTGCCCTACGCCGGTCTGCCCGACCCAGGGCTGCCCGCTCCACGGCCCCGGATCGGGTTGGCGACGAGGCGGAGCCGGCGGGACCGGCTGGCTGAGCTGGCGGCCCAGAAGACCGCCGCCGGCGCCGGCTGGGCCATCGTCGTCATCCTCGCGGGGGTGCTTGTCTTCCTCCTCGTCCAGGGTTGGCCGGCTCTGGCCGCCGGGGCTGACGACTTGCCCGCCCACGCTTCCGATTTTTGGACGTTGGCCGGCCCTTTGGCCTTCGGCTCGCTTTGGGCTTCGGCTCTGGCTCTCTCCCTTGCCGCCCCCATCGCCATCGCCGTCGCCCTCGCCATCACGCAATACGCGCCACGCCGGCTCCGGACGGCCCTCGGGGGGGCGATCGATCTGCTGGCCGCCGTCCCATCGGTCGTTTACGGCCTCTGGGGCCTCATGACCGTCGCGCCGTTGCTGGCCCGCGTCTACCCCTGGTTGACCGCCCACTTAGGCTGGCTGCCTTTCTTCGCCGGCCAGCCTTCGGCGAGCGGCCGGACCATTCTGACCGCCGCCATCATCCTCGCCCTCATGGTCGTCCCGATCATGGCGGCTGTCTGCCGTGAAGTTTTCGTCCGCGCCCCGGCCAGCTCGGCCGAAGCCGCCTACGCCCTTGGCGCCACTCGCTGGGAAACCATCCGTCTGGCGGTCTTGCCATTCGCCCGGTCGGGGATCATTTCGGGGGCCATGCTTGGCCTCGGCCGCGCCCTCGGAGAAACAATGGCTGTGGCAATGGTGTTGTCTCCAACGCCATTTCTTGTGACATTCCACCTGGTCGAGTCGTCCAATCCCAACACGGTTGCAGCCTTCATAGCCCAAACTTTCCCCGAGGCTCACGGGCTGGAAACAAGCGCCCTCATCGCTCTCGGCCTCATCTTGTTCGCGCTGACCTTCGCCGTCAACGCCGCCGCCCGCCGCGTCGCCGCCCGCGCGGCCGGGAAGTGACTGCCGTGTCCGCCCGCACCGCCGCGCCAGGCCAAACGCCCCTGTTCGCCCCGGTTCCAACGTCAACCCAGGCGCCTGCGCCAAGCCAGGCTCCAGCTTCAGATAAGGCCCGCATGTCAACTCAGGCGCCCGCGCCAGATCAGATGTCATTGTCAACCTCGGCCCTCCTGCCAACCCCGGCGGCCGCGCCAGATCAGACGTCCGCCCCGGCTTTCGCCTTCGCCCAGGTCGCCATGTCTGCCTCGTCCCACGTTCCCGCCCACGCCGCCGCGTCCCCCGGCGGCCGGGTCTTTCCCGCTTTGACCGGGGCCCGTCCGGCTTGGCGGCGGCGCTTCGCCAACCGTTTCGCCGCCATCGTGGCGGCGGCCGGCTGTCTGGCTGCCCTCATTCCCCTCGGTTTTCTCCTCGCCGCTGTCGTCAGCCGCGGCGCGGCCCGCTTCGACCTCGCTTTCATCACCCAGACGATGCGCGGCGTCATCGGCGCCGGCGGCGGCGCTCTTCACGCCATCGTCGGCACCGTCTTCATCACAGCCGCCACGATTTGTTTCTCGGTCCCCTTGGGGCTTGCCGCCGCCATCTACCTGGTCGAATACGGCCGTGGCAAGCTGGCCCGGACTGTCACCTTCCTGGTCGACGTCATGACCGGCATCCCCTCGATCGTGGCCGGCTTGTTCGCCTACGCCCTTTTATCCCTCCTCCTCGGCCCCGGCGTCCGCTCCGGGCTGGCCGGCGCCCTCGCCCTTTCCCTCCTCATGACCCCGGTCGTCATCCGGGCCAGCGAAGAGATGCTGCGCCTCGTCCCCGACGACCTGCGCGAAGCCGCCTGCGCCCTCGGAGTCGGCAAACACCGCGTCATTACGCAAGTTATTTTGCCGACCGCGTTGTCTGGCCTCGTCTCCGCCGTCATGCTCGGCGTCGCCCGGATAGTCGGGGAAACCGCGCCGTTGCTCCTGGTGGCCGGTTTCACGGATTCCATGAACCTCAACCTCGCCGACGGCCGGATGGCCACTTTGCCCGTTTACATCTACAGCCAATGGCAAAACAAGGGCCTCGACGCCGCCGCCTACGACAATCGGGCCTGGACCGCAGCTTTGCTTTTGATCGGCTTCGTCTTAATCCTCAACCTCCTGGCCAGGCTGGCCGGCCGCCTCTTCGCCCCCGGGGCGAAGAGGCATGCCAGGGCCTCTTAAAGAAGAAAGGCAAGTGTTTTTACGTGTCCGAACTCGCCATCACCGGTTTCTCCGCCTCCTACGGCTCGTTCAGGGCTGTCGCCGATGTCGGTTTGACCATCGCGGCTCGCGCCGTCACCGCCTTCATAGGCCCTTCCGGCTGCGGCAAATCAACGCTGTTGCGGTCGATCAACCGTCTGCATGAGACGGTTCCCGGGGCCACGGTCTCTGGGACGGTCACCCTCGGCGGCGAAGACCTGTATGGCCGCGCCGTCGACCCGGTCGAAGTCCGTCGCCGCGTTGGCATGGTTTTCCAACGGCCCAACCCCTTCCCAGGGCTGTCCATCCGCGACAACGTCTTAGCTGGCGTCAAGCTGCGCCGCCATCGGCTCGCCAAGGCCGCCGCCGACAACCTGGTCGAGGTTTCCCTACGGGCCGCCAACCTCTGGGACGAGGTCAAGGACCGGCTCGGCAAATCCGGGACCAGCTTGTCGGGCGGCCAACAACAACGTCTTTGCATTGCCCGTGCCATCGCCGTCGAACCGGCGGTCCTCCTCATGGACGAGCCTTGCTCTGCCCTCGACCCGCTTTCGACCCTCGCCATTGAGGACCTCATGGCCAGCTTGCGCCAGGATTACACCGTCGTCATCGTGACCCACAACATGCAGCAGGCGGCCCGTATCTCCGACGCGACAGCTTTCTTCAGCACGGACGGCCCCCGCCAACCGGGCCGGCTGATCGAATACGGTCCCACAACAACTATATTTTCCCGGCCGGCGGAGCAGGCCACGGCCGACTACATCGCCGGCCGTTTCGGTTAATCCGCTAGCTTAGTTTTCCAGCGCCTCGCTGGCTGCGCCATCTGGGAGAATCTCGAGGGCGGCCGCCGACGCGATCAGGCCGAGGCTCGTTTGCCGCGCCATCTGGAAGAATCAGACCATGACCGCCCACCCGATCGCCCCTGCCGGCGGCGTCCAACTCGACGAGGCGCCGCGCGATGACACGTTCGCCCAGACCCCCTGGGCTTGTCTCGTCTGGAACGATCCGGTCAACACTATGAACTACGTCACGGAAGTGTTCGCATCGTATTTCGGTTATCCGCGGGCCAAGGCCGAACGGCTCATGTGGCGGGTCCACCGCGTCGGCAAGGCGGTCGTGGCGACGGGCTCGCGCGAGGAGATGGAAACCAACGTAATGGCCATGCACGGCTTCGGCCTCTGGGCGACCCTGGAAGCGGGCGAGTGAACGGCTCCCGCCCGAACGGCGCCGAAGTCCTCAGCCTCGACCTGCTGCCCGGCGAGGTCGAGGTCTTGCGTTCTCTGGTCGGCCAATTGCGCCGTCTGGTCGACGCGCCGGCCCCGAGCGACGACCCTCTCGACAATTGGGCGGCCGAGGCGGCCGCGCTCCCGCTTGACCACGAGGACCCCGTCATCCGCCGGCTTTTCCCCGGGGCCTACGCCGACGCGGACCTTGACGCTGAATACCGGCGGCTGGCCGAGCCAGGCTTGCGGGCGGACCGCGACGCCGACGCCCGCCTAGTCGAACGCGGCCTCGCCGGCGCGGCCGCCGGCCGTGTCAACGTGCCTAGAGCCGACGTTTGGGCCTGGCTGCGGACCCTCAACGTCCTTAGGCTGGCCTTGGCGGCCCGCCTCGGAATCGAAGACGACGACAGCCTGCTCGGCTGGATCGGACCGGACGACCCCCGCCACGCCCTGGTCCAGACCTACTGTTGGCTGGGCTATCTCCTTGAGAGCCTCCTCGCCGCCTGACGGCGCGCGCCCCGGCGGCGAAAGCGCCATCAGGCGGTTCCAAGCCAGCTGGCGCCGACGGCCTGGCTTCGGGCGGCGGCGTCAAGGCGAAGGACAGGCGGCCTTGGCTTCGCTCCGCTGCCTGGTTTTCCGCCAGCCTCAAGGCAAAGCGGCCGGCTGGGCGGCGGCGCGGCCGGCCGGCGGTTAGCGCCCAGGCTGCGGCGGCGCGGTCGAGGAGCGGACGATAAGGCTTGTCGCCAACTCTAATTTGGGACGCTGAGGTTGGGCGCCGCGATAAGCCAGGCCTAAGAGGATGCGGGTCGCTTCCCGGGCCATCTCTTCGATCGGCTGGCGCACGGTTGTGAGAGGCGGGGAGACGTATTGGCACAGCGGCACGTCGTCGAAACCGACGACAGACAAATCTTCGGGGATGCCCAGCCCTAGTTCTTTGGCGGCGCGGTAGACGCCGTAGGCCTGGAGGTCGCTGCCTGCGAAGATGGCGGTCGGGGGGTGAGGCAGTCCGAGCAGATCGGCGCCGGCCGCGTAGCCTCCGTCGGTCAGGAAGTCTCCGAAGCGGATGAGGGAGTCGTCGGGGACGAGGCCGGCTCGGCCGAGGGCGGCCCGGTAGCCGTCGAGGCGCTCCTGCGAACAGCGCAGGTCGCGGTCGCCGCTGATGACGCCGATGCGCCGGTGCCCGAGGTTGAGCAGGTGCTCTGTCGCGGTCAGGCCGCCGGCGAAGTTAGAGGCGCCGATGACGGGGACGTTTTGGGCGGGGGAGGGGGCTCCGATGGGGTCGACGAGTACGTAGGGGATGCGCAGCTTGGCCAACTCCACGTCGATGCCTTGGCTAAGACGCGAGGCGACCAAGAGGAGGCCGTCGCTGTGCCGCTGAGCCAGAGCGGACAACCAGCGCCGGTTGCCCAGGGTGCGGCCGTGGGTGACGGTCACGACGATGCCGGCGCCGACGCGGGCGGCTTCTCCCTCGGCTCCCATCAAGACTTCGGTCGCCCAGTGGGTGTCGATGCCGCGCACGACCACGTCGATGAGCCGGGCGGGGTTGCGTTTGTGGACGCCGCGGCGTTCGTAGCCGTGTTCGCTGAGCAGGCGCAAGATGCGGCTGCGTTGGGCGTCGCTGACTCCGGGGCGGCCGTTGAGGACTTTGGAGACGGTGGCGACAGAGGTCTGGGCGGCTTCCGCGATCTCTTGCAAGGTGACCCGGGGCACGCTCATGGGATCAGCTTGTCATATGGCCTGGCGCCAGCCAGGGTGGGCTTGGGTCGGTTCCGCGCGGGACAGGCCTCGGCAGCCAGCGGGCCTGCTCTGCCCGCAGGCCGGCCGTTGGTTCCGCGCGGGACAGGCCTCGTCAGAGCGCCCCGCAAAGCGGTCTGGCTCCGATACGCTACATCGCGGCACAGCGTGGGACCCCGGGTGCTTAAAATGGAGCTTGCTTGTTGAAACTTTGACGCCCAGGGGCCTCTGGGGACCTCGTGGCGCTGCCCGGCTGGCGGTCCCGGCAGGGGACCGGGCCGCGCCGGAGAAAGTCGCAGGCGGCCGGTCTGCGACGGGATTGATTGAGGAGCCGCATGGACATCAAGGTGGCTGACACCGCCTACCCGCATCGCCTCGGCCAGGCGGTTGTGACGGCGCTTGACGCGGCCGGCCAGCCGCTGGCGGAAACCGAGCTGGTCGTCGCCCAAACCAGCCACGATTTCCTATTCGGAAATATAGCTTTTGATTTGACGCGTTTGGCCAACGGCCAGGGTGAAGATCCGATGAGCGCGACGGAGGAGACCGCCGCGCTCTGGCTCGACCTCTACAACTTCGCCACCTTGCCCTTCTATTGGCGCTCTTTCGAACCGGTCGAGGGCCAAGCCGCCACCACCCGGCTGCAGACGGCGGCCAGATGGTTGGCCGAGCGTGGCGTCAAAGCCAAGGGACACCCGTTGGCCTGGCACACGGAGGCGCCGCGCTGGCTGCTCGGCCGCCCGCTCGGCCAGGTCGAACAGGCCCTACGGCGGCGGATCAGGCGGGAGGCAGCGGCTTTCGCCGGCTTGGCCGACATCTGGGACGTGGTCAACGAGGCCGTCATCATGCCGGTCTTCACGGCCGAAGACAACGCCATCACGCCTTTGTGCCGGGCGCTCGGCCGGCTGCCTTTGATCCGGCTGGCTTTCGAGGAGGCCCGAGCGGCCAACCCGGACGCTGTCTTGCTCCTCAATGATTTCGACCTTACGACGGCCTACGAATGCCTCATCGAAGGCGTCCTCGAAATGGGCCTCCAAGTCGACGCCCTCGGCCTCCAAACCCATATGCATCAAGGCTATTGGGGCGAGGAGGCGACGCTCGCTGTCTTGGACCGTTTCGCCCGCTACGGCCTGCCTCTCCACCTGACGGAAAACTCACTCCTTTCGGGCGACCTCATGCCGCCTGAGATCTCAGACCTCAACGACTGGCAACCGGCGCGTTGGCCGAGCACACCCGAAGGCGAGGCCCGGCAGGCCGACGAGATGGTCCGCCATTACCGCTGCCTGGTCGGCTGCCCGGCGGTCGCGTCCGTCACCTACTGGGGCCTCAGTGACAAGGACGCCTGGCTGGGCGCGCCGGTTGGGCTGCTGCGGGCCGACGGCTCTCGGAAACCGGCCTACGACGCCCTTCGCCGCCTGATCAAGCAGGATTGGTGGGTGTCGCCGAGCCGGTTGCGGACAGACGCCGCCGGCCGTTTCCGCCTGACCGGTTTCGCAGGCGGCTATGAGTTGTCCCGGCCGGACGGCAAAGCCAAGACCGCCTTCCATTTGGCGGCTGGTCCGGGCTCTGTCGCCGTGTCCTTGGCTTGACCTGGCCGGCGGCGGACAGCCCTGCCGGTTCGCGGCGGCCGGCGCTGGGAAAAGTTTTGTGTTCCGCTTTCGGCCTTAGCTTGAGCGCCGCTTCCAGGCTTGCTCGAAGCTGGCGGACTGCCGCTCGGCCGCAAGCCGCATCCCGTTTCCGGCCAGGCGTGAAGTCTCCGCGCCGGAGCGCGCCGTCTTGTGCGAAGCCGGCCGCGAAGACTGACTGGGCGCCTCGCCCAGGCTGGGCTAAGTCGCGCTTGCCGGACTTGGGCGGTCAGGTTAGGCTAACCTTCATGCATGACAGTCTGGCCGTCGCAGCGCGGCTTTTGACCTTGGCCGAGGCCCCCTTGCGCACTTCCTTGACCGTTGTCACCGCCCCCGCTGAGGCGGCGGCCGCACAGCGTCTCTTGGCTCTTGGCTGGCGTCCAGGCAGCCGCATCTCGGTGATCCGGCGCAGCAGCGGCGGCGCCCGCATTGTCGCCCTCAGCGGCGCCCGCGTCGCCATCGGCGGCCCCTTGGCCCGCAGTTTGGCTGTCACAGCTGCCGTTTGACCCGGGGCCTTTCCGGCAGACCTTAGGCGTTCTGCCTTTTAGGCCGGCCCTGTCGCTCCTGACATCAGTGAGGTGATCACATCACATCGACCCAATCAGCGCCCAACCTGGCCAAGCCGAAGGCCAAGCGCCGCCTCGCCGTCTCCGTGGCCAACCCCGTCCCAGTCAAACAATGCTGTCAACAAGGCAGCGGCCGGACTGCCCAGGCGGGCGAGCCGATCATCGCCTTGGTCGGGGCGCCCAACGTCGGCAAATCGACCCTGTTCAACCTCCTGACTGGCGCTCGGGCCACGGTCGGCAATTGGCCCGGCACCACGGTCGAGGTCGCCCGCGGCGTTTGGCGTTGTGGGCGTTTCAACGGGGGCAACCGCTCGGACGCGTCCAGCCGGACCAGCCAGGCGGGCGCGTATAGCCAGGCCAACCAGGCAAGCCAGGCCAACCTGGCAAGCGCGGTCAGCCGGGCGGGCGCGGTCAGCCAGACTGACCGATCAGACGCGGTCAGCCAGGCGGGC
>JAIRXC010000047.1 GCA_031268515.1 Propionibacteriaceae bacterium
TGCGGTCGGTCGCCGGAAGTATTTTAGGCATAATTTATTTTCTCGCGGCCGGCCGTCTCCATCAATCTCCCAGACGGCGTGTCCCGAAATCTCTAAACTCCATTATGAATAACCCTCCATAATGTAGTTTTGCTGTGATGTGCATATATAAGGACGCTGCCCGTCTCTCTTATCATCAGACAGCTCTAGGTCCGGCCAGCACCTTGACGCGAGGGCGATGCTACCTGTGTGGTACCGACGATCTGTCGAAGGTGTGGGATGGGGGAGAGCGGCTCGTGTGAGAAAACGGCTCTGGAGTGAATCGAGGGTGTATTTTCGGTCGGAAGCCGCCGGTTTCGAGTAGGTAGATGGTGAGGTTGCGGAAGTCTGAAGGCGGTGCCGCGGAAGTGTTTGAGGTTGTCGTTGATCGCTCCGGTGGGGCCGAAGCTGGTGCGGGTGGTCAAAGTAGGGTAGCGCCTAAATCACACACTAATACCACCCATTCCCCCTAGCCAGAGCCATTTCACCACCAGAAGCCCAACCCGATGCCCCAACTCGGTGGCCCTTCAGCACGGACGGACGCTGCACCACATCCGAGTAAGGCTCATCCTGGCAAACTTGGCTCAAATATCGTTCGTTGGGATGATGGGGCATGGCCGCTACACCCCTGACACGGCTCACAGAAGCGAACCTCGGCAGCGTCTTGATCAGCCTGATGGTCCACGAATGCGTGGCTGCCGGCCGTCCGCCGCTGTCGCCAGAGCACGGCGTCACGAAGGCGGGGGCCGCCTGATGGGCGCGCACACGGTCACCTCCCCCGACGGCCGAACAGCCTCGTTGCGCTACGTGGACAATGGGACTGGTTGGCCGGTCCTGTTCATCCACGGGCTGGGCGGCGCGTCCACCCTCGACTACGCGTCAGTCGCCGCCGACCCTGGTCTGGCGGGTTTCCGGCGCCTGCTGGTGGATTTGGTCGGTTCGGGTGGCAGTGATCGGCCGGACTGGTTTGATTACAGCATCGCCGGGCAGGCCCGCTGTTTGGACGCTTTCCTGGCTGATCGCGGTCTTGGGCCGGTCGTCTTGTTTGGGCACAGCCTGGGCGGGGCGGTCGCGCTCAGCCTGGCCGCCTTGGATCCGGGCCGGGTGGCCGGAGTCATCTTGACCGAGGCGAACCTCGACCCGGGCGGCGGCTTTTGGAGCCGGGCCATCGCCGGGCAAACTTCAGACGGTTTCGCGCGGACCGGCTATGCGGAGTTGTTGGCGACGGCCGAGGCCGACCACAACCCGTGGGCGGCGACTTTGCGGCTGTCTTCGTCCCGGGCTCTCCACGCTGAGGCTGTGTCGCTGGTGGCTGGGGCGACACCGGCCTGGCGGGATGTCCTCTACGGCTTGGCGTGCCCTCGCTGCTACGTCTTCGGCGCCCACAGTTTGCCGGACCCCGATCTGGAGGAGTTGCCGCGTCACGGCGTTCGGACCCTGGTGGTGTCTGATTGCGGACACAACATGGCTTGGGAAAATCCGGCCGGTCTGGCGGTGGCGGTCGCCTCTGGCCTGGTCGACGTGCTGAGCCAAGCTCAGGCGTCGCGGCTGTCTCCTTCCAGCGATTCTGCCTCCCCAACACTCAAACCAGGAGCAAGGCCATGACATTTCGCTGCATTCCCTACGTCGGCAGCGGGTCGTACTGCCACACCAATTCTCTGGTCATGTGTCTGGGCGACCCTAAGGTGACGACGGCGTTGGCCGAGACCTTGAGCGGCAGCGCCTTCGGTTTTTGTCTGTGGGACGGCGCTCTGCCGTTGTTAAGCCCGCCAGGCTGGCAACCGGAGATTGGTTTGACCCAGGCCATCGGCCTGCTGGGATACGAGTGCGTCCGCCAGTCCTACGCCGACCAAGACGCGGCCTTGGCGGCTCTGCGCGACCGGTTGGCCCAAGGCCCGGCCTTGGTCGGACCGGTCGACATGGGCGGGTTGCGGCACCATGCAGACAGCGACTGGCAAGGCGGGGTCGGCCACTTCGTCCGCGCGGTCGCCGTCGAGGAAACGGCGGACGGCCCGGCGGTGGTGTTCCACGACCCGCGCGGCTACCCCTGGGCCCGGCTGCCCTGGCCGATTTTCGCGGGCGCCTGGCGCGCGGATGCCATCACCTATTGCGAGGATCGCTTCATCCTGCGCAGCGGTTTTCGCCGCGCTCGCCGGTTCGACCTGGCCGACGCCTTGTCCCGGCTCCAGTCCTACGCCGTGGCCGGCGTGGTTGACGCCGCCCGGCGCGGCTTGCCGGACAGCGCGGAGGCCTACCAGATGGCAGCCGAGCAGGCTCGGTCGGGATTGCCGCCCAACTGGCTGGAAACGCTGGCTGGGTTCTCCTTGCCGACAGGGGCGCGCCGCCGGCAGGACGCCGCTGACATCCACGCGGCGGTCCCAGGGCACGATGTGATCGCCGAGTTGCTCCAGGAACAAGCCCGCCTGTGCGGCGCGTTGCAGTACGCCGCCCGGGTCAATAAGCGGGCGGTCTTGGCCGACGGCTTCGTCCGCCTGGCCGACAGCCACGAACGGTTGATGGAAGAGTTGCGCGGTTCCGCCAGATGAAGAGCGCCGCGCTCCGAAGGCGCTGTAGCGCTGCCGCGCGTAGACTCTGAAAGCTGAAAACCATGGTGCCGCTGTGACGGCGCTGGGCCGCCCAGGTGACCTTGCGCGACTGCGATGACGAAGAACTCATTAAACTGGCTCGACAGGCCGGTTGCCAGTACCTTTTCATCGGCCTGGAGACCTTCTCAGCCGGGTCGCTCAGGGACGCCGGCAAACGTGTCAACCCGCTGGCGCAGTACGGCCGCATCATCGGGGCGATTCACGCCCACGACATCATGGTGCAGGCCGGGATCGTCTTCGGCTTCGACTCGGACAGCGCCGATGTCTTCAGCGAAACCCTGGGCGCGTGCGAGCGACTCGGCATCGACGGGGTCACGGTGTCGATGCTGATCCCACTGCCCGGCACCCCCATCTACCGCCAGTTCGCCGCCGAGGGCCGGCTGCTGACGGAGGACTGGGAGGCGTACGACGGCAAGACCGCGGTGGCCTTCCAACCCGCTGGTATGACGGCCAGCCAATTGATGGAAGGCTACGCTTGGTTCCGACGTAATTTTTATTCCCTACGGTCCTTTCTCAAGCGGATGAGAGTCTCCCGCACTCAGCCGCTGGTGAATTTCGCCATGAACCTCGGCTACTGGCGGGGCGTCCAAGCCCGGTCCGGCCGCAGTCGGCGCCAACGGTAAGGTTCCAGGCCCACCTGTGCCTCTACACCCCGGCTCTTGACTGGACGCTGTTCCCCGCAGTCATCGGCCGTGAAACGCTGGGCCGCGCACGAGAAGGGCTGGGCGACGCCGTTCGTCGGCTGGCCCATCGACGACTTCGGCAAGCCCGTCCAAGGTGGAGCGCAAGAAGAGGAATAGCAGCTTTCCCGAAGCCAGCGTCCCGCCAGTCCGACCCGGCCTCGGCTATCGGGTGGGCTGGATGGTTGTCCAATCGAGCAGGCCGCTGTTGCCCCAGACCCGGCGTATCTCGTGGCGGACTTCCATCAGGGCAAAGCCGAGCAGGTTTTGACCGCGCCATTGACCTGGATCATGCGCCTTGGGGTTCGTTTCGCCAAGCCCGATACCCCAAATGGCGTCAAGCGGGCTGGCTTCCACCAGGACGGCGTCGCCGGTTGAGAGCAGGTAGTCGCGCAGGCCGGGGTTCTGAGCGAACTTAGCGTAATTGCCGTTCAACACGATGGAATGCTTCGCCTTGTCCCACAGCCGCCCGTCGAAGCCCTTGGCTTGGCGGCCCAGCGCCTTCATCTGTTTCGGATCGTCAGCAGCCATGATCTGCGCGGCGACATCCTTGTCACCGAACAAGCGTGACTTTTCCGCCATCATGTACTGCTCGGCGCAGGAGTAGGCGCCGGTCGGCCACCAGAACTGGCTGGGCTGCCACTGGCCCAGACAGGCTGGACCGATCACTCCAGGATCAGGTTTCCAGAAGAAGACGAAGTCTTCAGGTGGCGCGGCGAGCAGTTGTCGACGGTTGTAGCGGGGCCGTCCGTGGCGTTGCCAGTGGGCCACTAAGCACTCGCCGTCCAGGCCCAGCAGGCAGTAGTCGTCCTCGTCTTCGCGCTGGGTCTCGCCGTCTTCGTCCACCGGCTCGTAGAACCACGGCCACGTCAACGGGGCCGGAAACAACTCACGATAGTGGTTCCGCGGGTCATCAGGCAGCGCCTCGAACCAGTCATGCCAACGCCACAAGTAGCTTTCACCGTCGCCCATGCGCCAGCCGATGGAACCGAAGGGGATACGGGGATGCGCCAGCCACGGCGGCGGCATGAGCGATTGGCCGGTCATATCCATCATTCTCTCAAAACTCCAGGAACCAGCGCCCCCGTCATCCTGCGCGTCAGCTACGGATCCACCCTGGTGAGGCGAATCAGGCGATCTCACTTGGTGGACTCGACGGGTCGGAGCGACCGGGCGGCCCTGCGGCCAAATGGCCGCGAATGGCGTAGGGCGGCTACCGCGTCTGAGATTAGCCGCCGATGGCTTTGCGGTGCGTAAACTTTGAAGGCCGCGTGGCGACGGGTTGAAGATCGTCGGCCGCGCAGACATTTAACTCAGGCTCGAGGACAACGAGGAGGATTTTCTGATGGCAGAAACGCAGGCCGGCTGGTACGACGATGGGACCGGTGTCACAAGGTGGTGGGATGGGCAGAAATGGACAGAGCAGACGCAGGCGCCGCCGCTGACGACTGGGATCGGTGACGTGATCGGCAGAATCCAGGCCGAAGCGACGGCTGGGTCCCGTCCGCGCCCAGCTGCCGCAGGGATGAGTTATGTCGTCCTCCAAGTCGTCCTCAAGGAGAAGTTCTGGGGGACGGGTTCAGGTAATCTGACGGAACTCGAAGGGGCCATAAACGCGCAAGCTGCGCTCGGTTACCGGCTCCACACGATCACCACGGCGGCGTCAGGCAGTAAGGGGCTCAGCGGCGGTGACCGGATTCAGGCGACTATGGTCTTCGAGAAACTCGTCTAAGCATCCTGCGCTGGAAGGCCCGGCGGACCAACCTCTAATCGGCGCCGCGACGGCTGCTCCTCTCCAAAAAAGCGGGTTTTCAGGAGCTGCCCCCAACGCCGCGATTGCACTTGGCTGTTCAGGAAGCAGCAACTCCGTAGCCGTCGCTGACGATGATTGCGATCTCCAGCGCCTCCATGCCGGCTCCTCGTCGCTTAGCCTAAGCGCAGAACGGCCGGCCGTCAGGCTTAAAGCGGCGACTGTCGCTCAAGCCTGCGGCGGCGGCACATGCAGGCGTCGAGGTTGATCTATTACGGCCGAGCGTCAGAGAGCAAGCCGGCGCAACACGACGGTCTACGAGAGTTGCCACAGCAGACGGTAGAAGGTGATCTTCTCATTGTTGGGCGTGATCTCGTAGGCGTCGAAGAAAGCGCCTTCTAGCCCGGGGCCGAAGTTCCATGACAGCGACCAGGCGGCCACCGCCAAGTCGGCCCAGCGGTCGGCCACACCCACTCCTGCGAGATCGACTAAGCCTGAGAACTCGCCGTCGCAGGCCAGAATGTTAGGCGCGGCCTCCGGCCGAGGGTTTTGTCTTGGGTCACGCCGGGCGGCGGAATTACCATGTCGCCATGGACGATAGTTTCATTGATTTCCTCATCGCCGCCAAGAAGGCTTCCTACACCGGGCGGGGGCCGCAGTCAGAGCCGTCGAAGCCGCAGTCGCACGACTATCGGTTCGCGGCGGGTGAATTCGCCTACGCCGATGTCTATCTAGGGGAGGACCATTTCATCGGCCAGGAGGCGGTTTGGAAGGCCGGCCAACCACTGTGGGGCATGAACTATGTCGGCCGGGTCGTCAACGAGGGCTTCTCCTCCGAATTCCTCCATGAGGTTTTGCTGCTCGTACCACGTGACAACCCTTACAGAGGCCCGGTCAGCCACAGCGACGGCGGTTATTCTTACAGTTGCATCGTCAAAGGCAGTCTGGATTGGTTCTACGGCTACGAGCGGATCTGGCTGGGCGAGGTCCTTGTGTACGAGGGGGCTTTCCACGGCGGCGAGGTGGGTTGACGTTTAGAGGTGGGTTGGCCTTTAAAAGGCAGACTCATCGTTTTCGCTTTTCGCTGTTGGCCCGAGGCCCCTCCGGGTTTCGAGGCGTTGAGCGGCGCTCTTCGTGCTGTCGGACCGCTGGCGTGGCACTGGGGCCAGCGGTCTTCGTGACAGCCGAACCGGGGCGGCTTTGGCATGGAATCAACCAGCTTGCCGACCGGTCTTAGCCCGTCAAAGGGGCCAGCGTCGCCCGGCGGCGATTTAGCCGGCCAGGTCCGTAGAATCCCTTCCATGGATGAGATCGATCTGCGCAGCGACACCGTCACCCAGCCGACGCCAAGGATGCGGCAGGCGATGGCTCAGGCGCCGGTCGGCGACGATGTCTATGGCGAGGATCCGACTGTCAACGCCTTGGAGGAACGGGCGGCGGCGCTGCTCGGCCAGGAGGCGGCCTTGTTTTGCGCCACGGGCTCGCTGGCCAACCTGCTTGGCGTTTGGCTGTGCGCCGGCCCCGGGGGCGAGATTTTGTGCGACAGCCAAGCCCATATAGTGCGGGCCGAGTTGGGGGCTCACGCCCGCCTCCACGGCGTCGGGACCCGGACCTGGGATTCGGCGGCCGGGGTTCCCGACCCGGCCGTAGTGGCCGCCTTGGTCGCCGAGCCGTCGGATCATCTTGTCGCCACCAAAGCGGTCGAGTTGGAGAACACCCACAATTTCGGCGGTGGCACGGTCATCCCCTGGCCGACCGTCCAGGCCGTGGCGGCTCTGGCCGCCGAACGCGGGCTCGCCTTCCACCTCGACGGCGCCCGTCTCGGCAACGCCAGCATCGCGGCCGGCCGCCCTCTGGCTGACTTCGGCCGCCTCGCCACGACCGTGACGCTGTGCTTGTCAAAAGGTTTGGGCGCGCCGGTCGGCTCGATCCTGGCCAGCAGCCGAGAACGTGTCGCCGCTGCCCGCGGCCGGCGCAAATTGTTAGGCGGCGGCTGGCGGCAAGCCGGTGTCTTGGCCGCGGCCGGCCTCTACGCCCTTGACCACAACCTGGACCGGTTGGCTGACGACCATGACAATGCCCGCTTGTTCGCGGCGGCGGTGGCCGAACAGGCTCCGGCCGCCGTGCCGCCGACCGTGCCCACGAACATCGTCATCCTCGGCACGGGAGGCCTTGACGCCGTGGCGACAGCGGCAGCCGCCGCGGCCGAAGGGGTCCGGCTGTCAGTCCTCGGCCCCCGCCAACTGCGCGCCGTCACCCATCTCGGCGTCGACGCCGCCCAGTGCCAGACGGCCGGGCGGCTGCTCGGGCGCCTCCTGGGGCCGGGCCGTTAGCCTGGGCGCTGTGACGAGGATCGTGGCCGGCCGCTGGGCTTCCCGCCGCCTGGCCGCTTCAGCTGGCGCCGGTGTCCGGCCCACCGCCGAGCGGGTCAGAGAGGCTGTCTTCGCCCACTTGGCCGCGCTGCTGGGCCGCGCCGACGGCCCCGCCGACGGACAACTGGCCGGTCTTGGCTTTCTCGATTTGTTCGCCGGCACGGGCGCCGTCGGCCTGGAGGCGGCCAGCCGAGGAGCCGGTCCGGTCCGCTGGGTCGAAAAGGACCCAGCCGCCGCCCGTCTCATCGACCGTTGCCGCAGCAGCCTCGGGGCTTCCGGCCAAGTCAGCCGGGCTGATGTCGGCGCCCTTCTGGCCGCCCCGGCTCCGGCTCCCTTCGATCTTGTCTGGCTCGACCCGCCCTACGCTTTTCCCACCGCCGCCGTCGACCGCCTCACAGCCGCCGCTTGGGCAAACGGCTGGCTGGCCGCCGACGGCCTCCTGCTGGTCGAACGGTCCGGCCATTCGGACGCCCCAAGCCTCGCCGGCTTTCGTGAGACTTGGGTCCGCCGCTACGGTGACACCAGAGTCTTTTTCGCGCGCCAGGCCACAGAGGGGAACCCGTGACAGCCGTCGTCCCAGGGTCGTTCGACCCTTTCACCCTCGGCCACCTCGACCTTGTGCGGCGGGCCCAACGCTTGTTCGGGCGGGTCCTCGTCGCGGTCGGCCGCAACGCTGCTAAAGATTACCTGTTTTCCGCCGAGGAGCGGCTGGAGTTGGCCCGCGTCAGCTGCGTTGGCTTGCCCGGCGTCGCCGTTTTGCCGATGACGGGGCTGCTGGTGGATTTTTGCCGTGCCCACGACGTTGACGTCATTGTCAAGGGCGCCCGCTCCGGCCGTGATTTCGAGGCTGAATTGGGCATGGCCCAGATGAACGCCTCGCTGGCTGGAGTCGAGACGGTGGTGGCGCCAGCCAGTCCCGCCTGGGGTTTTGTCTCCTCCGGCTTGGTCCGTCAGGTCGCCCGCGGCGGGGCCAGCGTGGAGGAATACGTCCCTGTCGCCGTGTTCGACTATTGGAGGAGGGCCGGCCATGCCGACGCCGCAGCAGAGTCAAACTGA
>JAIRXC010000156.1 GCA_031268515.1 Propionibacteriaceae bacterium
GAGGTCTTGGGCCAGGGTCCGGACGATCGACAAGCCGAGGCTGGTCCGGGCTTGGTCGTCGACCTTGAAACCGTCGGGCAGGCCTTGGCCGTGGTCGATGATGCTGACCTCCAACGTCCCGTCGGACAAGTGCCGGGGGGCGACGATGATCTCGCCCGAACTGGCGGCCAAACCATGCTCGATGGCGTTTTGGCACAGCTCCGTGATGATGAGAGACAGCGAGGTCACGACAGCGGCCGGAATGTCCCCGAATTCACCGTCCCGGATGCCTTTGACGTGCCCGCGCGGCGCCGCCAGGTCGCCGGCCAGGCGGAGGAGGCGGTCTGCGATCTCGTCGAAGGGGACGACCCCGGAGAAGGTCCGGGAGAGCAGTTCGTGGACGATGGCGATGGCTTGGACCCTGGCCATCGCCTCCCGCAAGGCGGCGGAAGCTTCGGGGGAGGTCATACGCCGGGCCTGGAGCCGCAAGAGCGCCGCGACGGTTTGAAGATTGTTCTTGACCCGGTGGTGGATCTCGCGGATCGTGGCGTCCTTGGTGACGAGTTGGCGTTCTTTGTCACGCAGTTCTGTCGTGTCACGGCAGACGATCAGGCGGCCGACCTGCTCGCCGCCGCTGGTCAGGGGCAGCGTCCGCAAGACCGCCGAGGCACGGGCGGCGGCCACCTCGAATTCCTCTGACACGCCGGAGCGGATTTGGACGGAGATGCCGCGGTCCACCGGCGAGCCCTTGCGGGTCACGAGGCTGACGGTCAAAGGGATGATGGCTTCCCCGATCAGATCGCCGGTTAACCCGAGTTTGCGATAGACGGTGACGGCGTTGGGGCTGGGATACGTCACGACGTCGGCGTGGTCGAGCAAGAGGAGCCCCTCGCCGACGTGGGGGTCGATCGTGATGTTGGCGTGGCCGGAATCCGGCCACGCCCCCCGCCAGAGCATGTCGGACAAGATGTCCGCGATGAGCAGGTAGTGGTCTTCCAACTCACCGGGGGCTCTGACCCCCATCTGGTTAGTGTGCCGCTCGACGATGGCGACGCAGCGGCCGTCGATCATGACAGGGATGGCCGTGACGTCTACTGGGATGCCGGCTTGGAGCTTGTTGGAGGAGGTTTCCGAGATGACGCGGGACAGGTAGGCCTCGGTGACGAGCGACTCGGGATCGTAACTGACCATCTCGCCGACAACGTCGTCTTCTAAGGCTGTCGCCCCGGTCGAGGGCCGGATCTGGGCGATGGCGAAGAATTCATTGTCGTCAGTGCCCGGCAGCCAGAGGATGAGGTCGGAGAAGGACAGGTCGGCCAAAAGATGCCATTCCCCGACCAAGGCGTCGAGGAAACCAAGGTCGGCATCGGTGACGCGGACTTGATCGCGCACGGACGCTGGAATGTGCAACACAGTCTGAGCCTAACGGGCCGAAGCCATCTCTAACTGGCCGGACCGCTCGGAGGACGCTGGGATCGGCGAAGAGAATCTGGCAGACTGTGAGGCCGACACAGCAGACGACGGCAAAGGAGAATCATGGGCAAGGGTGGAAGGAAGCGCCGGGCTCGGCGCAGGAACAACGCCAACCACGGCAAGCGTCCCCACGCCTGAAGGCGTCCGCCCCGCCTTTCGTGCGCCGTCGGGCGCGCAGAGGCCGGGGCGGGAGGGGGAATCCGGCCCCGCTTGGCTCAACTCTGATTGCCGCTTGAGGCAGCCGGCGGATTCGGGGGACTCTCACCCCGACTGGGCGTCAACTCCGGCTGGCGCTCGGGACATCCACCGCTGAAGAAACTCCCGGACTGCCGGAGGCGGCGCTGGCGGCCGCCTCGGCCTTCTCCGCCGCGTGGATCTGAGCCGTGACGCGCTCAATCAGACTCGGCGGAGCCGGCGACGGGCGATAAGCCCGTTTGAGGACGCTCCGGATGAGATCCCAGGTCGCCGCTTCATCCGCGCAGTCTTCACACTCGGCGAGGTGTTGGCGGACAAGGTCCGCCGTTGGTTCGTCGAGTTCGTGGTCGAGGAAGGCGTTGACCCGCTCACGGACAAACGGGCAGATATCCTCGAGGGCGCTTGCGTCAGTTCCCATCGAGAGGAAGCATAGACCTCAGCTTCAGGAACGCCACAGAAGCGCCCAGCGCCGGACGGGAGGTTCGCAGAAGCGACTCCAAGGCGCCGCTTTTGCGATGTCAGAAGAGACCGGCCGGACCGGAACCGCTGACGGCTTGCCTTCGCTGTCCGCGCGTGTCAAGAAGCGTAGTCTTCTAACTTCTTGCGCAACTGGGCCCGCGCCCGGCTAAGACGTGACATGACGGTTCCCACGGGAATGTCCATGACCTCGGCGATCTCTTTGTAGGACAGGCCTTCGACGCCGGACAAGTAAACGGGATAGCGAAATTCCGGTTTGAGAGAATGCAAAGCGTCGATGACCTGACGGTCGGGAATGCGAGCCAAAGCGGCCGATTCAGCGGTCGGCGTAGGGGAGGAAGCGTGCGATTCGGCCTGCGCCAAGTGCCAATCTTCGACCTCGGCCCCGTCTGAAACCTTAGGCGAGCGCTTGGCTTTGCGATAGTTGTTGATGTAGACGTTCGTCATG
Source organism: Propionibacteriaceae bacterium (assembly GCA_031268515.1). Classification (GTDB taxonomy): domain Bacteria; phylum Actinomycetota; class Actinomycetes; order Propionibacteriales; family Propionibacteriaceae; genus WQYJ01. The sequence continues at coordinate 2,573 of JAIRXC010000156.1, forward strand.
ATCCGGTAAAGCCAGGCCTTGAGATTAGTGCCAGGCGTGAACCGGTGGAAGGCGGCAAAAGCGCGGGCGTAGGTTTCCTGAACGAGGTCTTCGGCGTCGGAAGACCGTGACGTGATGCGCAAAGCGGCGGAGTGGACGAGGCTGAGGTAAGGCAGGGCTTCCCGCTCAAAGCGCGCAGCGCGCTCTTCGGGGGTCTCAAGCGTCTGGTCGGGCTGGCCTTCGCCGGTCGGGAACATCACGGTTGACCTTACAGCTTCAGCTTGAGCCTCGTAAGACTGGTGGGCGGTCTTCTCTAGGACAGAGGTACTCTTCACGTATATTTCAACGTCTCCCCGCATAGACATCATTCCGCATTCACACCCTGATTGCCCCCTGAGGTTGTCAAATAGTCCTCTCCTCCGTCGGCAGGAGGGCAGCTTCCTGCCGACGGAGGAGCAACTCCTGCACAGGCCACGAGGCAGGGGAACTCCGTCTCGGCGACCGGCCCTGTTTATTAAACCCACTGACGAGCGAAATTCAATAGCCCGACGGCGAGGGGAGCCTGGGCAACAGCCTCGCCAAGGTGGTAAGAATGACCCATGAATTTGTTGCGCGTGGCCGGCCGCGTCCTCCTGGCCGGGCCTTTCGTGGTCCGCGGCGTCGCCGCCATCCGCCACCCGTCGCAGTCGAGCACGGCCGCCGAACCGCTGGCCGACTGCCTCAACGGCTTGGCTGACCGCCTCCTGCCTCCCGCCGCCAACCGCTTCCTGCCCCGCAGCGTCTTGGGCTGGGTCCGCTTCCACGGAGCCGTCGAAGCCCTCGGCGGCGCCATGGTGGCGACCGGCCTCGGCCGCCGCCTTGGGGGCCTCTTGCTCGTCGGCGCCCAAATCCCCCATGTCTTCGCGGCGGCTCGGCTGCGGATCGACGACGAGGACTCCGACGGCGAATTGCCCCGCCAGGCGGCTCTCCTCGGAGCTGTCGTCATAGAGGCCCTCGACACCCAGGGCCGGCCGAGCGCGCGCTGGCGGGCGGCCGAACGACGTCGCGGCCAGGTCCGCCGCCCCAGCCCAGCAGCCAAGCCCGGCAAAGCGCCGCGGTCCGAGGCGAAGGCCCTCGGCTGAGCAGGCCGCGCCCGCCGGCCTTTGACGACGGCGACGATGGGCAGCCCGACCGCGCTGACAACTCGGCTGCCCCTTGGCGGGCTCCGGCCGCCGCCGGGCCGATTTCGGCCTGCGTCGCCGTCCCCGGTTCGAAATCCGCCACCGCCCGCAGTCTCGTCTTGGCCGCCTTGGCCGATGGGCCGAGCCGGTTAGACGGTCCTTTGGCGGCCCGCGACACGGCGCTCATGGCAGCCGCCTTGCGCCGCCTCGGCGTCCAGGTCGATGACACGGACCCCGCTTGCTGGGAGGTGGCGCCGCCGCAACGCCTCCGCTCGGGCGGCCTCGTCGACTGCGGACTGGCCGGGACGGTCCTGCGTTTCGTCCCGCCCTTGGCCGCCTTGGCTGAAGGCACGACGCTCTTCACCGGCGACCCTGCCGCCGCCGCCCGTCCTATCGGCCCCCTCCTCGCCGGCCTGCGTCAGATCGGCGTGGCGGTGGCCGGCCAAAACCTGCCCTTCGCCGTGACGGGGCCGCCGGCAGCCAGTCGAAAACAACCCGAGGTCGTCATCGACGCCAGCGGGTCGAGCCAATTCATCTCCGGCCTGCTTCTGGCCGCGGCCCGCTTTCCGGCTGGTTTGCGCCTGCGGCACGAGGGGCCGCCGCTGCCCTCGCTCCCCCACATCGACATGACAATCCAGGCTCTGGCCGACCGGGGAGTCGTGGTCGAACTGCTCAGCCCCGCCGCCTGGCGCGTCGAAGCGGGGCCGGTCAGGGCCTGCCGTGAGGCCATCGAACCTGACCTCACAACCGCCGCCGTCTTCTTGGCCGCCGCTCTCGCCGCCGGCGGAACAGTCACTGTGCCGGCCTGGCCAGACCGGCCGAGCCAGCCCGGCCGCGCCGCTCCCGGGCTTTTGACCTGCTTCGGCGGTTCCTGGCGCCAAGACGCCGACGGCCTGACTGTGACGGGCGACGGAAACCTGCGGGGCGCCGACCTCGACCTTCGGCAGACGAGCGAGCTGACCCCCGTGGCGGCGGCGCTGGCGGCGCTGGCCGACAGTCCGAGCGTCATCCGCGGCGTCGCCCACATCCGCGGACACGAAACCGATCGGCTGGCCGCCTTGGCCCGTGAGATCAACTCTTTGGGAGGCCGCTGCGCCGAAACGGCCGACGGCCTGGCCATTGAGCCGGCCCGCCTGCACGGCGGCCTTTGGCGCACCTACGGCGACCACCGGCTGGCTCACGCGGGCGCCCTCATCGGCCTTAGGGTCCCCGGCGTCGAACTCGATGACGTGTCCGTCGTCTCGAAGACGATGCCGCAGTTCGCCGCCGCCTGGCGGGAACTGCTGCGATGAACCGGGGCGGCGGCTTGAGCGTCTTCGCCGACGACCACGCCGGTTTCGACCGGCCGGGCAAACAGAGCCGGCCGCGGACCAAGGACCGGCCCGACTATTCCAGATTGCCGCTCGGCCGCGTCTTCACAGTCGACCGCGGCCGCTACCGCTGCCTCGCCGACGGCGTCGTCGTGACCGCCGTCAAGGCCCGTTCGCTCGGCCGCAAATCCGTCATCGTAGGGGACCTCGTCCGCCTCGACGCCGATGTCAGCGGCCGGTCGGGCGCCTTGGCCCGGATCGCGGAAGTGGCCGAACGACGCACCGTCTTGCGGCGGTCGGCCGATGACGCGGACTCTTCCGAGCAGCCCATCGTCGCCAACGCCGACCAACTCGCCATCATCACGGCCCTGGCCGAACCGGAGCCTAGGGTCGGGATGATCGACCGCATCCTCGTCGCCGCCTACGACGCCGGCATCGAACCCATCCTCTGCCTGACCAAAGCCGACCTCGCGTCGCCGGAGACCCTCACAGCCGCGTACGCCCCTCTTGGCGTCGCCATCTTCGCCCTCGCCCCCGACCGCCGCCTCGAACCTCTCCAGGAGAAGCTGGCAGAGAGGATCAGCGTCTTCATCGGGCACTCCGGGGTCGGCAAATCGACCCTCGTCAACGCTCTCATCCCAGGAGCCGGCCGGGCTGTGGGCGAGGTCAACGAGGTGACGGGCCGGGGGCGCCACACGTCTGCGAACGCCATCGCCTTGGAACTGCCATCCGGCGGCTGGGTCATAGACACCCCCGGAGTGCGCTCCTTCGGCCTCTCCCACGTCACGGCGGAACGGGTCCTGGCCGCCTTCGGCGACCTCGCCCAGGCGGCTGAAGGCTGCCCGCGGGGCTGCACCCACCAAGCCGGCCAACCCGACTGCGCTCTCGACGAAGCAGTCGCCCAAGGCCAATTGCCGGCAGCCCGCGTCGCCTCATTCCGGCGCATCGAGCTAGCCAGATTGCCTTAACCGGCCCGGCCGAAAGCCGCCAAAAGCCGGAAACCCTCACCTCTTGCCGTCAGCCGAAACCAATCAGGCTTATCGAAGATAAGTAAATTCGTCTTCAGCCGTCCAGCCGAAGCCAAGCCAAGCAACTAGAGCTGTGGCTAAGCCGGCCCACGCCGCCGCCGTTTTAGCCTTAAGCGGCCGGAAGCCGCCTAGGCAGAGCCGCCGCGGAGCGGTGACCGAACGGGCCGGCTAACCCCTGCTAGCCTCTCGGGCATGGCCCTTAGCTCCAGCTACACCGATGATCTTCGGCTAGCCCATCTGCTGGCGGACAAAGCGGATTCCATCACGCTCGACCGCTTCCGGGCGCAAGACCTCAAGATCACGACAAAACCCGACCTGACGGTTTTAAGCGACGCCGACACGACCGTCGAACAGACGATACGCCGGACCCTGGCCCAGGCTCGGCCGCGCGACGCCATCCACGGCGAGGAGATGCCAGACGCCGGCTGGGGGCCGCGGCGCTGGATTCTCGACCCCATCGACGGCACGGCCAACTTCGTCCGCGGCGTCCCCGTCTGGGCCACCCTCATCGCCCTCATGCACGACGGCGTCGTCGTCGTCGGCCTCGTCAGCGCCCCCGCTCTTGGCCGACGCTGGTGGGCCTGCGCCGGCCAAGGGGCCTACACCGGCCGTTCCGTCCTCCAACCCCAGCCCATCCGGGTCTCCGAGGTCAATCAGATAAGCGACGCCTTCGTCTCGTATTCCTCCCTCCACGGCTGGGTCGACGCCGGCCGCGGCCGCCAATTCGGCAACCTCCTCCGGGAGGCGGCCCGGACGCGGGCCTTCGGGGATTTCTGGAGTTACGTCATGGTGGCCGAAGGGACGGTCGACATCGCCACCGAACCGGAGCTGGCGCTCCACGACATGGCCGCCCTCGACATCATCGTGCGGGAGGCGGGCGGCGCCTTCACATCGGTCGACGGCAACGAGGGGCCCAGCGGACCCGGGGCTCTCGCGACCAACGGGTTACTGCAAGAGGCGGTCCTCGACCTCTTGGCCCCGGACGACAACGCGGACGATTCCCTCGTCATCGCACGGCGTTAGAAGCGCCCGTGCGCGTCGAAGTCCGCTACGGCGACATCGTCTGCGAGGTCGCAGACGCCATCGTCAACGCGGCTAATTCCTCCCTTCTAGGCGGCGGCGGGGTCGACGGGGCGATCCACGCGGCAGCCGGTCCAGCCCTCCTGGCCGAGTGCCGGCGGCTACGCCAAACGCTGCCTCAAGGCCTACCGGTCGGCCAGGCGGTCGCGACAGGGGCAGGCCAGTTGCACTGCCGCTGGGTCATCCACACCGTCGGCCCGAACGCCCACCGAGGTCAGACAGACCCGGCGTTGATGGAAAGCTGTTTTCGCTCCTGCCTCCGCTTGGCCCGCGAATTGGGGGCAGCGTCAGCGGCCTTCCCGGCTGTCAGCGCGGGAGCTTACGGCTGGGCCGTAGGCGACGTGGCGGCCGCCGCGGCCCGAGTTCTGGCCGAACCCGAAGCCGCCGGCGGTTCGCTGGAGGTCGTCCGCTTCGTCTTGTCCAACCAGACGGCCAAGGCCGCCTTCGAGGCCGCCTTCCGAAGCTTCGAAGGCTTCGCGGCGTCTGCGTGACCGGCGGCAACAACCTTCGCCGCCGCACCGGAAAACCACAAAGTAACACTTTGCCGCGTCAAGCGCCCACACGGGGCGGCTGACAGCGCGCCAACGCGGTTCTCGCAGCCTTCGACTGCCAGGCCCCCACGCGGCGACGGCGCGCCCCGCCCGTTTCCAACGCGGCCTCACCCTCGCCTGACCTCACGCCGTGACGGCGCTCTCACAATATTACTTTTGTAAAGGCCGGGGCGGTTTCCTTTCATCACTCGGCGGCAGCACGGCCGGCAAGCGGGGAACGGCGGCCAGAAGCTCTTGGGTGTAGGGCTGGCGGGGACGGGCGTAGATCTGCTCCGTCGGGCCTGTTTCGACGATCCGGCCGTGCTGGAGCACAGCGACGCGGTCACACAGATGGCGGACGACGCCGAGGTCGTGGCTGACTAAGACGAGCGTGAGGCCCATCTGCGCGACGAGGTCCGTCAGCAGGTTGAGAATCTGGGCCCGGACGCTGACGTCGAGGGCGGAGACAGGCTCGTCGGCCAAGAGGATGTCAGGGTTGGGGGCGAGGGCGCGGGCGATGGCGACGCGCTGGCGTTGGCCGCCGGAGAGTTCGTGCGGATAACGGCGGGCGGCGTCGGCGGAAAGCCCCACGGCGGCCAGCACCTCGGCTGTGCGAGCCGCCCGGTCCGGCCGGCTGAGAGAACTGGCCCCAGCCCGGCGCCGGCGGCCGCGCAGAGGTTCGGCGACGATGGCGCCGACCGTCATCCTGGGGTCGAGGGAGCTGCGGGGGTCCTGGAAGACGAGCTGGACGCGGGATCGCAGGCCGCGGTCTTGGAAACCCCTCTGGCTGTCTCGGCCAGCCGGCGTGAGTTCAGCCCCCTCGAAGGCGATGGCGCCGCTGGTCGGGCGCTCCAAGCCGGCCAGCAGCCGTAGCAAAGTTGTTTTACCGGAGCCGGATTCGCCCACGATGCCCCACCGCTCCGCCTTGCCGACCGTCAAGCTGACATCGTCGAGGGCGACGACGGCCAAGGCGGAGCGGCGGGGCTGGAAGACCTGGCTGACGTGGTCCACGGTGAAGACGGCTGTCATGAGCCAGTTCCCCGGAGGAAGTCTTCGACCGTCGGCAGGCGGCTGCCCGGGGCCGCTTCGTCAAGGCGGGCGGCGGCTATGAGGCCACGAGTGTAAGGGTGCGAAGGGTTGGCCAGGAGGCGGGCGACGGGCCCGGTTTCGACGATGGCCCCATCAAAGACAACCATGATGTCCTGACAGACCCGCGCGACGACGGCGAGGTCGTGGGAGATGAACAAACAGGCCGCCCCGGAAGCCGCCAGCGAACGGTCGAGAAGGTCGAGGACGTGAGCTTGGACGGTGACATCCAAGGCCGTGGTCGGCTCGTCGCAGAGAATGAGGCGGGGACGGTTGAGGAGGGCTGTCGCGAGGAGGACCCGCTGGCGTTGGCCGCCGGACAACTCGTGCGGGAAAGCGTCGGCCACCCGCTCAGGGTCGGGCAGTTCGACCTCGGCAAAAGCCTCGATGACGCGGCGGCGAGTGGCGCGGCTGGTCGCGCTGGCGTGGAGACGGACAGCCTCGGCGGCCTGCCGGCCGACGCGCATCGTCGGGTCAAGAGCGGTCATCGGCTCTTGGAACACCATCGCGATGTCGCGGCCTCGAAGCGCGGCGAGGGCGCGCTCCGGGGCTCCTAGCAGTTCGCGGCCCTCGAAGCGGATGGAACCGGTTGTCCGGGCGGTGTCGGGCAACAGGCCCATGACCGCCAGCGCGGTGACGGACTTGCCAGAACCGGATTGGCCGATCAGGCCGAGCCGTTGGCCGGGGGCCAGACGAAAGGACACATCGCGGAGAGCCTGGCGCCGGTGGCGGCCGAACCAGACGTTGAGACCTTTTGCTTCGAGGAGGGGAACCGAATCCTGGGAGGCCGAGGGCACTTCGCGCGGCAGTGTCCCACGCGGTCCGCTCATCTCAGTTCCCGCAGTCATCTCAACTCCCGCAGCCGGGGGTCGAGGATGTCGCGCAGGCCGTCGCCCATGAGGTTGACGCCAAGGACGGCGACCGTGATGGCGAGGCCGGGCACGATGGCGGGCCAAGGGTTGACAAACAAGTCGGTTTGGCCGTCGCGCATCATCCGGCCCCAGGTCGGCGTCGTCGGCGGCGCGGCGAGGCCGAGGTAAGAAAGGCCGGCTTCGGCCAAGATCGCCGTCGAAAAGGAAGCGGAAGCCTGGACGCCGAGATTTGGGGCGATGTTGGGCAAGACGTGACGCCAGGCGATGGCGAGAGAGCCGGCGCCGCCGAGGCGGGCCGCGTCGATGTAGTCCTGGGCTATGACAGCGAGAGTCGCGCTGTAGGACATGCGCACGAAGACGGGAAGCGTGGCTAGGGCTATGGCGGCCGTCGCGGTCGCGATCGAGGCGCCCTGGACGGCCACGAGCAAGATGGCGAGGAGGAGGGCGGGCAGGGCGAACAAAATGTCAGAGGCCCGCAGCACGATATCCGACAGGAAACCCCGCCGCATCCCCGCCCAGACGCCGAGGGGGACGCCGATGAGGCTGGCGCTGAGGACGGCCAAACCGCCGACGAGCAAAGTGGCCCAAGCCCCGGCCATGAGACGGGACAAGAGGTCCCGGCCCATCCTGTCAGCCCCCAGCCAATGCGCTGAGGACGGCGGCGTGAAACGGGCGGCGGCATCGACAAAAGCAGGGTCATGCGGAGTCCAGAAAAGAGACAGGAGAGCCGTGAAAGCGAAAACGGCGGTCATGGCGCCGCCAATCAGCAAGGGCAGGCGTTTCACCAGTGGCTCCCCGGCCCGCTTCCAGCCCGCCCTGCCTTGTCCGCCGACAGCCGACGGCCGCTTTGCCGGCTCGCGCCCTGTTGGCGCAAACGGGGATCGAGCGCCACGTAGACAAGGTCGACGGCCAGGTTGACGGCCAAGACGACAGCGACGAGGAGGATGACGACCCCCTGGACGACGAGAATGTCCCGATTGGCCACCTTCTGAAGCAGGAAAGAGCCGAGCCCAGGCAACCCGAAGACCGCCTCGACCAAGATGGCGCCGACCAGCATGGCGCCGAGTTGGAGGCCGACCACCGTGACGACCGAGAGGGCGGCGTTGCGGGCGCCGTGGCGCAGGAGGGCGCGCCACCTGGTCCAACCGACGGCGCGGGCGGTCCGCAGGTAATCCTCAGTCAGGACCTCGACGAAGGCGCTTCGGACGTAACGGGCCAGCAAGCTGGCCTGGACGACCGCCAAGGCCGTGACGGGCAAGACGAGATGGCGTGCCCACTCGGCGGCGTTCAGTCCGGCCGGAGTGACGAGATCGGCGTAGCCGACGGCGGGCAGCCAGCCGAGCCGGACCGCGAAGACGACGACGAGGACGATGGCTGTGAAAAAGACGGGGACAGCCATGCCGAGTTGGCTGAGGAAAGACAGCGCTGTGCCCCGCCAGCGCCGCCGCCAGAGCGCGGCCAAAAGACCCGCGGGGAGGGCGGCCAAAACGGCCAGCGGCAAAGCCAGCCCGACAAGCCAGCAGGTGACGGCCAGGGGCGGGCCGATCTCGGCGGCGGCGGGACGGCCGGTCAGATAGGAGGCGCCGAGGTCGCCGTGCAAGAGGCCGCCGAGCCAGCTGGCGTAACGGATGACAGCTGGCCGGTCGAGGCCCCAATCATGGCGGAGCGCCTCCAACGCCTCGGGGGTGGCTCCAAGCCCGAGCATCGCCTCGGCGACGTCTCCAGGCAAAGCCTCGGCGACGAAGAAGACGACAACGGTGGCTCCGAGCAAGCTGACGGCGAAGACGCCGACCCGGCGTGCGACCAGGGAAACTAGCGCCACCGCGGCCCCCGGTCAGCCCTTGCCGGCGATTGTCGTGACGTCAAAGCTCAAGGAGGTGGCGTTGGCGGCGACTCCGGTCAAGCCGGCTTTGACGACGACGAGGTTGGGCAGCAAGAACAGCCAGTCGGCGGCCGCGTCGGCGGCCAACAGACGGGCCGCCGCCTTCATGTCAGCTAGATAGTCATCGGTCGTCAACGCCC
>JAIRXC010000117.1 GCA_031268515.1 Propionibacteriaceae bacterium
GCAGCGAAAATCTGCTCCTCACAAGTGTTTCCGCACGTTGGAAACTCATGCCCCTCATAGACTGAAGCCAGATCCTGGGAGGCTGACACGCATGGGCAATGAAAACCAAAACACCGGCAGCATCCGGCACCTGACCGTCAAAGAGTTGAAACCGATCCTGGACGTCTTCACACAGCTGACGTGGCCGGTCCTCGAAGCGGAAATACCCGCCCTGATCGAAAAACTAGGTTGGACATTTATAGCCAACCGTGTTCACATCGACGCGGACACTCATCTGCCCCTGGACTACCCAGTCGGAGACTTCGCCAAACCCCACGGCGAACTGACCATCCTGATCTTCCACCTGACCGACACAGTCGACGACATGACTGACACCGCTGGCTTGGCGGCGGTCCAGGCCGCCTACCCGCTGTTGGTAGACGAGATCCAATCCGTCTGGGGAGAACCAACCGGCTCCCAAGAACCACAGGACGAGGAGGTCACGCGGACCTGGTGGGACATGCCTGCCGGCGGCCGCTTGTCTGTTCACAACCGTCCAAAGGGAATCACGGCCCACTTCATGTATCCGAGACACGCGGCCGCAGAACGCTACTACCAGTCGCATCCGCGGGAAGACTACCCAGAACTCTATGAATACGCCGGCGACGACTCCGAAGATTGACCTTCTCTTGCGTGCGTTCAGGCGCGCCGCAGAGACCGGCGCCATCTGCTGCAAACCCGGCGAACCGGCCGACCGGGTCGTCGACCAGAAGCACGCCGCCTGCCGCCCCTGCCTCACAGGCCTCGCCCACTACTTAGGCTAAAGTCAGAGTCAACCAGCCCTGAGAGGAACCCAGCGGCGGAAAGCGGAGGACCTTGGAAATGTCCGAACAAGAACGCGGCTTGGATGCCCAACAGGAGTTGGGGCGGCGTATCGGTGAGCAGCTCCTCGCCGCGCTTCCACCGACGGCCGACGAGATCCGGCTAATCATCAGAGCAGCCTTGTCAAGCTGGTATCAGGGCACGATCCTGCTCTTCAAAGAAGGCGTCGAAGTTGATTCGCTGCCGGACGCAGGGTCGGCTTTCGACGATGCGGAAACGCTTCGCGACGTGATGGCCACCGAAAATGGCGGCACCTGGTTCTCAGCGGTTTTCACGGTGTTCGCCGACGGCCGCATGTCAGCGTCCTTCAACTATGACGAAGAACCGCAAGCGCTGACTGTCGACGACACTCCCCGCGAGATAATGCCCGCCCTGTACGCGCGCGATTTCGACAAGTATCCGCGCTCGCCTAAAAACACGCCGGCTTGGCTCGCTGAAAAAGTCGCCGCTGGCCGCAAACAGCTCGCCGACATCGAAAATGACCAAGCCCGCCAAGCCGCTGACTCCGCCGCGACGCCGCCAGCGCCGGACACGGCAGAGCCGCAGACCACGCTGCCGACCGCTGCGACATCACCTGCGACAACCCCGACACAGGCGGCGGACCGCCAACTCCCCCACAACAGCAGCCGCGATCCGAGAGCGCCAGCCAGCCCAGAGCGGAACCAGCCCATGGCATCAGACAGCTTCTCCGAGACTCGGACCCGGTTGCGTCCCAAACTATACGGCCGCGAACACGTCGAATTGGACCTCCTGGAATTATCTTTGGCAGGCCACAGTGCTGCCCTCCAAGCGACCCGCCCAGCCGGCCCTGACGTCACAGTCGGCGTCGTCATCGACCAACCCAACAGCCAAACCCGCGTATCAGAAATCACAGCTCAAAACTGGGGTCTGCCCTTCGGCCAAATCCTCGAAGCCGCCTTGGACAACCCCATCGGCCGGCAAATCCAAGTCGAACCACTCACCGCCGAAGCGCAGATGATCCGCGACCCCGTCTTCGCCGCCTGCGTCTGGCTCAAACCTTCGCTCCTCGAAGGCGCCGTCGGACCCGCCGCCCGGGTCATCGTCACCCCCACCGCCGACCTGACCTTGACCGGCGCCTACACCCCCCAAACGATGACCGTCTTCGCCGGCGTCATCGACGACCTGCTCCAAGCCGGCGAACACCTCGAAACCATCACCCCCGCCTATCTCGGACCGCACGGCTGGGAAACCGTGGCCTGGCCGGCCAGTGGCGTCAACCCAATCTTGTGGAACCGAGTCATTGCCTTGTTCGCCGACCAACTCTCCGGCCGGCAATAGCCTCTGCTCGAAGCCCAACTAGAAGCAACCGGAAAAGACATATTCGTGGCGAGCCACAAGGTCTCCCGCGCCCCCGACGGGCAAATCCTGACCCACGCCGTCTGGTCCGAAGGCGTCCCCACCTTGCTGCCCCACGCCCATCAAATCACACTCGTCGGCAATGACCTGGGCCGAACGCAAATCCCCTGGAACGCTCTTCAAACCATACTTGTCGAACCCCTCCAGCCGCAAGGACTGACCCCCGAACGCTACCTTGCCCGCGTCTTCCCCCGCCGCCTTTGACACCCAACCCCCGGCGCCACCGCCACACTGCCGCCGGTGAGGATGAGGGCAAGTCGCGGCTTTGCGGGCGGCCAGCGTAAAACAGCTCGCCGCCCGCAAAAACAGCGAGTCACTTCGGAGCGTCGGCAACCTGAGCGTCAATATGATAATTCTTGCCTGAAACCTCGCTGAAGGTAACCGTCACATCGTAGACAGCCGTGTCGCCGGCCGCCGACAGGTCGCAGTGCACCACGTTGCCGTTGACGATATCGATGTCCTCATCGCCGCAGTCGATATCAGGCGTCAGGCCATCTCTCTCCAACATCCTCGCAATATCGTCAGCCAAAGAATCCGGGCTGACGGTGAAATTGACGCTAGCCGAGCAGGCGCCTGCCAACAGGCAAACCGCCGACGCCGCCAGGACTGCCATCTTCTTCATCATAAAAGACTCCTTCCTATTTCCTTCTTGTTTCATTGCCAGTCTCAAACTGGCCGAACGGCAATCCTCAGTATTCCCAAATCCGTGACACCCAGGAATCATGCGGCGGACGCCAGCCGTAGGCGCGCAAAATGGCAAAGACTGGAATTTTCGCGTCAGACGGTCTGACCGCCACCACGGCGCTGTCGGCGGCAGCCGCCGCCGGGCCCTTGGCTGCCCCCAAAGGCGTCCACACTCTGGTCGCGTTCAACGCGCCGAAACTCTTGCCCCAGCTCCAGGTTTTCGCCCCCGACACATGGGCCGGGCCCGCCTCGGCTGACACCGCGGCCTGAGATTCGCGGAAACGATAACGCCCGTCCGGCGACAGCCGCACGCGCATCACCCAGGTTTTAGAAGCCGATCCGACGTGCAAAAGGGTCTGCCATTGAGCCTCTTCGACCCGCCACCGGACAATCACCTCAATTTGGCTGTCCTGGCCCGGCGACGAATCCACCCGATACGGCAAAGCCAAGCCGTTCAACCTCTCAAGGGCTTTCACGACAGCCGCCGCCGGCACCGGCGAGCCTAGCTGCGGCAGCGGGCCTGTCACCTGTTCCAAACCTGCGGCCGGGCGGTCGGCCAACCCTCTCACGCCGCTGCGGGACAGCCAATACGCCAGAGCGGCCAAAGCCACGCCGGCGGCCAAGACAACCACACCCAACCAGGGGCTCGAGCGGCCTGCCAACTTGCCGTTTTCGTAGATGTTTTGCGGCCAACACAAAAACACGCCCCCAATCAGGCCGATCAGCGCGAGGATAGCCGTGAAAAACCCACCAAACACTTTCAACCCCGCCGGCGTGAACTGCTGCCCATTCGGCGCCGCGTCGGCCGCGCCCTGGAAATTCGTCTCAATTCTCATTTTCCGCCCCCTACGGTGATCCGCCGATCGTCTCGAACCGCCTCGAGAACACCCCTTCTGGGTGTGCCGAGCCACGAGCGCCACCGCTGGCGGCGCGAATTCCAAATACCACTCACCCGCTGGAAGGAAGGGCGGTCCTCGGTTTCCAATAGGGCTCGGGCTAGCCCCAGGGGATGAATGGCTGCACTGTACACCTGGCTCAGACGCGCCACCGCGTATGGGCGCCCATTGGCTGTCCGAAGCTCAAAGGCCCGTCATCGCGTCACAGGCGTAATGCGAAACAGCCTTAATCCGCTTGTCCGTCGAGTGCGGGAAAGCAGCGGGCTCGCCGTCGTCAACGGGACGGCCGGCGGCCCCAAAGCCAACTGCGGACGCCTTCAGCCAGCCGGCGGCCACGGCCCGGCGGCGGCGCCTGGCTGCCGTCGGCGGCGGTCAAAGCAGCGGCGGCCGGACCAGCCTTGTCGAAGCCGGCGGCAGCCGGAGCGGGATCAGCAATGAAAATTTCAGAGGCTGGAAGGCTGGGGCCGGCCGGCGGCGCGGCTGCGGCGGCTTCACCCGTCAAAGCAACCCCGGAACCGTCAACAACCAGACGGGCGTCGCCGGGAGTCGTTTCCTGGCCGGAAGCCGAAGCGGCGGAGCCTAAAGCGCCGGCTGCCGGGCCGCCGGCTGGTTTCTGGCCGGAACCGGGAACGCCGCCAGCTGACTCCTTGCCAGCCGGGCCGCGGCCGTCCGCTTGACCATCGTCAGAACTAAGATTGCCAGCTAAGGCCGCGCCGCCAGAGTTGAGATCCCCGGCGGCGTTGTCAGCGCTGGCGCCGCTCTTGAGACGGGACAACACGACCGACCGCTCGTAATCATCCAGGGTGGGCAACCCGTAGGCTTTGGCTGTCGTGTTGTAGAGCTCCGCCACGCTGCGCCGCATACGCTCCGCGAACTGATGGGCGATCTCGCCCGGCAAAGCGGTCAGAGGATGGCCGAAGACGACGTGGACGGTCGGACGGCCGGTCGGCGGGATGGACCGATAGTAGGGCCAGGCGGCGTAGGCCCCGACCAAGGCCACCGGCAAGCAGGGCACGTCACGGGAGATCGACAAGGCGGCGACACCCGGTTTGAAAGCCCCCATGGCGCCGGTGCGCGAGCGGGTCCCCTCCGGGAAAATGAGCAGCGGGATTCCCTCGTCCAACAGTTTGCCGGTCAACCCCTGGCGGGTCCGCAAACCCTTACGCTCGACCGGATAAGCGTTAAAAAATAATGATGTCGTCGCGGCTTTGAGTTTTTTGTCGAAGAAATAATCGGCGGCCGCGCCGGTCGCCAAGTGTTTGGAGAGGCGGTGGGGCAGGCCGCCGAAGACGAGAGGGGCGTCAAGGTGCGAAGAGTGATTGCCGACGACGATGAAAGGGGGTTCGACGTTGTCGAGGCGTTCAAGGCCGTGGACGTGGACCTTGCACATGCTCCAAACCGTCGACTTCAAGAGGATGTCCTGAGCCACGAAACGGGCCGAGCCGCGGACCCTGGAACGGTAGCGGCGGACATTGTCGGCGCCGGCGGCCACTTACGTCCTCGACTTCGTCAAAGCGCCAGAGACGGCCCGAATGGCCCGCCGGGGCACGACGCGAGCCAGCCAGACGGCGAAATTCCAGCGTCCGGTCGGAACTGACAAAACCTTGCCGCGGCCCAGGTCGTAGAGGGCTTCGGCTGCCAGCTTGGCGGCCGGGATCCAAACGGCGCGGCCCAGCCAACTGGGGAAGTTATTGGCTTTCAGGCCAGCCCGGCGGTGGAACTCCGTTTGCACCCAACCCGGCAGCACGGCCATGACGGCGACGCCGCTGCCAGCCAACTCGACGGCCAAAGACTCGGTGTTTATGGTGGCGAAACTCTTGATGGCGGAATAGTCGCCCGCCGTCAGGACGGCCGAAGAGCTGGTCACATTGACAATGGCGCCATGGCCGCGGGCCCGCATGGCGCGGGCCGCCGCCGCCTGCAAGATCAGCGGCGCCACCGCCATGACCTCGATGGCGCGGGCGTGCAGCTCGAGGTCAAGATCAACCAAAGAAGCGTGCAGGCCAAACCCAGCATTGTTAACCAAGAGGTCGATGGGCCGCGTCTGGTCTTCCAGACGGGCCGCCAGCGCCAAGGTGTCCCGGCGGTCAGCCAGATCGGTCGGGAGGACCTCGACCTGCCGTCCGTACCGTTGATGCAACTCGGCTGCCACTGCCGCCAGGGCGTCGGCATCACGCGACGCCAAAACCAGGTCGAAGCCCCGACGGGCCAGCTCCCAGGCGAAAGCGCGGCCAATGCCCACGGCGCCGCCGGTGATGAGAGCCCAACCCGGCCCGGCAACCGGCCGATACGGCGGCCGCCGGCCCGCCCCGGAAGAACCATCTGGCACGGAAGAGCCATCCGGCGCGGCGGAACCGGCTTGGCCAGAGGCGCCGTCTGGGGCGACGGAGCCGTCCGGCCCAGAAAAGGCGTCGGAGCCGTCCGGCCCAAAGGAAGCGACAGGGGCAGTTTGGCCGTCAGCGTCTCGGCCGGCGGACCGATTCGCCCGGTCGGAGCCTTCCAGGCGGCCGTTGGCCTGATCGGTCGGTTCGGTCATGCGCGGACCTGCGCCAAGACCGCCCGGGCCATAGCCAGTTCCTCGTTCGTCGGCACGACCAAGACCGTCACCGGCGAGCCGGCCGCCGAGATGATCCTCGAATCCGGACAGCGGAAAGCGGCGTCGTTGGCCGCCTGGTCGAGTTGGAAGCCCAAGGGCGCCAGGCGGCCGCAGACGGCCCGCCGGACGAAGGGGGAGTTTTCACCCACACCGGCGGTGAAAGACAAGGCGCTGACAGAGCCGAGAAGGGCGATGTAGGCGCCGATGTAGGAGACCAAGCGGTGGACGTAGACGTCAAAAGCCAACTTGGCATCCGGGTCGCCCTGGCCGATTTTGGCCTCCAAGTCGCGGAAATCCGAGCTGCCGCCGGTCAGGCCGGCCAAGCCGGAGGAGCGGTTCAACATGTTGTCGACGGCAGCGGCGTCCATGCCGGCGACCCGGTCCAAATAGGCGAACAGACCAGGGTCGACGTCGCCAGAGCGGGTCCCCATGACGAGGCCCGGCAACGGCGTCAGACCCAGCGAGGTGTCGATGGCCCGGCCGCCTTGGATGGCTGAGACCGAGGCGCCGTTGCCGAGATGGCAGACGA
>JAIRXC010000035.1 GCA_031268515.1 Propionibacteriaceae bacterium
CGTCATCCGGCAGACCGCCGATTGGGCCGCCGCCGTCGAAACCGGCCGCAAGCCGGCCATCGCGATGGATGGCCAGAAGGTCTTCCGCTGGGCCACTGTCGACATCGCCGAAGTGGCGCGGCAAGCCGTCGCCGCCGCCGGCTTGGAAACCAGCCAGATCGACTTGTTCGTCCCCCACCAAGCCAACAATCGGATAACCGATTCGATGCTCCGCCACCTCAAGTTGCCCGAGTCCGTCATCGTCTCTCGGAACATCATCCGGACCGGCAACACTTCGGCCAGTTCGATCCCGATGGCGCTCGACCGCCTCTACGACGAAGGCCGGGTCAACCCCGGCGCCACCTGCCTCATGGTCGGCTTCGGCGCTGGCTTGACCTACGCCGGCCAAGTGGCCGTGCTCCCTTGAACCCCGCCCTCCCAAACGCCCAACCACCTGCCGGGCGCCGCTTGGCGCACCTGCGACCGCAAGAGAAAAAGGAGCCTTCCATGGCTGACCGCACTGCCGAAGACATCCGGGCCGAACTGGCCGAAATCATCACCGAGGTGGCCGGCGCGCCCGCCGCCGAGGTCGCCCTCGACAAGTCTTTCTCCGACGACCTCGGCGTCGACTCGCTGTCCATGGTCGAAATCCTCTACGCCTGCGAGGACAAGTTCGGCGTCACGATCCCAGAAGAGGCTTCGAAGGAGCTGCGGACCGTCGGCGACGCCGTCGCGTACATCGAAAAGGCTCTCTGAGCCGACATCGCCATGCGCGAAATCGTCATCACCGGGCTGGGCGCAACGACGCCGCTGGGCGGCAGCGTGCCGGCCACTTGGGCTGCTTTGCTGGCCGGCCGAAGCGGCGTCAGCCGCCTCACCCAGGATTGGGCCCAGGACCTGCCCTGCCAGATCGGAGCCCAGGCCAAGGCCGACCCGGCCGAAAACTTGGAGCCGAGCCAGGCCCGCCACCTCGACCGTTCGACCCAGTTCGCCCTCGTGGCGGCGTTGGAGGCTTGGGCGGACGCGGGCTATGGCCTCGGCGACGCCAACCAGACCGACCCGGACCGTTTGCTTGTCGCCATCGGTTCTGGCATCGGCGGGCTCAACTCCCTCGTCTCGAACTGGGATGTTTTGCGGGACAGGGGGCCGCGGCGGGTCTCGCCTTTCACCATCCCCATGCTCATGGCGAACGCCCCCGCCGCCAATGTCGGTTTGGCGTTGGCGGCGCGGGCCGGAGTCCATTCCCCTGTTTCGGCTTGCGCCTCCTCGAACGAGGCCATCGCCATCGCCCTCGACCAACTGCGCTGGGGCCGGGCCGACATCGCCGTCATCGGCGGCGCCGAGGCGGTCATCCATCCTCTGCCGTTGGTCGCTTTCGGCCAGATGCAAGCCTTGTCGCGCCGCAACGACGAGCCGGAGCGGGCTTCCCGGCCCTGGGACGCCGACCGCGACGGTTTCGTCATCGGGGAAGGCGCGGCCATCCTCGTGGCTGAGACGTTGGAGCACGCCAGGGCGCGCCAAGCTCGGATCTACGGGACTTTGGCCGGCGCCGGGGTCAGCGCCGACAGCTATGACATCGTCCAACCCGACCCCTCTGGCGCCGGCCAACGCCGGGCCATGGAGAAGGCCATCGCGGACGCCGGGCTGGCTCCTGGCGACATCGCCCATGTCAACGCCCACGCCACCTCGACGCCGCAAGGCGACACGACGGAGGCCAGGTCGATCCGGACCGTCCTCGGCGAACGGTCGGAGGCCGTCGTGACGGGCACGAAATCCATGACCGGCCACTTGTTGGGCGCGGCGGGAGCCTTGGAAACGGTCATGACGGTCCTGGCTTTGCGCCACCGGCTCGTCCCGCCGACGATCAACCTCGACACCCCTGAGCCGAGTTTGGCGATCGACATCGCCGCCGGCGCGCCTCGGCCCTTGCCGGCCGGCGACCTGGCCGCCTTGAACAACTCCTTTGGTTTCGGTGGCCATAACGTCGCCATCGTCGTGACGACAGCCCATATGACAGCCGACTTCGAGACGGCTGCAAACGGCTGAGGCGCTCTTGGCTGTAGGCGGTCTGATCTGTTTTAAACCGCGCTCACGGCCGCAATAGGTTGGGGCCGCCGGAGACGTCGTCGAGGGCCGCCGCGATGGGTTCTGGCAGTTCCTCGTCCTCGACCGCCAGCAGCGGCTCGAGTTGGGCGGCGGTGCGGGGGCCGACCACGGGGGCGGTGACCCCGGGGGCGTCCCGCACCCAGAGAAGGGCGACCTGGGCCGGGCTGAGGCCGAGGCCCTGGGAGGCTCGTATGACCGCGTCCACGACGCCGTCGCAAGCCTCCCCGAGATAGGGCTCCACGAACCAGGCTAGATTGTCGGAGGCGGCGCGGGAGCCGGGCGGTTTGCCCTTGTGGTAGCGGCCCGTCAGGACACCCCGGCCGAGGGCGGACCAGGGGAAGAAGCCGACGTCGAGGGCTTGGCAGCAGGGCAGGATTTCCAGTTCGGCGCGGCGGGCCAGCAAAGAGTATTCAACCTGGACCGACGAGACAGGGGCCGGGGACTGCCGGGCCCGCTGCCACGTGGCGGCGAGGGCAAGCTGCCAGCCGATGTAGTTGGAGACGCCGACCGTCCGCGCCTTGCCCGACACGACCGCCTCGTCCGCCGCCGCCAGGGTCTCTTCTATGGGGGCGGCGCCCCAGGCGTGGATTTGCCAAAGGTCGACATGATCGGCGCCGAGGCGCCTCAGGGAGCCCTCAAGGTCGGCCAGGAGGCTTTGCCGGGCCGTGTCGACAACCCTGACCCCGTCTCGCAGGACATAGCCAGACTTTGTCGCCACGTGGAATTCGGCGCGCGAAACGGTCTTTCGGAACAAGCGTCCGAGCAGGCTCTCGACCTCGCCGGAACCGTAGGCGGCGGCCGTGTCGAGGAGCGTCCCGCCGGCGTCGCGGAAACGTTTGAGCAAGGCCACGGCCTCAGACGCCGGGGTGTCCCGTCCCCAGGCCATCGTGCCCAGCCCGAGACGCGAAACCAGCAGGTTTGAGGCGCCGACACGGCGGGTGCGCATGGACCCGAGCCTATCGCGGCTCCCGCCTGCGGCCAGACGGCTCCTGCCTCCCCCCTCAAAAAAGGCCAGGCAGCCATGGCAGACAGCCAAAACAGTTCCCGCAAACGGATGAGACGACTACTCCTGATCCAGAATTCGTGTGGCCTGGCCGGTGGTTCGAGACCAGAGAGCTTGACGGCAGCCGACGTTGTGAGTTTCAGCGGCGATCAGGCCGGGACCGTGCGAGCCGACCGCTGCCAGTGTCGGCAGTGCCCCGTATGCTGGGGTGAAAATTTAGGCGTCCGGAGGCGCCGGGTCGGCCATCTTTGGTTCAGATTGGGAAAGGAGCACAAACATGGCGATGAGCGTCATGGCTCCAGTGACTCCTTCTGTCTTGCGGTGGGCCAGGGAGCAGGCAGCCGTGAGCGTTGCCGAAGTGGCGAAGCGGGCGTCTGTGCCAGAGGCTCGGGTGGTGGCTTGGGAGGCCGGGGAAGCGAGCCCGACGGTGGCGAAGCTTCGTTCTATCGCTGACCTGTTCAAGCAGCCAATGGCGCTGTTCTTCACCCCTGCCCCACCGGTTAGCAGCGTGCGCCTCCCGCCCGATTTCCGTTCCGTTGGAGCGGCGACCGGTCGAGGACTGGCGCGCGAGATCAGACTGGCCGAAGAACGGCGGGACACATTCAAGCAGTTGGCCCCCGAGGCGGTGTCCGCTGCCGCCTGGCCACGCTGGTCCGCGACAGGCAAGCTGGCTCCAGCCGAAGTGCGGGATCGTCTCAGGGTCAGCGTGGCGGCGGTGGCCGCGGCTCGGACAGCGAACGAGTCGCTGCGGTTGTGGATCACGGCTGTGGAAAATCAAGGCGTCTTGGTTTTCCAGATGAGCCGGGTCGGGGACGGCGACTGCAGCGGTTTCGCTGTGGACGATCCGACTACACCAGTCATCGTGCTGAATGGCAAGGACGCTCCCCAACGGCGGGCGTTCACCCTCTTGCATGAGCTTGGGCATCTGCTCGGCCACAGCGGCGGACTGTGCCTGTTGGATGAGGACGACGACCGGGAGCGGACGTGTAACCGGTTCGCGGAGAGTGTGCTAATGCCAACCGACGAGGTGCGCAGGGCAATCGCTGAGGCCCAGGGCCGCGAAGCGGTAGATGTGGTCGAAAAGAGGTTCCATGTCTCCCGTTTGGCGGCGGCGGTGGCTTTGCGGCGACACGGACTGGTGGCTCAAAGTGTTGTCGACTATGAGAAACAACGGTCCGACGAGGCCAGGAAGCAGCCTCCCGCTCGGAGCGGCTTCGCCCGGCCGGAACGGCTCAAGCGACGCAACCTCGGTGATGTTTACCTGACGGCGGTTTTGGACGCCATGGATCGGGACATGATTTCCGTCACGGACGCGACGTACTTTCTGGGAGCCAAGGTCGAGATGATCGGCAAACTGGAGCGCGAGTTGGCGGGGAATCCGCGGTGAGCGCCGGGTACGTCATCGATTCATCCGTCCTCATCACTTTCAAACGCAACCAACCCCGGGACATCTACCGGACGCTGTGGAAACGTTTAGAAAGCCTGTTTCGTGACGGCGACGCAGTCGTCCCCCGGGAAGCGCTGGACGAACTCGACCGGGGAACAGATGATCTCGGTGATTGGGTGAAGAAAACAGACGCGGTCTACGAAACCACCGCCGACGTGTTAACCGTGGTAGCTGACATCAGCCGGCGGCATCCTGGATGGGTGAGGGGCACACAGAACGCCGCTGACCCGTTCATAATCGCCACCGCCAAGGTGTTGGGAGCCGTGGCTGTCAGCAACGAAACCCACCGTCCTGCCACTGTTGAAGCCAACTTGAAAATCCCGCAAGTAGCATCTGAATTCGGTGTGATGACCATGTCAACCAATGACTTCTTCCGGGAGCTTGGCTGGCAGTTCTAGAG
This sequence comes from Propionibacteriaceae bacterium, assembly GCA_031268515.1. Taxonomy (GTDB): domain Bacteria; phylum Actinomycetota; class Actinomycetes; order Propionibacteriales; family Propionibacteriaceae; genus WQYJ01. The sequence goes on from JAIRXC010000035.1 coordinate 4,936, forward strand.
CAGCCGCGACGGCTCCCCCGAAAGCTATTTTCCGAGAAGGTCAGCGGCCTAACAGTCTGCTTTGCCGCTCGCTTGGCTCAGACGGCCGCCACGACGCCCGAGAACAGCAGGGCGGCCACAGCCAGGCCGGCCAGGAGGCGGTAGACGATGAAGACGGTGAAACGGTTCGAGGCGACGAACTTGAGCAGCCAGGCGATCGAGACGTAGGCGACGGCGAAGCTGACGGCGACAGCGACGGCTGTCGGGGCCCAGCCGACGCCGGCGCTGATGTCGTCGGCCGCCTGGACGGCTTGGAGGAGGCCGGAGGCGGTCAAGGCGGGGATGCCGAGGAAGAAACTCCAGCGGGTGGCGGTTGTCCGGTCGATGCCCCGGAACAAGGCGACCGAGATCGTCGCCCCCGAGCGGGAGACGCCGGGGATCAGGGCCAAGCACTGGCCAAGGCCGATGATCAGGCCGTCTTTGACGGTCAAGGAGGCCTCGGAACGGGGGGCGGCCGCGGCGGCCTCGACGGCGCGGGAGGGGCGGGCGGCAAGCAGCCGGGCAGCGTGGCGGTCGGCCAGCCACATGACGACGCTCCAGACGGCCAAGGCGGCGGCGACGACCCAGAGGCTGCGCAAAACCCCCTCGATGAGGTCTTTGGCGGCCAAACCGACCAGGCCGATGGGCAAGGAGCCGACGATGACAGCCCAGCCGAGGCGATAATCCGTGCCGCGGCGGCTCCGGTCGAACAGGCCCGCGCACCAGCCGACGGCCAAGCGGGCGATGTCACGGCGGAAATAGACGATGGCGGCGGCGATGGCGCCAACCTGGATGACAGCGGTGAAGGCTGTCACATCGGGGTCGTCAATCGTGTAGCCGAGGAGTTTTTCGACCACGGTGAGATGCCCGGTGCTGGAGACGGGGAGGAACTCCGTCACCCCCTCGACGATGCCAAGGATGATCGCCGCCAGCCAATCCATCAAGGGGCCCCTCTCGCCTCGCGTCTTGCGGTTCGAAGGCCCACTCTACGCGGTCCGCCAACCCGTCAACCCAACCTGGCAACCTGAATACCAATCGGCCGGGGCGGGAGTCCGCTTCGCTTGGGGCGGGCGGAGCGCCAGTTCCAAGCCAGGGTCGGGACGGAGCCGGACGGTTTTCGCAAGCCACTTCTGGATGGGGCCGGACGGTCCTTCCCCCGGCGGGGCGGGAAGCCGTGGGCATGACGGGCGTCCTGAGTCCCCAGCCTGGCCTGCCGGGAAGCGGGCTTCATGGCCAGCGGCCGGGCAGGTTTTGGACGGAGCCAGACAGTCCTCCGCCCGGCCCCGGCGGCGGGGTCGGGCGGAGAAACCCAACTGGCGGCAGAACGCCTCGGGGCGTCTGTCAGGAGGAGCGCCGGAACAGCCGCTGGCGTGTCGTCAGGAGAAGGCCGCCGCTGATGCAGACGAGGCTGGCGGCCAGGACGAGG
>JAIRXC010000099.1 GCA_031268515.1 Propionibacteriaceae bacterium
TAAAGGCAAGAAGTATTCGTTGAAGCGGCCCCTTGTCCGGGTGGGCTTCGGATGACGGCTGGCTAGAGCCGTAGGGCCAAGAAGAGCAGCGGCAGGCAGCTGAGTCCGAAGCCGACGAAGTTGACGATCCAGTGGTCGCGCATGATCGCGAAGTATTCGCGGATGCTGGCGCTCGGCCAAAAGTAGCCGGCTGTTGGGGCGCCGACCGCGTATCCTGGCAATTTAAATTTGCGCATGAGGAGAGCCGCCCGGAAGGTGTGGAAATTGTTCGTGACGACGGCCACGGGGCCGCTGACGCCGGCGGCCAAGAGGAGGTTCCGCGAGTTGGCCAGGTTCTCCGCCGTCGTGCGGGACTTGTCCTCCTGCCAGATCAAAGCCGGCTCGCCGCCCTGCTCGGTCAGATAGTCGGCCATCGCCGCCGCCTCTGAGCGGTCCTCGTCGCGGCCGCGGCCGCCGGAGACGACGATGACCGCGGCCCGTCCGTTGAGGCGGGCTTTGGCTAAGACGCGCCGGCCCTGGTCGAGCCGGCTGGCCAGCAAAGGCGGCACCTTGTCTTCGATGAGGCCCGAACCGAGGACGACGACCGCCGCCGGTGGTTTGGCGGCGTGCTTGGCGAACCACTGGCAGACCTGGGAATAGAGCAGGTAAGCGGTGAAGCCGGCGCTGAAGAAACCGATCGGCAGAACCAAGGCGAACAGCCAGACGAACAACACAGCATAGAGGCTGGTCGAGGTGATGTAGAGGCTGATAAGGGTATAAGACAATAGTCCTAGGCCAAGGAGCAGCGACAGAAGATTCCTTGGGTGCAAACTTTCTTTGCGCATCATGATGATGCCGTTGGCGGTCAAGGCGCTGGACAAGACCAAGATGGCGAGTATGAACAAGCTGGCTAAACCGGCGAGTAGGTAGATCGCAAACTTGGCTGGCACAACCGCGAAAACGGTCTCCAAGACCCCCAGCAAGGTGATGGACAGGGCGGCTAAAAAGTAGACGGCGGTCCGCATCTTCCTGGGGTCGCGCCAGGCGCTGACGGCGAAAAAAACCCAGGCCAACAAAGGCCCCAACCATATCCACCACATAGATAGGAGCATAGCGGCCGGTGACGCATGTAAAAGTTTCTTTACGCAGCTGTTCACGCTGGCCGCCGCCAAGCGTGCTTTTGTGAGATTCAACACCGCGGGTGGGCTGGGGCAGTCTAAGTGGGACATCAGCGTGCCACCTTGATCCACATGGGGATCGATTATTGCCGCTGCCCCTGCTGTCACCGTTTTGACATAAGTTATTTATCTTCGTCGGTTTCCGAGGTTCTGAGCCGAACTCAACGGCGGCCGTCAGTTCTATCCGGTCGGCATCGACGTGGCTCCTATGGGGTGGCTCGGGTGAGCGGCCGGCCAGCACCGGCCACCAGTGTTTTGTGGTACATTTTATTGGAGGTTTGATGTCCGGTTTGAGTTTCACGGCTTCCGCTGGCAAGCATGGCGTTGACCCGCGCGATGCGGTCTACGCGATGTTGCATCATGTGTGGCATCGGCCTCGGTTTGACGAGCCGAGGCAGCCGGGCGGCGTCTGGCCTGATTTGTGGATCGGCCCGCAGCGCGACGGCCGGTCGCCGCTGTTGGAGGTGATGGCGGAGGTCAGGCCGCCGGATGTGGTTGTGGTGTTCCATGTCATGCCGGCGCGCAACAAGATTTTGAGATTGATGGAGGGTGATCATGGCGAAGACTGACATTGACGAGGCCCGGTACGGCCGGTTGGCGGAGTGGGCGGAGTCTGATGAGTGGGTCGGCGCCCTGACGGTTAGAGAGTTGGCTGGGGAGGACTCTCGGGCGGCGACGCGGGCCTTGTTGATGGCCGCGACCGAGGAGGATCCGACGGGCCGGGCGTTGGTTGAAGCGGCGGCCGCTGTGCGGCCGGGCCGGCCGCCTTTGGACCAGTCGTCGTCGTCAACGGTGATGCGTTTCCGGTTGAGCGCGGCGTTAGGCGAAGAGGTCCGCCAACTGGCTGGCCGTGATGGAGTCAATGTCAGCCAGTGGGTACGCGAGGCGGTCGCCAGCCGAGTTCTGGCGGAATCCGGCCGCGCCGCCTGACGCGCGGATCGCCGCTGATGGCCGGCGGCGGGCGCGGCTGGCATGAGGTGTGAGGAGATAGTCCTCACGCATAGCCGTGGCCTAGGCGCGGGTAGGTGATTTCGCCGTGCGGCGGCAATAAGAAAAGCCCTGGGGTCCTCCCTCAGGGCTTTTCGGACGGGGGCCGGTTAGGCGGCCGGGCGGCCTCCGCCGGCGCGGTCCAACTCGCGTGACACGAACTTGACCATGGAGTCGCCGCCCAGCTACTCGATCACTCCGGCCACCTCGGTGGCCAGTTCAGGATCGATGCGGTAGCCGTTCATGGCGGCGGACAGGGACTCGGCGATGGCGCCGACATCCTCCCCGGCGAACAGGTCCTCGTTGACGATCCGGAGCACGGTGGGGTCGAGGTGGCCCAAGCACGCGCCAACAACACTGCGGGCAGTCTAACTTGCTCCACGAGCATCCATGGCATCACTTTAGTCGTCCAGGTCCTCGGCCTCAGGATCAGCCGGCTCCCGCCGTGTCACCAAACAAGTCCGCTCGTAATCCCAAACGGGCTTAGCTTCGTAGGAGGCAAGTTCGCAGGTCCAATCGATCTCCGATTGGGAGCGTGGTCTTTTTGCTACGCGTCGGCCCGCCATCGTGGCCTGGGCATTGGCAACAGGATTTGACATCCAGTGGCTGGAAACAGGACTCGCCCCCACTGTTGACGGCGATATGGCGCGCCCGGAGGGACTTGAACCCCCAACCTGCTGATCCGTAGTCAGCTGCTCTATCCATTAAGCCACGGGCGCATAACGATCCGCAATCATACCTCGTCTGCCGCTGATCGGCCATTCGCAGGCGGGGCGGGGGCTTTTTTGAGCCGGACCGGGCCGGCGTGACTGATCTCTTAGGCCGCGTCGGAGGAGTCGGTGGAACCGGTCTGGTCTGGCGTCGCGGAGTCGGGGGAACCGGCTTGGTCTGGCGTCGCGGAGTCGGTGGAACCGGCTTGGTCTGGCGTCGCGGAGCCGGGGGAACCGGCTTGGTCTGGCGTAGCGGAGTCGGAGGAACCGGTCTGGCCTGACTCGGTTCGGCGGTTGGCGAGGACCTGGCGGTAGATGTCCTCAAACTCACCCAAGACGTCATCTAAGTTGTGTTTCGCGACGATCTCCAAAGACGCGGCGCCGAAAGTCTCACGCAGAGAGCGGTCTTGGAGGAGGCGCGTGATCGCGGCGGCGGTCGCCTCGGGGTTGCGCGGCGGAACGGCGTAACCGTTGCGGCCGTCTTTGACAATGTCCTCCAGGGCTCCGGCTGTGACCCCGACGACGGGCAGACCGGTCGCCATCGCCTCCATGATGACGATGCCTTGGGTTTCTGTTTCACTCGTCGTCGCGAAGACGTGGAAAGCGCGGTAAAGGTCAGGCAGTTCGGCCCGGTCGACGCGGCCCAGCCAGCGCAGACGGGGACCCAGGACCAGTTCGTCGGCCAGGCTTTCAAGACGGTCGCGGTCGCGGCCGTCGCCAGCGATGGCGAAGAAGACGTCGGGGACAAAGTCCGCGACCCGGCGGAAGGCCCGCAGGAGGACATCCATGCTCTTCTCTCGGTCGATCCGGCCGACGATCCCGACCAGGGGACGGTCCGGCGGCAAACCGAACTGGCCATACGTCTCCGGGGTCGCCGGGCCGGGGGAAAATTCGGCTAGGTCGATGCCATTCGAAATCGCTTTGATGGGGACTGCGAAATCTTTTTCGCGGCCTTTCAAAGCGATGTCGACGATGGCGTATTCCGTCGGCATCGTGACGTATTCCGAATGGGTCAGGAAGTGGACGAAATAGCGGCGGACGACCTCGTCGATGGGCCGCTTGAGGCTGCGCGGCAGGGCGACCTGGCCGGTGATGTTGTCAGGATAGGCGTGGCCTGTCGTCACGAGAGCCACGTCGCGGTTCCGGCAATAGCGCAAGATTGCGATTGAAACCGGTCCCACAGTTTGGTTGTGGACGACATCGGGCCGGAAATCGTCAAAGGCCGCTTTGATTTCACTATAGGGCCGCCAGCTGACGTGGATGCCGTTTTTGTAGACGAAGGGCGGCAGCCGCCGCCCGCGGAATTCCAAAGCCGCTTTGGCTTCGGTCACCTGGTCGGGATAGAACGGCATTTTCGTAGAGCTCAGCCGGACGACGCGGACGCCGGCGTCCTCTTCGACCGTCGGCTCGCCTGTCAGACTCGGGGCCACGACCGTCACCTCGTGTCCGCGCTGGACCAGACCCTGGGCGAGATTCCACGTGAACACCGCGACGCCGTTGATCATGGGGTGGTACAGATCAGTCGCAAGAGCAATCTTCATGGTCCCTCGCTGGCTCGGTCAGGCCGGGTGGCGGTAAGAGGCGGGCCAGCCCGGCGGCGGCAGCCCAAGCGGATTGCCGCAGATGGCGGTGACGGTGGGATTTGAACCCACGGAGGGTTGCCCCTCTCACGCTTTCGAGGCGTGCTCCTTCGGCCGCTCGGACACGTCACCGCCGGACACTCTAGCGGGAATCGGCCGACAGGACGAACCCCCGAGGGCAGGCTCAAGCCAGAATCGCGCCGGCCGGGGAGGTTCGCCGGCCGCCTCAGGCTTCGATCAGCCGGGTCGCCCACTTGTGCTTCTCGCTCAAGAGCTCCGCCACGGATTCTTCCTTGAAGACGGCTTCGATCGCCTCCGCCAGCATCGGGGCGATCGACAAGACCTTTAATTTGTCGATCATGGCTTCTTTGCGGATTGGCAACGTGTTGGTGACGATGACCTCGTCGAAAGGGCTGTCTTGGAGACGCCCGACCGCTTTTTTCGACAAAACAGGGTGGGTGGCGGCGGCGATGATACGTCCCGCGCCCTTGAGTTTGAGGGCCTCCGCGGCCAGGCAGATCGTGCCACCAGTGTCGATCATGTCGTCCACCAGCAAGCATGTTTTGTTTTCAACCTGGCCGACGACCTCGTGGACGGCCACCGTGTTGGCGATATCGGGGTCGCGCCGCTTGTGGATGATCGCGATTGGGCAGCCCAGCCGGTCCGACCACATGTCGGCGGTCTTGACCCGGCCCGCGTCGGGGGACACGATGACAAGATTGTCGAGGTCGTAATGGGTTTCGACGTAATCGGACAAAATCGGCAGGGCGTAGAGGTGGTCGACCGGGCCGGAGAAAAAACCCTGGATTTGGGAGGCGTGCAGGTCGATGGAGATGATGCGGTCGGCCCCAGCCGTGCTGAAAAGATCGGCCACAAGCCGCGCTGAAATGGGTTCGCGGCCGGCGTGTTTTTTGTCTTGGCGGGCGTACGGATAAAAGGGGCAAACCACGGTGACCCGTTTGGCTGAGGCCCGCCGTAAGGCGTCGACCATGATGAGCTGCTCGATCAGCCAATCGTTGACGGGGGCCGTGTGAGCCTGGAAGACAAAAGCGTCGCAACCGCGTACGGACTGTTCGAAGCGGACGTAGATTTCAGAGTTGGCGTAGGTCTCGAAACGGGTCGGGACGATGTCACAGCCGAGGATGCGAGCGATTTCACCGGCTAACACGGGATGGGACCGTCCCGCAAAAAACATGAGATGCTTGTCGTCTTTTCGGGTCAGGTCGCTCATCGCTTTGTCACTCCTGAGTTTCGGCGGTCGAACCGGCCGGCGCCGACTCGGGAGGGTGGCCCGACCGCTGGGTCCGCCGCCGGGCCACCCAGCCAGGGATGTTGCGTTGGACGCCGCGGGCCACAGCCAAGGAGCCCGCTTCGACGGGCCGTGTGATGACCGACCCCGCCGCGATGAAAGTGTCGTCGGCGATTTCAACCGGCGCCACGAGGACGGAATCGGAGCCGATGAAGGACCGCTCGCCGACCGTCGTCGTGTTTTTCACGGCGCCATCGTAGTTGGCGAAAATCGTGCCCGCCCCGATGTTCGAGCCTTGGCCGATCACGGCGTCGCCGCAGTAGGTCAAGTGGGGCACTTTGGCGCCCGCCCCGATCCGGGCCGCTTTCGTCTCCACAAAAGCGCCGATCTTGCCTCCCGGCCCCAGTTCGGTGCCGGGGCGCAGGTAGGAGAAGGGGCCCACGACGGCGCCCTCGCCGATGACGGCCAAGGTCGCCTCTGACCGCATGATTTGAGCGCCGCTGCCCACCTCGACATCGGTCAGACGGGTCGAAGGGCCGATGACAGCCCCCTCGCCGACGGTCGTGGCGCCGCGTAGGCAAGTGTCCGGCCACAACTCGACATCCTCGGCCAAGGAAACCGAACGGTCGATCCAGGTCGAGGACGGGTCGATGACCGTGACCCCCTTGAGCATCCAGCCTTCGAGGATGCGCCGGTTCATTTCCTGGTTCAAAGCGGCCAACTGGACCCGGTCGTTGACGCCCCTGGTCTGCCAGGCGTCGGATTCGATCTGAGCCCCGACCCGGCGGCCGAGGGAGCGGGCGTAGGCGATGACATCCGTCAGATAAAGCTGATTTTGCCTGTTGGAAGGCTGGAGCTGTTCCAAGCCGGCCCGCAAGACAGCGGCGTCGAAGACGTAGACGCCCGCGTTGATCTCGCGGATGGACAACTGCTCGGCGGTTGCGTCCCGGTGTTCGACGATGGCGGCCACCGCTCCCTCGTCGTCGCGCAGGATCCGGCCGTAGCCCGTCGGATCATCGGCCAGGGCCGTCAAAACGGTGACGGTGTTGCCTTCATCGCGGTGGGCGGCCACGAGGTCCGCCAAAGTCTGGCCCGACAGCATGGGGACGTCGCCGTAGGTCACGACGACCTCTCCGGCGACCTCGCCCAAGGCCTCAAGGCCGCACCAGACTGCGTGTCCGGTGCCGCGCGGCTCCGACTGGAGAGCCCGGATCGCCGTCGGCGCGATGTCGTCCAAGTGGGCCTCCACCTGCTCGCGGAACTGGCCGACGGTGACGACGAGGCGTTCCGGCCGAACCGCCACGGCGGTGTCGAGAGCCCAACTGAGGAGCGACTGGCCGCAGACCTCGTGCAGCAATTTCGATTTACGTGATCTCATGCGCGTGCCTTCGCCAGCCGCCAAAACTATGACGGCGGCGACCCCCGTCGCCGGCACTTCAGCCACCCCTGCTCCTTGTCGCTTAGGCGAGCTTTCGCGATCCATGTCACAAGATTCACGGCTCCCCGGGTAGGAGTCGAACCTACTGCGCTAATCCTGATTCAAAGTCAGGCGGGCCCTGCCGGAAGACCAACCGGGGATTGGGGGCGCAAGCCGCCCCGCGGCCCCTACTCTACGTCCTCGGACCACAGCCAGGCATCTCGGCCGCCGCCGCCGGCGAAGAAGGAACCCGCTGGACCGGTTCTTCTCCCGGATCAGTTCCTGATGACGGCCGCGACCGCCTCTGTCACCCGGCTCAGATTGCCGGGGTTGAGGGCGGCGACGCAAAGACGGCCGGACTCCAGCCCGTAGACCCCGAAGTCCGCGCGCAGACGGCGCATCTGCTCTGGCGTCAAACCGGAATAGGAAAACATGCCGGTCTGATGTGTGATGTAGGAGAGATCGCCGGGGACGCCGGCTTGTTCCAAGCCTGTCCGAAAGGCGGCTCGCATGTCCTTGATGCGGTCGCGCATGCTGCCTAACTCGGCTTCCCAATCGGCCCGCAACGCCGGGGTGGCGAGCACGCTGGCGACCGTTTTGGCGCCGAAGCTCGGCGGGCTCGAATAAATGGAACGGACGACGACCTTGGCCTGTGACAGCACGCGGGCCGCCTCGTCGGCCTCGGCGGCTGCGAAAGAGACGGCGCCGACGCGCTCGCCGTAGAGGCCGAAGGTTTTAGAACAACTCGTCGCGACGATGAAACTGAGTCCCGCAGCGGCGAATTTCGCAACCGCTTCGGCGTCTTCGGCGACACTGCGGGCAAAACCTTGGTAGGCCATGTCGAGGAATGGCACGAGGCCGCCTTCGGCGCAGGCGGCGACGACGGCGTCCCAGTCGCCGGCGGCCAACTCGTAGCCCGTCGGGTTATGGCAACAAGCATGCAAGAGGATGATCGTGCCGGGGGCGGCGGCGCGCAGACAAGCCAACATCCCCTCGACGTCGACACGGCGGCCAGCGGGGTCGTAGTAAGGGTAATGGCCGACCTCGAAACCCGCCCGGCTGAACAACGACTCATGATTTTCCCAGCTGGGGTCCGAGACGAGGACCTTGGCGCTGGGGGCGATCCCGGCTAAGACGCCAGCGGCGATGCGCAGGCCGCCGGTGCCGCCCAACCCTTGGACCGTCGCGACACGCCCGCTGGCGGCCAGTTCGGGGCCGAAAACGAGTTCTTTGACAGCGGCGTTGTAGGGGGCGAAACCGTCGATGGGAAGGTAAGAGTGGGGGGCGAGGTCCGTGGCCAAAGCCTTTTTGACGGTTTTGACGCTGGCGAAGACAGGAATCCGCCCTGACTCGTCGAGGTAGACGCCGACGCCGAGATTGACCTTGTCGGGTCGGGGATCGGCGTTGAAGGCCTCGGTGACTCCGAGGATCGGGTCACGGGGGGCTAAAGGGACAGGGGCGAAGAAGCTCATGGGATTCCCTCCAATCGGGCTGGGCCCAAGTGTAGTGGCGGCAAGGCAGCGGCAGGGCCGCCTCGGGGGCAAACCGCACAGGCCCGGGAGAGGGGTCGGATAAGGTCACGCCGGCATTGGTTCGGATGGGTAAACCGCACAGGCCCGTGAGAGGGCCTTGCCTTGCAGGGCGCGGGTTAAGCCGCGGCGGGTCGTCCAGAGGCGCCGGCAGGGGGTTGCCGCGGGCTGGCTGCGGCAGTACGTTCATGCGGTGCGACTCCCCGATGATCCAGCCGCCGGCGGGCGGGCCGTCCGCGTCCGAGTGCCGGGCAAGATCAACCTCGCGCTCCGGATCGGGCCCCGGCGGCCAGACGGCTATCACGATCTGGCCACCGTTTTCCAGGCCGTCTCCTTGTTCGACGAGGTTGAAGCCCGGGCGCTGGACGACGGCCGCGTCACGGTTTCCATGTCTGGCGCGGAAGTCAAAAGCGTCGGCCGGGGGCTTGACAATCTGGCTGTGCGGGCGGCTTGTCTCCTACGAGAACGCTGGGGCGACTCCAGCCTCGGGGCCGCGCTGAGCATCCGCAAAGCCATCCCCGTGGCCGGCGGCATGGCGGGCGGCTCGGCCGACGGCGCCGCTGCGCTCCTCGCTTGCGCCCGTCTCTGGGACCTCCCCCTCGGCCAACCGGAGCTGTTGGAGTTGGCGGGCGAGTTGGGCAGCGATGTGCCGTTTCCGCTGCTCGGCGGCTGCGCGTACGGAGTCGGCCGCGGCGAACAGGTGGTCCCGGCTCTAGCTAGGGGAACCTGTCACTGGGTGCTCGCCTTGGCCCCTTCCGGCCTTTCAACGGCCCGGGTGTTCAGCCGTTTCGACGACCGCGGCGACGCGCCGGAGTCCACTCCCGCCGTCCCGGCGGCCCTCATGAAAGCCCTCGCCGGCGGCGACGCGGCCACGCTCGGGCGCCATCTCGTCAACGATCTGGAAGCCGCCGCCCTCGACCTCGCGCCTGGTCTGCGCCGCGCCCTCGACACGGGGCGCGCCCTAGGGGCTATCGGGGCCGTCGTGTCCGGCTCAGGCCCCACGGTCGCGTTCCTGGCCGCCGACGCCCGCCGCGCCGACCGTCTCGCTGTCGCCATTTCGAGCGAAGGCATAGCCCAGCGGGTCTGCCGGGCCCAAGGGCCCGTTCCTGGCGCCCGGATCGTCACTTGACAAGGCCGCCCTTCGGAAATGAGGTTGGATGCGCGGAAAAATCCTGGCCGCTCGGTTAATTTAAAAGGAGTTCCTCTACGCCACCTCGCCGTACTGCCAAAATCCACGGCCCAGGTTTGCTCCACATTCTCTCGATGGCCTTCAAGTTGGACCGAAAGCACTCCACCTGTTCATCAGCTCTCAGATTTCCGCTCGTTAGGCAAAGCAGGCGAAGTTTTGAGCTGATGACCGCCTGCCGTTCGGCGGGACGGTAGCGAATCCGAGCATCTTTGTGTGCGACGACCATGTCGAGTTCGCCAGCGCGGCGTATCCACTCAACGTCGGGCACATCAGTGCGGCCGAATAATTCTGCGATGGTTGTGGTCTCAAATCCCGCCGCGCGAAAAAATGCGGGCACAGCGATACGTCCCAGGCTCTGGTCGACCAGTACCCTAGGCCGCGAGAGTGAGGTGGGTTCGGACAATGGACTCCACATCTTCGCTGGTCACGCCCATCTCGCTGGCAACCGTGACGAGTTTCTCGCCGGCCTTGAACATGGAGAGAATGTCTTCGACTCGCGCTCCAGACGTCTCCACGATGGGCTGCCCAAAGGCATACGCCGGGTCGGCCACCACGGGAGTGTCGCCATATGCCGTCAGCCGGAGGCGGATGGGAAGGCCGTCGTCACCCCAGACAATGGGTTTCAAGCCGATGTCTATGATCCCCCTGAGGCCGAGTTGGCGGTCACGCGCCCGTTCCCACTCTGGGTCGCCCCGTTCGGCCAGGTTCATCAAGAGATCCTTGCCGTCGTGAGCGATCACGCCTTTGACGAGCATTCTGACGCCCAATTCCCGGCGGACGACTTTCATGCCTGATGTGATCGCCTGCATCGACAATCCGGCGCGGCGGAGCTCGCGATAAAACTGGGCCTCGACCAAGCCGATGAACGGCAGGCGCGGAGCACGCGGACTAGGCCCAGAAACGGCGGTCAGGAGAGCGTCTTTGTTCAGCCACCGGTTCAGAGTCGACGGGCTCAGGCCGAGATGCGACGCGGCGAGAGCCGCAGTGTACAGCGGCGTCGAAAAGCGAGTGTCGGACAGCATGGCCACCTCTCTTTCCGTCGATTCGAATCTGGCCTCATCCTACGGGGGACCGCTGACACTGGCGGTGGCGGCGGATTGTTAGATCCAGGACGTGAACCACATCCGCCACTGCCAATGGGAGCGCTGGAGGAGGTCGTCGGTGAGTATGGGGTAGATGAAGGCGAAGTCCACGATTATGAGTCCGACGATGACGCCGACGGCGACCGCTCCCCGCCAGCGGCGGCGGCCGGCGTTGGCAGGTCCCAACAGGACGCCGAGGGCCATGGCGAGGCCTATGACGGTGAACGGGACCATCGTGATGGCGTAGAAGAAGAACAAAGGCCGCCCGACGGTGTCCATGATCCAAGGCGCCCACGTCGACAACATCGCCAGGGAGACGACGCCGAAACGCCAATCGGCTCCCGCCAGCCACCAGACGAGGCCGATGATGAAAGCCGCGGCCGCGGCCCACCAGAGCAGGGGGGTGCCGGTGCCCGAGATGACCCGTAGGCATTCGCCGCCGTCGGGTGGGCAACCGTCTGTGCCAGGTTGGATTTTGTTGACGGCGTCGAAGCCAATGGGTTTGGCCAAGACAAGCCAGCCCCAAGGGTTCGAACTGTAGTGGTGGGTGGCGTTGGCCATCTGCTCGCCGACATGGAAGTCGTAGATCGCCGTGTGGTAATGGGCGAGCGAGCCGAGGGCGTTGCCGAACAGTTTGACGAGAGGGTCGTCGGGATGGGCGGCGCCCCAGTCGCGGTCCCAGGCGGCGCTGCTCTTGAGCCAGCTGAACCAGCTGGCCGTGTAGGTGATGAAACCGACGACGACCATCGAGAAGAAAGCCGGGATGCCGTCGAGCCAGACAGCGTCCCACATGCGGTTGCGCGCGCCGGCCAGGCGGCGGGCGGAAATCGACCAGACGAGGACGAGGACGCCGCAGACGGCCAATGGGTACATGGAATTCCACTTTGTGCCGCAAGCCAGCCCAAACAACAGGCCCGCCGCGAGCAGCCAGGGCCGGAAGATGAAGCCGCCGGAGCGGCCGTTGAGATTGAGGGGCGAGCCGGCTGCCACGGCGACGAGAGTCCCGGCGGCGGCAGTCCCGGCGCTTGCGGGCGAAGCCGGACTGCTGGGGGAAAGGCCGTCAGAGGAAGCGGAACGCCCGCCGGCGGTTCTGAAGGCGGCGCGCCAGGAAGGTGGTCGGGGGCGGCCCGCCGCCCGGGCCGTCCGCGGGTTCGCCAGGCCGATCCCTTCGATGCGGTCGGCCAAACGGTGGCGGAAATAGTCCCGGTCGGCCACGACGCAACCCACGGCCGCGACGATGAAAAAGGCCTGGAAAATGTCAAGGAGAGCAGTCCGGGACATGACGAAGGCCAAGCCGTCGCAAGTCAACAGCACCCCGGCCAGGCCGCCGATGAGAGTCGAACGCGACAGGCGGCGCGCCAACCGTATGGTGACGAAAACCAGCAACGACCCGAAGAGCAGGGGCATAAAACGCCAGCCGAAAGAGTTGAAGCCGAACATGGCTTCCCCGGCGGCGATCAGCCATTTGCCGACCTGCGGGTGGACGATGAACGCGGCGCCGTCTTTAAGCCCGTTCCAGGTGCAGGTTTCGACGCCGTCCGGACAGTATTTCGCGACAGCGTCCGGGTCCTCCTCCTGGGCCTTTGAATAGTCGCCGCTTTCGAGGATTTCGTTGGCGCCTTCGACCCAGCTCCGCTCGTAGCCGTAGGTGAGGACAGACCAGGCGTCCTTCGCGTAATAGGTCTCGTCGAAGACGAAGTCAGAAGGATAGTCGAGGCCGGCGAAACGGACGCCAAGGGCGAGCAACGTGATGACGACGGTGACGACCCAGCCAAGAAGGCGGTCTTTCGGCGGGGCTTCGCGGAGGCGGCCGATGATGTCAGTTTTCGCCGGGGCGGGCCGGGAGGCGGTGCTGAAACGGTCGAAACGGGCAGCGAAGCGGTTGAAGCCCTTGATGAGTTTGGGCAAGAGAGGAGTGGACGCCGCGATGGCGGGGCCGATGACAAGGGTCGGAGTCGAGGCGGCGGTAGCGGGGGCGGTCGGCGCCGGCGCGGCGGTAGGAGGGGAGGCAAGCGGGGAAGCGGCGGGTTGGGCGTTGGCTTCCGGGACGCTGTCCGTTGGGGTTGGCGGGGAG
>JAIRXC010000130.1 GCA_031268515.1 Propionibacteriaceae bacterium
GCCAAAGACCCAACCACCCCAACCGGCGGCTCAGCCCCACTCAAACCCTCCAAAGCCACCAACAAAGAACCCGCCGCCAACCGCGCCCGCTCAAAATCAGCCAACCCAATCGCATTCAATTCAGACCGCGCCGCCGCAATATCAGCAACCGCCACCCCATACGCCTCACAAAAACCACCAACACCCGGACTCGCCGAAACCAACTCAGACGGAGACACCGACTCCAACGGAGACGGGCTGACCGACTCCGACGGGCTTGGGCTGGGCAAAACCTCCGACGGAGACGGGCCAGCCGACTCAGACTCAGCCGGACTAGGCGTGACAACCGGCGACGGACTGGCCGACTCAACCGGACTGGGCGTGTCAACCGGCGACGGACCCACCTCAGTCGGGCTGACCGACGGAGACGGGCCAGCCGACTCAGACTCAGCCGGACTAGGCGTGACGACCGGCGACGGACTGGCGACTTCAGTTGGGCTGACCGTCGGGCTCGGGCTCGCCGAAGCCTCCGACGGAGACGGACTGGCCGACTCCGATTCGGACGGACTAGGCGTGTCAACAGGAGTCGGGCTCGGGCTGGGCGCGGCGATGAACTCAATCCAGCGGACGATGTCAAGGTCGACGGCGAGGATGCGGGCCCGCAGCTCGTAAAGGCCTGGTTCGGCAGCGAAAAGTTTGACCGTGTAAAGGCCAGCCGCCGCCTGGGAAGCGTCGAAGCTGCCCTGGACGACAGCGACGCCGGCCGGGCTTGAACTGATCCCGATCTCGGAGGCCGCCAGGTTGACGATGGGAGCGCCGAGGGCGTCTTGAGCGCTGACCGTGGCGGTCAAAGTAGCCTCGGCGGCCCCGGAGGCCGTTGCCACAGCGGCGTCAGGGCTGAAGTCAGAGCGGGCCGGGTCAGGCGGGCCACCGAAGAAACGAAGACTGGCGGTCTCTTCCGGTTGGCCGGGGAGTTGGGCGCTGACGCTGTAGAGGCCGGGCACAGCAGTTGACAAGGTGTAGTTATAAACGCCAGCGGACGCTGGGCCGGCTATGACCTCCAAGGAACCGGGGCCGTCGGCGGCAATGACCGGCTCAAGCCCGTCGGCGGGGTTGCCGCAGGCGTAAACCACGGTCAACTGGCCGGCCGCCTGGCCAGGCCGGCCGTCGCGGGGCAGTTCAACCTCGGCCGGTTCAATCACCCAAGAAACGCTGACATCGGCGCAGGGGGTGAAATCGATGCTGACCGGCAAACTGGCCAAGGCGACGCCTGAGACAACGGCCTGGAGCTCGTAGGAACCCACTTGGGCCGTCGAGATGAGGGCCTCGTAGACGCCGTCGCCCAAGTCCGACCAGGCTGAGGCCACTTCGACGCCGGCCGGCGTCGAAGTCACGGCAATGGCGGTGGCCGGGTCAACCCTGACTGGGCGGCCTTGGCTGTCCTGCAAATGCAAACTGAGTTTGGCTTCAGCCTGGTCCGGCGAACTGACAGAGGCCGTCTGGCGGTCAACCGCCAGAGAAGAGGCAGCCGGGTCGATGACAGGCGATTGGAAGCTGACCGCCGCCGCAGCCTCAGGCGAGCCATCCAGGCCGGCCGGGTGGACGAGGACCGTGTAATCACCGGGCGCCGAAGCGGCCAAGTCAACCTTGTAAACGCCCGTCGGGGGTCCGGCCGCGTCGGCCGTCGTGGACCACTCGCCAACTGCCGCCAAGCCGGCCGGGAGGCTGGCCACGGCGCCAATCTGGGCGGCGGTCAAGGAGATGCCGTTGCCGAAGCGGTCTTTAGCCGTCAAGGTCAGCTGGACGGTGTCGGGGATGAAGGCCACAGCCGGCTCGGCCGTCAAAGCAAGCCCGTCCGCCGTCCGTAAAGCCTGGAAGCGGACCGGTTTGACCGCCGTGACGGATTGGACGGCGACGGTGACGTCAAAAGCACCGGCTTCGGTTGATGACAATAAAACTGAGTAGGAGTGGTCAGAGTTCTCCTTGAAGCTGCCGGGTTGGACCGTCACGGCCGTCGAAACGGTCGCGCCCAAGGCAGCCGACCAAGTCAGGTCGGCTTCAGCCAAGCCAGGAATGGGCGCAGACGAGCAAGCGTCAAGCACGGCGAGACGGGCTTCGACAGTCGCCTGGGCCGCCTCGGAGACGAAAGCCGGCTCTTGGCCGCCGTAGGCAATTGCCAAGTCAACGGCCGCCGCGCCACAGGAGGCCACCTGGACCGGGGCCGTCAGTTCGAAGGCCGCCAGCTTCAGCTTCACCTGAAGGGGGCCGATGGCCTCGGCCTGGAGGTTCCAGACATAATCGCCGGCCGTCTCGCCGGACCCTTCAAGCGGACCGGACGAAACCGTGAAACCGGCAGCCGACAAATCGAAAGCGTTTGAAGCAAGGCCGCTGACCGGGTTGTCGTAAAGGTCGCGGACTCGCGCGGTCAAGGCCACGGCGCCGCCGACGGAAACCTGGCTGGGGACGGCGGTCAAAACGGTCTTGGCCTGGTCCGGCGCTCCGGCCATGACCGTCAAAAGCCGCGGGCTGGCTTTGGCTGGGTCGCCGGCCCCGTCGAACTCGGCAGACGCCCCCGCCAAGCTGGCATGGATCTCGTAAGGGCCGTCCGCGGTCGGCCGGAAGGCAACCGAGCAACTGCCGTCGGCCCCGGTCTTGCAGGAGGCGGCTTCAAAAGCTTGAGGAGCGGCCGGGGAAGACCAGAAGGCGACCTCGGCCCCGGCCCGCGGCGAGGCAGCGCCGCCGGGCGCCGCCTCCTCGGAAACCTGCGCCGTCACCTGGACCGGGTTGCCCGCCGTGACCGGGCCGGTCGGGCTGAGGCTGAGCTGGCCCTGCAAAGGCACGGCGACGACCGTCACCGGAACGTCAACCGTGACCGTCCGGGCAGCGCCGCCGACGCAGACGACCTCAGCCGTCACAGCGACGCTGGTGCTCCCAACCGACCGTCCCGTCACCAAACCATCAGCGTCGACCGTGGCGACGGCGGGGTCGGCGCTGACATAAGCGAAAGACAATGGACTTCCATCGGCGACCTGGCCAGGATCGGCCAACCGGGGCTGCAAGCCGGCGCTGGCGCCGGACCGAAGCGCGAGCGGCTCTTGGACCAAGGACAGCTCGATCGGCTCGACTGTGACGCCGGTGGCGTAGAGGTGTTGGAATAACCCTCCCGCTGTGAAAGTGACCCTGGCATTGCCATAAAAATTTGCATTGTTACGAATGGCCTGGAGCCAGCCAGCGTTCATTTTATTGTTAATAAGAGTCTTGACGTTGTCTGCGATAGCCGACGCTGACAAGCTTTCATAGCGTAGGAAGAACTTGTATGACTCTTGCCTCGGATCGATGTCCTTGGAGTCATAAACGCCATCGACCAGAACCTGGCTCAACCCCTCCACGACCAGATCGCCGGTCACGGAGGCCATGCTGGCGATCCGTGTGGCGAACCTGGACGACACGGCGTTCCAGAAGGCCTGGCTGTTCAAGGCGGCGTCCAACTGGGCCGCCGCCGGGGTGCCAGCGACGGCGTCCTGGAAACTGTCCGGGACGATGTCACGCCAACTCACCTGGCTGAGAGGGACCGGTTCGAACTCATCAGCCACCGCCTGGCCGGACAGCAACGGGCCGAGGCCGGCGACGGCTGGCGTCAAGTCGACCGTCTCGCCGTTGCCGAGGCCGCCGCCGAGGTCATAGCCGATGCTGTAGTCGATCGGCGAACTGAGGCTGAAAGCGTAAGAGAAATCCGACGTCGTCAAGGCCAAGGCGAAACCATCAGTGAATTCTTTGGCCATCTCCCCCATGGAAACGTCGTAATTGGTGTCCATCAATAGCTGGATGGCGTCTCTGACCTTGCCGTCGACGATAACCGAATTATTCGGGTTGGATTCCAGCCGCCGCTCGCTTAAGTAGTAGGTGTACCAGGCCGTCCCGCGCGAGGTCTCGACGCTGAAGTTGATCGGTGGGATGAGGGTGGCGATTTCGGGCGAGGTGGCGGTGAAAACCGCCGGATCAATGCTGAGGTTGGCGCCGGGGTTCGTGTCGTTGGCGGTCGGAAAATTGATGGCCAAGGTGCCCTGGGCGTCGCCGACCGCGTATTTGACGAAGGTCTTCTCGCCACAGCAAGCCTCCACGCCGATTCCATCGAAGCGATCGACGACGACATCAGAGTGGCCGGTCGGCTCGTAGGCCTGGCCGACTTCGGCGGCGTCAAGGCCGAGGACGGTCAGATTGCCCGCCTCGTGGTTCGCCCAGCCGGCCGTGCCACCCCAACCTTCGAGGCTGCCGGGCACAGCCGCGGTCAAGGGAGTCGCAACCACGGCTTGGGCAGCGTCGGGCAACGCCGCCCAACCGCCCAAAACGGCCGCCGTCAAAGCGCCGGCCGTCAACAAGACCACTGTCTTCCGCATTGCAACTCACCGCTTTCGGGTCACCGCTGGCCGCCGCCCGAAGCGAGAGCTTGCAGCGGCCTGTGGACACAATAGCGGCCGGGCCTGATCTTTACCACCTACAGCCAAGTAGTCGGACTGCCGCCGGAAACGGCCGCCTCAACGGATGACCCGGCCCATCCGCCAGACGCCGCCGACGGCGAAGAAAATCGCCAGGCCGGCCAAAACCAGCGCCATCAGAGCCACCGGCAAGGCGGCGTCGTTGACGTAAAGCCGCGCGCCGAGAGAGCGGGCCAAGCCGGTCCGGATGGCGTCGGCGGCCGCCGGGACATCGATGGCGCCTAGGAGGCGTTCGACCGCCGGCGCCATGACCGGTTGGCGGATGAGAGAGGCCTCCTGGGCGAAGGGCAGCGAGCCGACGACGTTGTTGACCGTGGCGCTCAAGCTGACGGGGGGGACGTAACAGTAAGCCAGGAAGCCGACGGTGATGCCGCCTAAGAGGCTGTAACCGCCAAGGCCGCCCTGGCTCATTAAAAAGGTGATCCACAAGAGGTGAAAACTGGCGAAGAACAAGCAGCCGAGGGCCGTGGCGCCGACGGCGGCGGCGAATTGGCCAGGTGACATGACAGCTTGCCCTAAAAGGAGCGCCCAGAGCTGGCCGAGGATGAGGAAGCCGATGGAGATCAGGCAGGCCACGATGAAGCTCGAAGAGATATAGCCACAGGTCAGCTGCCAGCGCCTGACGGGCGAGACGAGGTAGTCGCTGAAACGCCCGGAGGCGCGGTCCTCCACGAAAGAAGCCAACATGCCCAAGCTGCAAGCGAAGGTCGCCAAGGTGACGCAGGCGGCGAACAGCCAGGCGTCGCAGAGGCCGTAGGCGTCCGCCATGTCGTAGCCTTCGGCGGAACCGCGGGCCGTCGTGAAAACGAGGGCGATCTGCTCGGCCGTCGTCTCGCGGTAGAAGACGACGAACAAGCCCATCATGATGAGCGGCGCCGACATGGTGAAGACGAGCGTCACCGGGTCGCGCAGGAAAAGGCGCAGATTACGCCTGCACAGGTGGCCGACGAGGCCCATTAGCCGTCCTCTCCCCAGCTCGAGGAGTCCGAGCGGAAAACTCGTCCCGTCTGTTGCTTTTCTGCCTGCCAAGACGGCGCCGGGGCCGCGTGCTCGGTCAGGGACAAGAAGACATCGTCCATCGAGCCGTGGCGGAACTCGAAGTCCATGACCTCGTCGCCGAGGGCGCCGAGTATGGCCCTGGCCTCGGTCGCCGAAGCGACGTCGAAAACCAGCGGTTCTTGGGCGACATAGCCGAGCGGCACTTGGCGGCCCACTTCGGCCAAACGGGCTCTGGCGGCAGCCCGCCGCCAGAGCCGGACCGTCAAACGCGACGCGGAATGGCGCTGGCGCAGGTCGGCCGGAGTCCCTTGAGCCACGATCTGGCCGGCGTCGATGATGCTGACCTGATCGGCTTGCTCGGTCTCCGCCATGTAATGAGTCGTCAAGAAAACCGTCATGCCCTGGCTGTTCCTAATGTCCATGACAGCCTGCCAAACCTGGGCCCGGCCGTGCGGGTCAAGGCCTGCCGTCGGCTCGTCTAAGAACAAGATTTCAGGCTTGTGGAGAAGGGCGCGGGCGATGTCGGCGCGCCGGCGCTGGCCGCCGGACAGCTTGCCGTAGCGGCGGTCCAAGACATCGTCCAAGCTGAGCAGCCGGCTCAACCCGGTCAGCCGATCCGTGAAATCATCTTTGCTCTGGCGGTGGAAGCGGGCGCGCAAGGCCAGATTCTCCCTGACCGTCAAAAGCGGGTCGAGCAGGGGAGCTTGGAAAACGACGCCGATGGCCTGCCGAATCGCCTCGTCATCGTGGCCGAGGCGGCCGCCGGCGATCTCGACCTCGCCGAAATCCGCTTCCAGAAGAGTCGTCAAACAATTGATAGTGGTGGACTTGCCGGCCCCGTTGAGGCCGAGGAAGGCGAAGAAGGAACCTCGCTCGACCGCCAAGTCGATGCCGCGGACAGCCTCGACCGGGCCGTAGCTCTTTCGCAGGCCGTTGACTTCGATGATCATCGGCCGACCGCCTTGAAGCCGGCGTCTGCCGGCGAGCCGGCGGCGACAGCAGGCCGGTCCGGGCCGAGGAAAGCGGCCAGACGGCGGCGGACCCAGCTGGCGCGGCGCAGCGGCAGGTCGTGGCCGCCCCAGGCCAGGCGCAGACGGGCGTCCGGCAGGCGGCGGGCGGCCAAACGGGCGTCCCGCAGATACGGAGACCAAAAACCGTTCAACAGCAAGGCCGGCTGGCTGACGCGGTCCAACGGGGCGCTGGCGAAGAAACCTTTGTCCTGGTCCAAGCTGGCAGCTAGGCGGCCGTCGGCCGTCAAAGCCTTGGCCCGCTGGCGGTCGGCGGGACTGGCCGAGCGGAAACCAAGACGCCGCCAAACAATCGGACTATCGAAGTCGAGGGTTGCCCGCCCAGCCCCCGGCGGCCCGCTCGGACCGGCTGGGCTGGTTAAGGCAGCCAGTTCGGTTGGCCCGGCCGGTGAACGGCGCCGACTCGCCGAGAGGCCAGAAGACAGCAAGCCGTAAGCCTCGATCAAGACGATCCGGCCGATCCGGCCAGGGGCCAAGAGGGCAGCCTCAAGACCGACCGCAGCCCCGAAACTGTGGCCCACAAGGTCGGCTTGGCCAACGCCCAAGCTGTCCAGCAAAGCAATCAGGCCGCCGGCTAGGGAAGCCAAACGATAGTCGCCGTCCAAGCTAGGCGGCGTCAGCCCGTGGCCCGGCAGGTCGAACAAAATGGCCCGCCGCCAAGCGGCCAGTTCCTCGACGCCGCAGCCTAAGAAAACCGTGTGATTCGCAAACAGGCCGTGGACGAAGACGACCGCCCGGCCGGCGGCCGGGTTGAGATCCTGGACGAAGTAGGTCCGGCCGGCTGCCTCACACTGGGGCATGGATGATGAACCCCACAAAGTCGCCCACCGTCAAACGGGCGATCTTAGACAACGGCAAGGTTTGAATGTGGTCGAGGAAGGCGGCTGTCTGAGGGCCGTAGTAGCGCTGGACGGCTTCCAGCAGCTGGACCAGTTCGATGGAGCTGAGGCCGAGGTCTTGGAGCAGCCTGGTCTCGGCCTTGATCTGGAGGAGGGCGACGGTGTCGGCCCCGATGACCTCCGCCAAGCAGGTTTCCAAGGCAGCCGTGACAGACGCCAAGTCGGCCGTCGGGCCAGGGGAGCCAGAAGCGCCGGCCCCCAGCGCCGCGACAGCCGCCTCAGATGGGGTTTCCATGTTTTAATCCGTCCAACCGATGACGTGGCTATCGTCAATGAGCATAGTCCTGATCGGAGTCTGCCCGACGGCCAATTCGCCGTCGTCGAGCAAGCTGACCTCGTAACGTTTGGGGTCGCCGGCCAAGCCCAATCCGAGCTTCTTGCCGTAGGCCTCCTTGGCGACCCAGAAACGGGCCACCTGTTGCGGCGTCTCGCCCAACCGGGCCAAGGCCTCCCGCTCGGCCGCCGTGAAAACCAAGGCGAGGAAACCCTCATCGCGCTCGACTGCCTCCTCCAAATCAATGCCGACCGGCTCCGAGCGGACGATGGCGACAGCCCGGTCCGACTTGTGGCTGAGCGAAACGTGGAGAGGACGCGGCCAAGGCTGGCCGTCGCGGCGACAGACGCGGGGCTGGCCTTCACGGCTGTAGTCCGTGTCTATTTCGACCGGGTAAAGGTAGCCGCTGCCATCGCTGACGGCCGAACGGACGGCGTCCTTGAGAGCGACCCGGCCGCAGACGAAGCCCGCCTGCTGGGCCTCCGAACCCATGGCATCGCAACGGTCCCGCTCGGGGGCGGTCAGGTAGCGCAAGGCGACGAAAGCGCGGACCGAACGGTTATCGGAGCGAGCCCGGAAATAGAAGACGCCAGGAGCGATCTCTTCGGCCATAAGGTTGTGGTCCGGGTGGAGCACGACGCCCCAGATGACCGGGTCTAGAGGCATGCGCTGATTGACCCAGCCACGGGCTGTCCCCCAGACCTGGCCGTCCCTCTCCAAGACCATGTCGCCGATGGCGTAATTGGCGGTCAGCGAACGGATCAGCATGGCCGACTCGAAGCGGCCCTTTTGGTCATAGAGGTCTTCGTGGAAAACGATCTCATCCACCCGGATGGGGAAGGAAACCTGATTTTCGGTCTGGGTCAGGTGGAGGTAGAGGCCGACGGACTGGCCTAAGCCATCGAGGAGGGAACCGCGGCCCGCCGCCTTCTCCGACACGCCGGTGAAACCCTTGGCGGCGAAACGGCGCATCGCCACAGACGAGTGGTACATGGGCCGGTGAAAGGCGTATTCCTCGTAGGTGTAAGCCGGGTCGAGAATCGGGCCGACGTCTGGGCCCATCTCGGCTTCCAAATCGGCGATGGTGAAAACGGGTTTGACAGGCAGTTCGGCGGCCAGGGTGATGTCCAACATGAGATGCCCCTCGACGGTCAAGGAGACGACCCGGTCCGACTTCCAAAAACCCTTGACCTGGGCCCGGAAGGGCTTATGCAAGGGAATGAAGTTCATGGCGATGACATTGCTGATCTTCGCCACCTTGAGGCCAGGGGCCTGGGCCAAGGCGATGTCGGCCAGCAACTCGAAGCTCAAAGTCAGCGGAATGACCGGCGCCAACTCCTCCCGGTAAGGCCAGCCGACCGGCTGGCGGACGATCGAGTGATCGACCACATACGGCATGTCGTCAAGGCTCCAAAGCACGGGCACCTCGAAGCGGGAGCCGCGGCGGTGAGCCGGGGCAGGCGGGGAAACGGCCGGCGAAGGCGTAGAGGCCGCCGCCGGAGACGCAGACGCAGCTGACGGCGGCGTAGGGGCAGCCGGCGAGGACGGAGGAGAAGAGGCCAGAGAGGAGGAAACCGACGGCGAGGCGGTCGCACCCGGACCGGCCGACGGCGGCCCGAACTTCCCCCGAGCCTGGAAATTCCGGACCACCTCGTCTTGGACCGCGACCGCCTGGCGGAGGTTGCCGTCGAGGGCCTGGAGAAGCGGGTTGGGCAACGGCCCGGCGTCAGGCAAAGCAGCGACAACTTGGCTGGCGGGCCGGTAGTTGCGCTCAACCGCCTCCCTGAGGGAATCCATCTGCTTGAGCAAAGGCGCCCCCTCAGGCAGCAGGAAGACAGACTGGGCTTCGCGGAATTCGAGCCGCACCCCCATGAAAGCCAAGTCGGCCGTCCCGCCCTCGGCGAACAAGGTGGCGTGGACACGCCGCAACTGGTCGATGGCGTTGCGGGGGCTTTGGACCGAGGCGGCCGAGGCGAAAGGGAGGCCCTTCAAGATGTCGTCCACGAAACCGGTCAGAGGGCCAGAGCCGACCTGGATGAAAACACGAGCCTGCTCTTCTCGGTGCAGCTTCTCGACCAACTCCCGGAAACGGACTGGCTCCAGCAATTCGGCTGCGAAAACCTCCGAAGCCGATTCTGGGGCGGTCGTCGAAACCTCCGTCAAAGTGACGGCCGACCACAGCGGCGCCCGGCCCTGGTGGATGGGGATGGGTTTCATCGCCTCGACCAGGGGGGCGACCAAGGGGGCGACCAAGGGGGCGTGCAGGCCGCCGGTGAAAGGCAGCACCCGGTAAAGGGCGTTGGCCTGGTCAAGGACGGCTTGGAAAGCCGGCAAGGCGTGGCCTAAGACCGTGAAAACCACCTGGCTCGGACAGTTGTCGTTCGACAGGTAGACGTCGGGAATGGCCTGCAGCCGGGAGCGTACGTCATGTGACAAGGCCGAATTGACGGCGACGCTGCGGATGTCCGGGATCAAAGCGGGGTCGATCTGGTTCGCCGGGTCGCGCCCGATGTCGATGGACAACTGGTCGAAAGACTCGTCCAAGATGCCGCAAGCGCGGGCGGCGTGCCACTCGCCGATGCTGTGGCCGGTGTAGAGGTCGGCGTCGACTCCAGTCGCCAACAAGGCCTGATGGATGAGATAGGAGGTGTAGAACTGGTCGGCGTTGGCCCGCTCGTCTGGGTCGTCGGTCTCCAGATGGGTGAAGGCGAGCCCGAGTTCGTCCTCAATCGACTCATGCTCAGTCAGTTCGGAGGCGCTGTAGCCAGGGAACATGAAAACGACCTTGCCGCCGTCGGCCAGCAGAGGCTGACCGGTGAACCAGATGTCGGAGCGGCCTCGCCACGGCTGGCCGCGCCGTATGATGTCGGCGGCCAAACGCATACGGTCATTGGTCGGGTTGAAAATAACGAGCCGCCAGGGGTCGGACAACGAGCCGGCCATCGGCCCGACCCGGTTCTGGAAAGCGCTGAGATCGACCCGGCTCAACAGATCTTCTTTTGTTGCGGCGGCCATCGCTAAGACGTCGGGCATGTACTGGCGGCGCTTGCCGGCCCTGTAGCGGGGAGTCTCAGACGACGGCTCTTGGTAGGCCGTCAAAACGGCGTGGGCGTTGACGCCGCCGAAGCCGAAGGAGTTGACCCCGGCGATCAACGGCAACCCCGAGCTCTGCCAGTCGAGCAGTTCCTGGACCGGGCTGAAGCGCGACCGAGACATGGCCGTCAACGGGTTCTGGCAGTGCAAGGTGGGCGGGATCAGGCGATGGTGGAGGGCCAAAACCGTTTTGATGAGGCCGATCATGCCCGCGGCCGGCATGAGGTGGCCAAAATTCGACTTGACCGAACCAAGATAAGCCGGACGGCGGTCACGGCCGCCGAAGAACTCTGTCAACGTCTGCAACTCGGTGCGGTCGCCCACCGGCGTGGCGGTGCCATGCGCCTCGACGTAGGCGATGTCGTCGGGGTCGAGGCCGGACTGGGACCAAGCCTGCTCCAAGACACGGCGCTGCCCGGCTGGATTCGTCACCAAAACGTTGGAACCGGCCCCGTCGGAGCCGACCGCCACAGCCTTGACAACGGCGTAGACACGGTCCCCGTCGGCTTCGGCTTTGGCCAAAGGCTTGAGGACGACGAAACCGGCCCCCTGGCCGATCAGGAGGCCGTCGGCTTCCTTGGCGAAGGGAGAGCTGACGCCCCGCTTCGACATCGCCCCCATGAGGTTGAAGGCGCTCCAGAAAACCGCCGAATGACCCGTGTGCATGGCCCCGACGAGGGCCGTGTCACACTCCCCGGACCGAATCAGGCGGATGCCGTGCTGGAGGGCGACCAAGCCGCTGGCGCAAGCCGCGTCGATCGTGAAGGCCGGCCCCTGCATGTTGAAATGGTGGGCGACGCCGGCGGCCACCAAGCTCGGCATGGTGGCCGTCACCGTGTCCCCTTGATAGCGGCCGAAACGGCTCTGATAATCCTGCTTGATCCGCGCCAAATCGGCTTCCGGCAACTCCGGCAAAGCGTCTTTGAGGATGCTGAAGACCTCTTCGGCCGTCCGGACGATCTCGGAGGAGACGAGCTGGGGCAACCCCGCGAAAGTGCCCCGGCCGATCACGATGCAGGAGCGTTCGAGCGACTGGCCGCCGTCCAGCAAGCCAGCGTCGCGCAACGCCATCTCCGACATCATGAGCGAAACGAGCTGGTCGGGGTCGGCGCCCTCGGCCGCCACCGGCAAGACTCCGTAACGCAGCGGGTCGGTGAAGCCGCGATCAGCGAAACCGCCGCGGTCGTTGTAGAAGCGGTCCGGCCGCGAGTTGTCAGAAGCCCCGAAATAGCAAGGCTCGATGATGTCGGCCGGCGCGGGGATCGTGCAATCGCGGCCCTCGGCCAAGTTGGACCAGAAAGCCCCAGTCGAGTTGGAGGCCGGCGCGACCACAGACAAGCCGGTGATCGCGATGTCATCAGGTTGGTTAAGGCGGCTCATTAGGAGGCGGCTTCTTTCCGGAAAGGGGGCAAGGCCTCAGGCCAAAGCCTGGCCGATGTAGGCGGTGATCTCGTCCGGCCGGCCGGCTAGGGCGAGGACATTGGCCTCGTGGCCTTCGGACAGTTCCCGGCGGAAATAGTCACCGCCTTCGTCCAAATCAATGAGGCTGAGGCCGCGCTTGCGCATCTCGGCCTCCAGCGCCGCCCCCACCATGCCGGCCCCCTGCCAGGGGCCCCAGGCGACGGCGACGGCCTTGAGTTGTTCTTGGCGCTGGCCTAAGACGAAAGCCGCGGCGTCGAAGACCGAGTTGGCGGCGGCGTAGTCGGCTTGGCCGCGATTGCCGAAAGAGGCGGCCACAGAGCTGAACAAAACCAATAGCTTGAGACCGTCCAAATCCTCAGCCAGGACCCGCAGCGGCGTTGTCTTTGTCGTGTAGACGCGCTCGAAAGAGGCCCAAGTCTTGTCCTTGAAGAGTTTGTCTTCAAGGACGCCGGCGGCGTGGAAGACGGCGTCGAGGCGGCCGTGGCGTGACTTGACCCGCGCTAGAAGAGCGCGCAGGGCGGCCGGGTCGCGGACGTCGGCGCTCTCGTAGGCCACGTCGGCGCCAGAATCCGCGATCTCGGCCAGCGCCTGCTCGACCTGGCGGGCCTTGGCGATGGCCCGGACCCGGGCCTCGATCTCTTTCGGACTGGCCAAGCCCTCGGCCAGCAGGCGTTTCTTGATGTCAGCGGCCGGCGTGTCGGCGTAAGCCTGGGCCAAGTCGACGTCGCGCGGCGTCCGGCCGACCAGGACCCAATGGCAAGGCTGGCTGGCGGCCAACCGCTTGACCAAGGCGGGCGAGATGCCCTGGGCGCCGCCGAGGACCAAGACGACCGAGTCGGCCTCGAGTTGGCTGGCCAAACTGGCCGCCAAGCCGCCGTCGGCCGTCGCCTGCGCAGGCGAGTCCGGCAACGGCCTGAGCGCCGGTATCAGACGGACCCGTTGGCCATTGTCATAGGCCACGGCCGGGAAGCGGACCGGGTCGGCCAACTCGGCCAAAACCAGGTCGGGCAAGTCGGCGGCCGCGAAAGGCTGGCGCGTGTCGACGAGGCGGGCTCGCAAAGCGGGGTATTCGATCTGCAGGGTCTTGACCAGGCCGGCAAAACCCTCCAGCCGGTCCAGGCCGCTGAGGTCGGCGGCCTCCCGCAACCAGCCTGTCGTGTCGTCGAGCACCAACAGCCAACCGAGCTTTTTGAGGTCGGCCGCCTTGAGGAGGCCGAAGAGGTCCTTGATGTCATGGACCGCTGGCGCCCCTTGGCGGTTGACGAAGACCAAACCATCCCAGTCGGCGGCCTGAGGGCCAGCCTGGGCCGGCGTTGTCGTCGCCCCGGCGTCGGCCAAGGCGGCGGTTATGGCGGCGTCGGCGTCGGAGCCGTCACCGGCCAAGGCGAAACACTTGCCGGCCAGGTCAAGCCGTTCTGTTCCCAAGGGATAAGGCTGGCGGACGGGGATCAGCCGGACCACCTCGACCGGGCTCGGCGGGGCGGCGCTGGGGCCGGCGGCCAGAGCGGGCCGGACGGGTTGCGCGGCGCCGTCGCCCGAGGACTTCGACAACAATTCGGCGGTGCCTTCGGTTTGGGCCTTTTCGACCATCTCCTGCAGCCAGGAGATCATGCCTCGGAGGGTCTTGATCGAAGCCATGTGCTCGAGGGCGCTGGCGGTCTGGTCCTCGTCCATGTCCATCTCATCGACGTTCGGCAAAGCGACCTTTTGATTGAGGGAGCCGATGATCTCCAACCGCTTGATCGAGTCGATGCTGAGGTCGGCTTCCAGGTCCATGTCCAAGCCGAGCATGTCAGTCGGGTAGCCGGTCTTGTCGGAGACGACCTCGATGATGAGATTGTGGACATCATCGGGTGAAAGGTCTTTCAATTCCAGCAAGACGCTGGCGTCGCCGTTTTCGTCTTCCTCCTCGCCGGCAGCCAGCGGTCCGGCGGCAACGCCGTCGGCCGGGCTGGGCTCCAGTTCGCGGGACGCAGCCGGCTCGGCCGGCGAAGCCGGGGCGCGGCGGCCGACGCCCGGCTCACAACCGAGGTAGCCGAGCATGACGTCGCGCTGGTCGTCCAGCAGCGCCCGGACGTTCTGGAGGTAAGACTGGACCAGTTCCTCCGGGCTCGTCCCGGCCGGGCCGGCGGCCGGCGAACCGGCCTCGTCAAGAGCGAAACGACGCAGGTCCTCGACGGCGTAACGGGTCCGCGCGACATGCTGGTCGCCCTGCGCGCGCCACTGGGCGGCCGGCACGGCTTCCAAACCATCGACCATCCAGGCAGTCCGGCTCTGGACCGCCGCCGCCGGGTCGGCCAGATCAAGCAGACGCAGCGGCCGCCCCTCGAAAAGAGGGCCGAGGTCGAGCAAACGGCCGGTCGCCAGGTAGCGGCCAAGAGCCTCAAGCAAGGTCGTCAAACCGTCGCCGGAGTCCTTCTCCGTCTGGATGGCGACGATGTCCGAGCCGAGGTTCTGGCGGGCCAGGCCGGCCAAGACGGCGCCCGGGCCGGCTTCGACAAAGACGCGGACGCCATCGTCGTACATGGCTTGGAGCTGCTCGGCGAAGCGGACCGGGCTGACCAGGTGTTCGGCCAGACGGGCCTTTATGGCGCTGGCCGCCGTCGGATAAGGGGCGGCCGTCGTGTTGGACCAAACAGGCAGACGAGGTTTGCCAAAGCGGCAGCGGCGCAAAGCCTTGGCGAAGACAGCGTCAGCCCCAGCCAACAAGGGGGTGTGGAAAGCGCAGGCGACGTCGAGGGGACGAGCCCGCAGGCCTTGTTCGGCCAGTTTGGCCGCCAGCCGGTCGACCGCCGCGCTCGTGCCGCCGACCACCGTCTGGCGAGGCGAATTGAGGTTGACGGCCCACAAGTCTTCTTCTCCGTCCAACAGTTCGGCCGTGGCCTCGGCGTCGCGGTTGACCGGGATCATCTTGCCGGGATCGTCCCCGACGGCCCCCAAGATGGCTTCGGCGCGGCTCCGGCTCAAACCGGGCAAGTCGTCCGGGCCGATGACGCCCGCGTAAGCCAGAGCGGGCAGTTCGCCGTAGCTGTGTCCGGCCACGCAATCGGGCCGCAAGCCGAACCGGCCGAGCAACTCGGCGATGGCGAGGTCGGCGAAGCCGAGCAGAGGCTGGGCGACCCGGGTGTCCGTGACAGCTTGGCGCTGAGCCTTCCTGGCCTCCTCCGTGAAGACGGACGGCGGGAAGACCAGACGGTGATAGTCGGGGTGCTGGCTTAGCTGCTGGCGCAGCTCCGGGAAAGCGACAAAGAGGTCGCGGGCCATGTGGAGGCGCTGGCTGCCCTGGCCGGAGAACAAGAAGGCAACCTTGCCAGCGACTTCCTCCCGGGGGAAAACGCCCGGGGCCTTTTGGCCAGCGGCGGCGGCGTCGAGCTTGGCCAGCAAATCAGGCCAAGAGGAGGCGACGACGGCCAACTGGACAGGCTGGTCGGAAGCCTGGGCGAGGCTGTAGGCGACATCGGCCAGACGTAGCTGGTGATTGCCTTCCCAGAGGGCCTTGACCTGCTCGGCCTGGGCGCTGGCGGCGGCCGCGTCGCCCCGGAAGACGAACAATTCGGCCGGCCAACTCTTGAGCACCGGCTCGCCAGCCGGCGCGGGGACGTGGTTTTGGATGATGGCGTGGAAGTTGGTGCCGCCAAAGCCAAAGCCGGAGACGCCGGCGACGCGGTGGTCTGAGTTCCAAGGGATGGCGTGGCCAGAGGCGTTGAAGGCCAACGGGCTGCGGCCAGGCACGTAATTGCGGACCGGCTTGTCCAAGTGCAAGGTCGGCGGGATGACGGCATGGTAGGTCGCCAAGGCAGCCCGGATGAGGCCGGCCACGCCGGCCGCGCACTTGGTGTGGCCGATCTGGGTCTTGACCGAGCCGGCGTAAACCTGGCCGGGCAGGGCGCCGCCGTCGGTTAGGACGCTGATCAAAGCCCCCAATTCGGTGCGGTCGCCCACCGCCGTGCCGGTGCCGTGAGCCTCGATCAGGCCGACCTCGGCCGGCAACACGCCGGCCAGCCGGTAGGCCCGGCGCAGGGCCGCGACTTGGCCGCGGGCGTCGGGGGCGGTCAAGCCGAGCGAACGGCCGTCCGAAGAGCCGTGGACGCCGCGGATGACCGCGTAGATCTTGTCGCCGTCGCTCTCCGCTTCGGACAAGCGTTTGAGGACGACCGCGCCGACGCCCTCGCCCAAGGTCATGCCAGAGCCGGATTCGTCGAAGGTGGCGCAGTGGCCGGAGCGCGACAAGGCGTGAGTGGCCGAGAACATGACGTAATCAAAAATGGCATTGTGCAGGTCGGCGCCGCCGCAGAGGACCAAATTAGCCCGGTCGCTCCAGAGCTCCTGGCAGGCGATGTCGAGGGAAGCCAGGGAGGAGGCGCAGGCCGCGTCGACCGTGAAATTACGCCCGCCCAAGTCGAGGCGGTTGGCGATCCGGCCCGCCGTGACGTTCGACAAGATGCCGGGGAAAGAATCCTCGGTCACCCGAGGCAGCGTGTCCGCCACTTCTTTCGGCAGGCCGCCGAAGAGCGAGCGGATGCCGGGGCGGAAGCCGTATTGGCTGGTCAATTCCCCCATCGCCTCGGCCCCGAAGATGACCGAGGTGTCGGCGTGGTCGAAGGACCTGAAGTCGGCGTAACCGGCGTCCTGGAGAGCCCGCTTGGCCACCAGGAGAGACAAGAGCTGAGCCGGCTCGATCGAAGAAACCGACTGCGGGGCGATGCCGAACTCGACCGGGTCGAACTCGGCGGCCGAGAGGAAGGCGCCCCACTTCGAGGAGACGAAATCAGTGTCAGCCGTGTCCGGATTGAAGAAGATCTCAGGATCCCAGCGCCAAGACGGCACCTCGACAACCGAATCAACGCCCAAGACAATGTTGCGCCAATAATCATCGACATTGTCAGCCTGGGGGAACACCCCGGCCAAACCGACGATGGCGATGGGCGTTTGGGCGGGAACGTGCGACTGGACGGTCCAGGCCCGCCGGCGCGGCGACTCCTCCAGCGAAACCGGCGATTCCAAGGCGGCCATGAACTCGCCCGCGGCATCCACCTGGGCGTGCAAGCTGGCCATCGTCGTCGGCTCGTTCAGCAAAGCGACCGACTCGCCGCACATGTAAAGGCCGCGCCGCAGCTGCTCGTCATCCGGGAGGGCGGCCAATTCGGCGGCGCCGCCGGCCTGGACACCACCGGCTCCCCAGGCTTGCTGGGCCGAAGCATGAGTCAACTCGACTTTCCGGTCGACTCGGTCGACGCCCTTGGCGGCGACACGGGCGCGGCCAAGGTTGAGTTCTTCAAGGGCGGCCCGTTTGGCCAAGTCGTCGAGGTCAAGGCTGAAAACACGTTGGCGTTCGGATCGGAAATAGTCAGTGAAGGGAGTCGGCAAAGCACGGGTCTCTTGGCCCTTGGCCGACTCCAGGAGAACGGTTTCGCGGGCCGCGCAAGCCAAAGACTGGAACTGGCGGGTGATCGCGCCGGTCGCGACGGCTTCCTCGGTCACAAGGTAGGCGGTGCCGAGGACCACGCCGATCTGGGCGCCGCGGGCCGCCAAAGAAGCCGCCATGACAGAGACAAAGGCGGCCGACTGGGTGTCGAAGAGGCCGCCGGCGAACAACACCGTAAGGGCAGCGGGGTCGTCCCAGTCCAACAGCCGCTGAAGCTGGAGTTCCCAGAGGACAGCCGACGGAGTTGGGCCGACGTGGCCGCCGGACTCGCGGCCTTCGAAGATGAAGCTGCGGCTGCCTTCCTTGAGGTGCAGGTCGAGGAGAGCCGGCGAAGGGACGTGGAGGAAGGCGGTCAAACCGGCCGCCTCGAAACGGCGGGCTTGGGCGGGCCGGCCGCCCGCGATGACGACGGCGGCCGGCGGCCGCTCCAATTCGAGGATGCGCTGGGTCTGCTCGTTGAAACGAGCCGGCTCCGCGAAACCCAAAAGCCCGACGGCCCAGGGACGGTCGGACACGGCGGCGGCGGCCGCCGCAAGAAGGCGGCCGGTCTCATCGGCGCCAGCCAGGCCGAGGGAAAGGCAAGGCAACGCGCCGGCTTCGGCCACAGCGGCCAAGAAAGCCGGCGAGTCGGAGACCCGGGCCATGGGGCCTTGGACGATTGGGTAGCTGACGCCGAGACGGGCCGCCAACTCGCTGCCGGCCCGCAGGGGCGGCTGAGCCTGAGCCTGGCGGAGGTGGCCGTAGGCCGCTTCCGAGATGGCGAAAACGAGATCCCGCAGGCGGACATAGCGGCGGGCAAAG
The DNA here is from genome assembly GCA_031268515.1 of Propionibacteriaceae bacterium. Taxonomy (GTDB): domain Bacteria; phylum Actinomycetota; class Actinomycetes; order Propionibacteriales; family Propionibacteriaceae; genus WQYJ01. The sequence continues at coordinate 18,417 of JAIRXC010000130.1, forward strand.
CCGGCGGCCAGCGCGAAATCCTGGCCTAGGGGAAGGAGGTCGCGCTCCAAATCCAGGCCGCCGAGGTGAGGCAAGAGGTCGGCTCGGACTGCGCCGTCGGCCAAGCGGGGGCCGGCCGGCCAGTGGAGGACCCGGAAACCGTCGACCAGCTGGGTCTCCGTGCCGGACATGGCGGCAAGGCGGGACTTGAGCGCCTTGGGGGCGCCGCACTCGGGCAGAAGGCAAACCTGAGAGTCGAGGAAGACGCCGCGGGCGCCTAGGGCGAGGTAGGCGGCGGCCGTGTGGACGCCGACGCCGCCGTAGACGTAAAGGCCGACGCCGGCGGCGGCACAGCGCTCACGCAAGCCGAGGAACATCAGGAAAGACGATTCCGTCCCAACCCGGCCGGCGCCCTCAGAGCCTTTGAGAGCGAGAGCCCAGGCGCCACGGCCGATGGCCTCGTCGGCTTCCGCCAACGAATAGACGGTTTCAATGAGGGCTGTGGCGGCAGGCCCGCCGGACCAGCCGGCCGGAACGACAGCCTGCTTCGCCTGAGGCGGCAAGGCGGCCATGATGTCGGCGCCGAGTTCCTCGGCCACGACAACGCCGAACGGTTCCGCCGTTTGCTCTGTCAACTCGGCCAGGGCGGCCAACGCCTGCTCCCGGTCACGGCCGAGGTGGAGGAAAGGGCAAGCGCCGGCCCGGAGCGATTCGAGAGCCAGGCGAACGTCTGGCTGCTCGAAGGGGGACGCCACACAGACATCTTTGAGGATTCTCACAGCGTTAAAGCTCTCTCTCCAGAATGGGCACTGTCAAACAGGCACAGCGAAACAAGGGCGCCAATGGCGGTTGGAGGCGGCGCCCTTCGGAGGAGAAGTCACCGCAGTTTATGCAGCCTCCGAGGAGGGTGTCAACCGACACTAACAGCATGGACGCCGCGTTGATTTCACCCGCCAGTGGGCAGACCGCTGCCGAGGTAAGAGCCCCGTCAGCGCCGGAGCAGACGGCGGGAGACCGTGTTTCCGAGCAACTGCCCCAGCTGGACGATCGCGACGATGATGAGGACCGTCGTCCACGTGACCGCCCAATCGAACTGGCGGAAACCGTATTGGAGAGAGAAATTGCCCAAGCCGCCGCCGCCGAGGACGCCCGCGATGGCCGAGGCGTCGACCACCGCGACGAAAGAGAAGGTCAAACCGAGGACAAGCGGCCCCAAGGCCTCAGGGATGAGGACCGCGGCGATGGTCTTCAGGCGCGACGCCCCCATGGCCCTGGAGGCTTCGATGACACCGGGGTCCACTGAGAACAGGTTTTGTTCCACGACGCGGGCGACGAAAAACCCAGCTGACAAGGAAAGGGCGAAGATGATGGCGGGATTGCCGATGCCGGTCCCGGTGACGAGGCGGGCTAGCGGCTGGACCGCGCCGATGAAGATGACAAAGGGGATGGGCCGGAAGAAGTTGACAAGGAAGTTCAAGGTCACAAAGACGGGGCGGCTGGCGTAGAGGCCGCCGGACCGGGTCGTGTAAAGGCCAAGGCCGACCGCCAAGCCGAAGACCGTGCCGACAGCCAAGGAGATGGCGACGATGTAAAGGGTCTCGACAAGGGCTTGGCCGAGCAGTCCGGTCAGATCAGGCAGGCGTGTGGTCATGCGGCGGCCTCCACGGCGACAAGAGCAGGGGCGGCGGGGACGTCTGGACAGGCGGGGACGTCTGGACAGGCGGGGACGGCTGCGCAGGCGGCGGCCGCCGCGGCGACAAGACCCTCCGGCAGGACGGCGGCAGCCGGCTGTCGGGGCGCTTCGGCCGGCGGCGGCGCTGCGGCAAGGCCCGCTGGGGCCTCGTCTGCCACGTTTGGAGGAGACAAGGCCGCAGCGGTGGCGCCGGACACCGCCAGCGGCGCCAAGTCCGTGATCTCAACCTGGCCGGACAACTCCGCCAGCGCCTCCCCCACAGCTGCCTCATCTCCGTGCAAGGCCAAGACAAGGCGGCCGAAAGAGCGGCCCTGGATGTCCTCGACGCCCCCGTGTACGAGCTCGGCCTCAAGGCCGTGCCCGTACAACCGCCCAAACAGCTTTCCTTGGCTCAAGCCGTCTTCGCGCAGCGTCACGGCGACGAGCCGGCCACCGTGGCGGGCGCTCAACTTGGCCAGGGCATCAGCGTCTGGCGTCGGCCGGACGGCCGTCCCAACGTACTTGCTCGTCACCGGGTGGCGAGGGCGCGTGAAAAGGTCGTAGACCGAGCCTTCCTCGACAATCTGGCCAGCGTCGAGGACGGCCACCCGGCTGGCCGTCGAACGGACGACCTCCATCTCGTGGGTGATGACGATGACCGTCGTCCCCAGTTCGGCGTTGACCCGGCGCAAGAGGGCCAGCACCTCGCCGGTCGTCTCAGGGTCGAGGGCGCTCGTGGCCTCGTCGGCCAAAAGCAGCCGGGGCCGCGTGGCGAGAGCCCGTGCTATCCCGACACGTTGCTTTTGGCCGCCGGAAAGCTGCTCTGGGTAGGAGTGCGCCTTGTCAACTAGGCCCACGAAGTTGAGCAACTCGGAAATCCGGGCCGCCTGCTCCGCCTCGGGCGTGCCGGCGATCTCCAAAGGATAAGCCAGGTTGCCCCAGACCGTCCGGGAGGAGAAGAGGTTGAACTGCTGGAAGATCATGCCGATGCCGCGGCGCAGCTGCCGCAACTCCTTCTCCCGCAACGCTGTGACCTCCGTGCCGGCCACCCGGATCGAGCCCGAGGTGACGGGGGCAAGGGCGTTGATGAGACGCACCAGGGTCGACTTGCCCGCCCCCGAACAGCCGATGAGGCCGAAGATCTCTCCCTCTTCGACGTCAAGGCTGACCCCGTCGATGACACGGATCGGCGGGGCCGCCTTCGACGCTTTGCGGCCCTCGGCGCGGGCCGGAAAGGTTTTGACGACGTCGCGGAGCTCGACCAGAGCCATCGGCTCAGCCCTGCGCCTTCGTGTCGGCCACGACCTTGTCGAGAGCCGCCTGGAGCTCGGCTTGGGGCACCTTGGCGAGAGTCGCCACGCCGCCCGAAACCGCTTGCAGACCGTCGGTGACAGCCTTGCTGTCCTGGAACAGCTCAATCAGCTTGATGTAGGTGGGGTTGTCTTTGTCCTCCGGCCGGACGGCAAAGATGTTGACATACGGCAGCGCGGAGGCGTCGGACGGGTCGTCCTTGGCGATGGCGTCCGCGAAGCTGAGACCAGCCTTCTCAACGAAATCATTGTTGATGATAGCGGCGGCCGCGTCATCGAGCGAGGTCGGCGTGAAAGCGGCGGCGACGGCCTTGACTTCGACCCGAGACTTGGTTTTGTCGACGTCGGCGAGAGTGGAGAAGATCGAGCCGCCGTCCTTCAACTCGATGAGGCCGGCCGACTGGAGGACCAGCAGGGCGCGAGCCTGGTTGCTGGGATCATCGGGCACGACGACCGTGCTGCCGTCGGGGATCGCCTGAGCGGAGTCGTAGGTCTTGGAATAAAGGCCGAGCGGATAAATTGCCGTCGAACCGAGCGGCGTCAGCTCATGGCCAGACTTGGCGATGTAATCGCCTAGGTAGACGATGTGCTGGAACTGGTTGATGTCGATCTCCCCCTCGGTCAAAGCGGGGTTCGGCAATGGATATTCGGAAAAGTCGATGATCTTGATCTTGATCCCCGCGTCGGCGGCGATCTGGGTGTAAACAGCCCAGTAAGGGTCTGAGGCGCCGACGACACCGATCTTGATCTCGTCGTCGCGGAGGAGGGCGTAGGCGGCAATGCCGCCGCCGACGAGGACCAAGACGACCGCGATGAGGCCGATGACAAGGCCGGTGCGACGTCGTTTGGGCGGGGCGACGACGGGGACGGCCCCGGCTGTTTCAGCCGCTGTGGTTTCTGACATTGTTTATTCCTTTTCAGTCTTTGTTTTCGATTTTCTTGTTTCCCTGACGGCCGCCGCGGCCGGCAGCGGCGCGTGTTGGCCCGGTCCCGGGCGCAGAAGCGTCCCGCTGGGTTTTAAAGATCATGAGAAAGCCGCCCTGACGCTTGACGCGTGGGCGGCGAGGCGGGACAGGTCAGACGGAAGGCAAACCCTAGACCCGCATTCGGCCACACGCGCCGGACGCCGGACGGCAACAACACATCATTCGGCCCGGCAAGGGCTCGAAGCGGTTGACCATGATGACCTCAGATCGGCGTGGGCGTAACTTGCTTGAGGACATTAGACCGCCATCCGGCGGCCGGTCAAATCGGCTGGCCGGACCGCCGCCGGTTCGCTGCCGGCAAAGACTTAGGTCAGTGTTCTTTGAAATATTTAAATAACCGATTTTCGCTGATGACGGCGGCGGCCGCGGCCGCCGCGCCGCAAACTCCCAGGCCGCAAGCCAGAAGAGGACGCAGCCCAGCCAGGAAAGCCGGACGCCAGGGGTCGGGGTTGCGCCAGAAAGCCAGGCCGGCGGCGATGGCGCTGCCCGTTATGAGGGCCGCGGCTGTCCAGGCGACGGTTTCAAGCAACACCTGCAACACCAAGCGGGGCCGTGTGATCCCGGCGTGCAAGGCCGAGGAGAACTCCAGGCGGCGCGACTGGACGGCGGCGGCGCCAAGGATGATCCCGCCCAAAGCAGCCGGCAGCCAAACCTGTCGGGCGGCCCTGTGGCGGAAGGCGGCATCAGGGGAGTATTCGGAGCCGCGCGTGGCGTTGAGCTGGCCCAGCTTGGCCCCCTCGGCGGCGGTTGGCCGCAAGGCGGTTCGGAGCAGCCCGGCAGCCGCGGTCTGATCAGGCGGCCACAAGGCGATCCAGCAAGAGTCGAAGACGCCGGCCGGCGCGGTCTGCTCAATCGCCACATAGCCCAAGTCCCGCCGGCGGCCGTCGTCGGGGTAGGCGTAAATTCCGGCGACGTGAAGCGATTGGCCGCCGGCCAAGGCGATTTGGCCGCCGGCCTGGACCGCGAACATTCTCCCCAGCTCTTCCGGCAACAACACTCCCGCCGGCAGCGGATCGTCCAGACCAAGGACAGCCCCCAAGCCGCTTGTGGCGACGGCGACCGGAACCGGCGAGCGGGGCAGGCTCTGGAAAACAGCCGTGCGATTTGTCAGAGTAACCGCCGCCGCCGCGAGGACATCAGCCGAAGAGGCGAGGGCCGCGCACTGGGCGCCGTCAATGCCGCCGATGGCGTCGATGACATAAACCGCTGCGCCGGCGTCTTTGTAGGCGTGGGCTTCGCGCGACAAGGCGACGACAGACGCGACATCCGCGCCCGCGCAAACTCCGGCTGTCAAGATGAACAGCCCCGCCCAAAGCGGCGCGCGCGTGACGCCGCGCCAAAGATTGCGGGCTGCCTCGCCTAACACGTCCGGCAGCGCGATGGCCGGACGCTTAGGGGCCGCTTCTCCCGGCCGCCTGGGCGGCTTAGTCCGCATGGCCGCTGACGGGTTGGGCGGCGGTCAGGTCGATGATCTTGTCACAGGCCGCCATCGTTCCTAGGTGGTGGGTCGCCACCACCACTATCATGTCGCGGCGCGACAGCGCGCCGAGGGCCTGGTTGACAGAGTCAGCCGTCGTCAAGTCCAGTTGGGCGGTCGGTTCGTCCACCAGCAACAGGTCCGGGCTCTTGGCCACGGCGCGGGCCAGCATCAACCGCTGGGCCTCCCCGCCTGACAAGGTCGCATAGTCGCGGTCGCCGACCGCGTCAAGGCCGAACTCCGCCAACAGCGCCGCGGCGGCCGCCGTCGCCGCGGCCCGCCGGCGGCCCCGGGCCAACAACGGCAGCGCCACGTGGTCTAAGGCCGTGCGACGGGCGACGCCGACCGGGTTCTGGAAAACCCAACCGACGCTTGCCACGCCGACCCGTTCGACGGTCCCTTGTTGCGGCACGACCCAGCCCGCCAGGATCGACAGCAAGGTTGACTTGCCTGAGCCGGAGGGGCCGGTCAAGCCATGCAACAGCCCAGGGTCGAGCTGGAAACCAAGCTCGGCAAAAAGCGGCGGCGTCCCCGCGAACCAGTGGGACAATCCGACAGCGGTTATCTGCATGGCGGCGGGTCGGTCGGAGCTAAAACCACCTCGGCAAGCGGGGCCGCGGCGGCCACGATGGAATTGCCCAAACTGGAAGACAGCAGCGTCACCGCGACCGCCTGGCCGTCCCCGGCCAACACGCAGGCCCGATCGGCCGTCAGGGCGTAGAGCGCCGACGGCGGCAGGGCGAAAGCCGGCGCCGGCTCGGTCAAAGCCACCTTCAAGGCCAAGCCGCCTTCTTGGCCCGCCTGCCAGGTTTTAAATTCCGGGCCGGCGGCGACTTCAGACAAGAAGGCGGCGTCGACAATCAGCCCCTCCGGCGACAGCGGCGCCGTCACGGCACCGTAACTGGCCGAGTGGCCGCCGGCCGCCAAAGTCTCAGTTTGAACGGCCGTCAAGCCTGTCAAACCACCGCCAGACAAGGCCAAGACATCGCCAGTCCCGACTCGGCCGCGCACTTCGACCGAGCAGCTTGACAGTCGGACCGTCTCGGCGCTTAACAAGACGAACCGGTCAAGGGCCAACACGGTTCCCGGCCCGCCGGCGCCGCGGTCTTGGAGGAAAGCCGCCAGCGCTTGGGCCGAGCCGGCGTTCCAAACCGCCGACTCAGGGGCGCCGTAGCCCAAGCGGCGCAATTCATCGCCAACGGCGCTGACATCCGCGCCCTGCAGCCCTAGGCCGATGTCGCGGAACAACGGATAGGCCGTCCACAAGGCCACGACTGGCTCGCTGTCAATCGTGAACAGCACCTCTCCCGAAGCCAGATCTTTGCCGGGCGCGCAAGCTGATGAAGTGACAACCCCGGAACGGGGAGAAGCCAAGGGGGCTAACGGTTCGACCTGCGGCGAGAAGGCCAGCGACCGCTCATCGGTGAAATCAATCGCCGCGACACCGGCCGTCCGAACCGTCGCCGCCGCTGTCAGCGACGCCGGGGCCACGTCTGGATAGGCCAGCAGCCCCAAGAGGAAACCACACGAGACGAGGACGGCGGCGGCCAAGCCGACGAGGCCGCCGCGCGGGAAGCCCCACGCGCGCGGGCCTTTCTTCACAACCATGCGATCAGACTTTCACTGGACCCGTCGAATCCCCCATCCCTCGCCGGGTTGCAGATCGGGCTGGCCGCCGGCGTAACCATTCGGGTCAACCAGGCAGCCATAGGCGTCACCGCTCAACTCATCCCAAGGTGGATTTTCGAGGTCAACCGCTTTAAACTGATTAACTGTCATCGCCTCGTCGACCAATTGGAACCGCTTAAAGCAGCGCAAGGTCACCGCCGACCAGTCTTCCTTTTGCGGATTCGCCCGGACATCCCAATACAACGGGCTGACCAAATCAAGCCTGGGTCCGGCGCAAAGATCGTGCGCGGCGGTCACCTCGTCCGGAGTCAGCGAAGGCGGGTGTTCAATCCTCAGCTCTCCCTCGCCGAGAGATTCGGCTTTAATCCCCCTATCCGCCAAACACTCGATCGTCAGCTGCTCGATCTGGGAATACTCGGCGTCAGAGACCACATCATCCGCCAGGGCGTCCAAAACCTCTTTGACGTCAGTTTGCCCCCGGGCCGCAGCGAAATCTTGCGCGTACGGATTGCTGTCGGCCGCCGGCGCTCCGCCGCAGCCCGGAAGCACAAGGGCGAGGAGCGCACCGGCCACGACAGCCGACGCGCTCCTCAGTTTGAATTGCGACATGGCAACAGCCAGATGGGGAAGACCGACGAACTGCTGCCCAACCAGACGGCAATTTGTTTCTTCACCGGCCACCAGGCTTTCTTGAGGTTGGAGTAGCCTCATACGCGCTATCCGTATCACAGGCGTCAAAGCTCCGTCAAACCAGCGGACTCACCGCCTGGCACGGCTTTGTCCGATGTTGAAAAGAATCTTCCAGAACTTCTGAAAGATTTTCGGCCGACCCCTGGCGCGCCGCCGACGCGGCGGCCTCAGTCCGGCAGGCGGCAGCCGACCAGGACCGGCTCGGGCTCCAACGTCACGCCGTAGGCTGAGCGCACGCCGTCTCGGACCGCCGCCGCCAACGCCAACAGGTCGGCGGCCGTGGCGGTCCCCCGGTTCGTCAGCGCGAGGACGTGGCGGCTCGACAAACGGGCGGGACCCGCGCCGTAGCCTTTGGAGAAGCCAGCCTGTTCGATCAGCCAAGCGGCGGAAACCTTGACCGTGCCGTCTGATTGGGCCCAGCGAGGGGCGGCGGCCGGCAGACGGACGGCTTGGGCAGACGGCAGAACCGGGTTCTTGAAGAAACTGCCGGCGCTCCAGGTGTCTGGGTCCCCCGGGTCGGGGAGCATTCCCTTGGTCCCCCTGATAGTCAGCACAGCCGACCGGACAAACGTCGCCCGAACCTGTTGGCCCGCCTCTACGCCGAGGTAGTGCGCCAGTTCGGAATAAGCGATGGGCGCTGACAGCGGGCCGGGTTGGAAGCGACAGCCGACGGACAAGACGACATAGCGGTCAGGGGTTTGTTTGAACAGGCTTGTGCGGTAGCCGAAACCGCAGTCGGCCGCCGTGAAAGTCCGGACCTCGTCTCGTTGGCGGTCGAAAACCCGCACCGAGGCGATGACATCGGCCGCCTCCGCCCCGTAGGCGCCGATGTTTTGGACCGGGGCCGCCCCGACCGTGCCAGGGATGCCCGACAGCGCCTCGGCTCCGGTCCGACCATGGGCGAGCGTCCAAACCACAAAGTCGTCCCACGGCTCGCCCGCCGACGCGACGGCGCCCAGGCCGTCGCCGTCTGGCTGGGCGGCAAAGCCGCGCAAGGCCACAAGGACCACCAGGCCGGGAAAACCGTCGTCGGCCACGAGGAGATTGGAACCGCCGCCGACTAGGAGCACAGGCTCGCCCCGCGCGTCAGCCGCCCGGACAGCCGCGATGAGGTCAGCCTCGGTCCGGGCGATGACGAAGCGGCGGGCGGGGCCGCCGACGCGGAAGGTGGTGAGGGCGGACAAGAGGGGCGGATCGGAGATTTCAGAGCCACCCTGAAAACCCGGTTGGTCCGGAAACGCAGGCCGGGAGGAATCAGAGGCGCTAGGCGGGCGCTGAGACCGGCCGTCGGCGGCTAGCGGCGCCCCCGGCGGCAGCGTCACAGGTTCTCCGCGGCCGCGGCGGCCAAAGCGCGGCCGGCCGCGGAGTCGGGCGGCGGCGGCTTGACCTCGCAGACGACCTTCGTGAGGACCGGGGCGCCGTTGACGGTGACATGGAGACGGATCGTCACCTTGTCAGCGGCCACGTCTGAGACCCGGCCGTTGACCTGCAACTCCACGCCCTCGTCCGTGTCGGGGACGAAGACGGGCCGGCCGAAGCGGCAACTGTAACTGATGACGCTCCTGGGGTCTTCGATCCAGTCGGTGACGATGCGAAGAGCCAAGGCCATCGTGAAAAGGCCGTGGGCGATGACGCCAGGCAACTTGAGGGCGGCGGCGTGGCGGTCGGACCAGTGGATGGGGTTGAAGTCGGTCGCGGCGCCGGCGTAACGGATGACGTCGGCCCGGGTGATGCGGATGGCCAAGGGCGGCAAGGCCACGTTGGCAGGGCTCATGACAGCGCCTCCGATCCAACGGCCCCGTCCGCCTTCGACTGGCCGGCCGAGGCCGGCGCCGCCGATTCGGCCGCTTGGCTTGACGGCTGCAAGTCCGCCGCGTCGGCCTTGGCCGCTTTGGCGGCCTCTTCGGCGTCAGCCGCCGCGCGGTTGTGGATGAAGGTCGCCCGCGACGTGCCGATGAGTTGGCCGTGCTGGTCGGTGACGTCGACCCGGACGAAGAGATATTCCAGGTGGCCGCGGATCTTGACGTCTTCGAGCGTCGTCCAGCCTTCGAAGCTGTCTTCAAGCTCGATGGGCCGGAACAACTCGAAAGACTGGTCGGCGTGGATGAGACGGCGCAGAGCCAAACCCAATTCGGGGTCGTCGATGAGCTGCTGCCAGTTTCGGAACGTCGCCACGGCGGCGAAGGTCGGCGGGATGGCAGGCCGCTCACCGGTGTATGCCGGGTTGCTGTCTTGGAGGGCAGTGGTGAATTCTTCGAGTTTGGCGCGGCTTAACTCGTAGGGGGCGAGCGGAGGATACGAACGTCCGGCGTGGGCGGTGGTGATGGGCACGTTTCACACTCTAGAGCACCACAGCCGCCGAGGCTCATCACTTAAATCTAAGTTTTCTTAAATCATTCGGCCGGACGGCGGCCGTCATCGGGCCTTGAGCCCCAAGTCCTGCGGCGAAGCCTTAGCCCGTTGTGTCTTCCCGCCCGCCACTAGCGCCCAGGCCAGGAGAGCCGGCTGAGAGCCGGGCAAGCCCCAAGCCCGCCCTGCTCAGCACCGCGGAGCAGAGCCGGAGCCAGGCCGCCAACCAGGGGACGGCAAACAGACCCCCTAGTGGAAGCCGAGACACCAAGAATTGGAAACCAGGGTGCGTCCACGGGGCTGGCGGCCGGCCGCGGGGACCGGCTGGCGCCGCCTTGGAGCGGAAGACCGCCGAGAGGAGAAACGGCCCTGCCGTCAGCGGGTTTCGCGGTGCGGCTGGTGCCGGTGGCAGCGGGGGCAGAACTTCTTCAGTTCCAGACGGTCGGGGTCGTTGCGGCGATTCTTCTTCGTGATGTAGTTTCGCTCTTTGCACTCTGTGCAGGCGAGCGTGATCTTCGGCCGGACCTCGGACGCTTTCTTCGCCATCTCATCTCCCTTGTAAATCCAAGTTCATGACAGGTCCTGGACCCGCCGCCAAACAGTAGCGGGAGCGGGACTTGAACCCGCGACCTAGCGATTATGAGCCGCTCGCTCTGACCGACTGAGCTATCCCGCCTGAGGTGTCCGAAAGCCGCCGTCTGGCCGCCGCCGGGCGCCGAGCCCCCATGCGGAATCGAACCGCAGACCTTCTCCTTACCAGGGAGACGCTCTACCGACTGAGCTATAGGGGCGCAATCGCCAGGTCACGATACACGACGGAGCAAGCAGGGAGCCAATCGGACCAAGCGGCGCCAGAGCGGGAAAGCCAACCGGAACGCCGCGCCCACGGCTAGCAGGCGCCGCTTCAGGAGACGCCCGCCGCCACGGCGCCCATCGGCACAGCGGCCAGAAAGCGCCAGCCACAAGAGGCCGGCGCCAAACCCTGGGAGTCTGCGCCGCCGCCTCGCCGCTGTCCGCACAGCGCCCAAGGACGGCGTGCGGACAACCTGGTGGCAGGTGTTGGATTTGAACCAACGTAGGACTTCGCCGACGGTTTTACAGACCGTTCCCTTTGGCCACTCGGGCAACCTGCCAAGGTGATTTCCGACCGCCAAAGCTACCAGGTCTAAGACGGCCGGCCAAACGGGGACGCGAAGCGGCGGCCGTGAAGAAGCAGCGTCAGCGCCGCCAGAGGCAAACCCGCCAGGCCGCGGTCGGAGAGCCCGCCGGCGCCGCGGCGCGGCCGGACCGGCGCGGAGACCGGGCCCACCGCAGCTGAAGTCCGACTGACGTCGGCGAAACCGAGTTGAGCGACTGGGCAGGCGCGGCTATCAGGCCGGCCGCAGCGTCACGATGACGACCTCGGGACGCGCGCCGACCCGGACCGGCGGACCCCACGAACCGGTGCCCTTCGAGGTGACGACCTGGACCCCGCCGACCGTGTGGACGCCAGAGACGACGGGCTGGCTGAGGCGGACGAAGAGGCCGAGAGGCCACAGCTGGCCACCGTGCGTATGCCCGGACAACTGGACGTCAACGCCCAAAGCCGCCGGCAAGTTATCTTCCATAAGAGCCTGGACGGGCTCGTGGGCGATGAGAAGGCGGAAGCGGCCAGCCCCGCCGACAGCGGCGGCGGCGCCGCCGGGGAGCATCTGAGCCGCCTTGGCCAGGTTGGCCCCGTGGGCGCCACTGCCTTGACGGTCGTTGACGCCGATGACGTCGAAGCTCACGCCAGAACGCTGAATCTGCAGGGCCGAGTTGTCGAGCACGCGGAGTCCGTAGCTTTGGAAAGCCGCCAGCCAGGCGTCCGTGTCAAGGCGGAACTCATGGTTGCCCGTGGTGACCACAGTCCCCTCACGAGCCTGGAGGCCGCTGAGAGCGGACAACTCGCCGCCCAAGTCTTCGACCGAACCGTCGACCAAGTCGCCAGCCAAGACGATCAGGTCGGGTTGGGCGGCGTTGACCCTCTCGACGATGGCCTGGACATCGGCGCCAGTCGTGACGGGGCCGAGGTGGATGTCGGTGACCAGAGCGATCCGGAAACCGTCGAAAGCCGCGGGCAGATCAGCCGCGGCGACCGTGACCTCGGCAGTGACAAGGCAGTGGAAAGCGTAGGAGCCGTAGGCGGTGACAGCGGCGCTGACGGCGAGAGCGCCGACGACGACGGTCCGGCAGCCCCGAAGCCAACGGCCCGCCGGCGGCGCCGCCCGCCCGGACGGCAGCGCCCGGCGAGGCGGGGCGTCTGAGGCCGGAGCGCCGTGGAAGCCGGCCAGGCGGCGGACGCCAGCTGTGATCAAGAGAGGGACGAGGACGAGGGCAAGGTAGAAGAGGAAGGCGACGCCGGTCAAGAAGACCGCCAAAAGCGGCCGCCAAGCGGGCAGGTTCGGCAGGAAACGGCTGACGGTCAAAGACAGGAAGCCGCCGACCAGCAAAACGGCGAGGCTGACCTCCACAACCCGCCGCCAAAGCTTCGGCAACCGGGTCAACCGGGTTAAGGCGATGTTGTAAACGAACCAGACCGCGCCCAAAGCGGCGAGGGCCAAAAAACCAGAAAGGACGTGCGTCACGGGCGCCGCCAGACTGCCCGGAAGCTAGAGCGCCCCGCCAAGCGGCCGGCCGGCGGCTCCGAGGCCAAGGCAACCCTGCTCAGCCGACACGGATTTTGCGCCATCAGGCCGGGGCGTAATCGACGACGACCGGGGCGTGGTCGGAGACCCGGGCCTCGTAGCTGACGGGGCGGTCCGTGTCTCCGGCAACCGCGGCGGCGGCCAGATCGGCGGTGGCGAGGTGGTAGTCGATGCGCCAGCCGTAGCCGTTGGCCCAAGACTGGCCGCGCCAACTCCACCAGGAGTAGGGGCCTTGGCCTTCGGGGTGGAGTTGGCGGACCACGTCGACAAGACCGAGG